>JAAETM010000296.1 GCA_024228395.1 bacterium | reverse complement strand
GCCATCGCCGAATTCCAACGCGGCCGCCCGGGCGTGCTCTTCCAGGTCAAGGAAGCCGGCAGCCGCGACGTGGAACGCGACGTGTTCGAGGAAAAGCTCGAACTCGGTATCGTGACCCTGCCCACCTCCTCCGACGACTTCGAAGTCCTGCCCCTGCGCACCGACCGCATCGTGCTGGTGGCCGCCCCCGACCACCCCTTGGCTTCAAAATCCCGCATCGGCGTGGCCGCCCTGCAAGGCCAGGACCTGGTCGGTTTCGAATCCCCCAGCGCCATCCGATCCCTGATCGACGGCGCCCTCAAGGAGAAAGGCGTCAAGGTCCACGTGGTCATGGAACTACGCTCGATCCCCGCCATCCTGCGCATGGTGCACGCTACCGACTGCCTAGCTTTCGTCAGCCAACTGGGTGTGGGCGAAGGCTCCGACGGCGTGCGGACCATCCCCGTCAGCGGCCTAAAAATCCAACGCCGCCTGGCTATCATCCGCAAAAAGGACCGTCCCCTCTCCCCCGCCGCCACCGAATTTGTGCAGCTGCT
>JAAETM010000295.1 GCA_024228395.1 bacterium | reverse complement strand
CGGAACCGGAGTACCAACCATCCCAGGTCAGGCCTTGCTCGGGATCGAAGCAAAACAAGGGGTGGGCGCGGCCTTCCACGGCGGCGCCGCCCATCAACCAGGGATCGATGCCGGGCAGACGCGGGGTCTGGCCAATCACCATCAAGGCCGGACGGGCACTGCCCAAGACGGCGTCGAATCCTGCTAGCAGGTGAGCGGGGCGCGCGGCCAAACCTTGCAGCACGCAGGCTTCCCTGTGGGCCACGGCAAGGTGCCCCAGTTCCACGCGGGAGTCTACGGTATCCTCTTCCTCTCCCACCAAGCGCGCGGGGTCGGTGGTCACCATCACCCGAACGGGGCGGCCACCACGCAAGAGCCTGGACAGGGAGCTCATGTGCTCTCCAGCCAGGGCCTCCGCCGAATCCATGGCCACGATGCACGGCATCTGGCGGAATTCCTCAGGGGAAAAGGCCTGCCAATCGAAGGCTTCGAACCATGCGTCGTGCACGGCGGTATCGTAGGCATCCGCCAGTTCCAACCGGCCCTGGCGCACGGCACCAAAGAGACCGGCCATTTCCTTTGCATGCCGATCGAAAAGGACCTTGGAGGCGGCACAAGGATCGACGGAGTGGTCAAATTCCACGTCACTTAGGTCACCGGCGGCATCGTCGAACAGGGTGATGCCCTCGGGGTGAATCACCGAGAGCACGGCACCGGAATCCTCTTCGAGCCAGGCTCCAATGCGATCGCGCGCCTGGGCAATGCGCAGGCGGCGCGGTTCTGACATGGTGACCGAGCCCCGGTGGGAGCCCACAATTTGAGCCAGGCTTGCTGGATTGACAAAGCTGCTGCCGGCCACGCCGACGGATTCCCGCATCGCTTCCGAAGAACGCGCTGCATCGGTTTTACCGATTTCAAGCCCCAATCGATCGCTCAACTGCCCATACAACCTTTCCACATCCGCGCGGAAGGCCTTTTGTTCGGCACCAAACTTACGGCGACAGCTGGCCAGCAGGAGCAACCATTCCGAGCGCTCTCCAATGTCCACGAAGCGACCGCCCTTGGGCAGAGCGCCCTGAAGCTTGTCGAGTTCCTCGGACAGCTTGTCCGCGTTGGAACCGGTCAAGTTGAGTTCCTGCACCAGTCCCCGCTTGGCTTCGGCAAACACCGCTTCGGCGTCCAAATAACCACCACGATCGGCCACCAAGTTCAGAATCTGGCGCTGCAATCGTTTCAGGTTGTCCTTCAAAAGGCGGCAATCATTGTCGCCTGGGGCACAACGCTGCATGGCTTCTTCCAGCCAATCGCCTGCGGCCTGGGCCATGCCCCCATCCGAATCGAGCGAGGACAGGAACAGCGGAAAGTCCCCACTCACGCGACCCGCTCCAAGAACGGGGGCGAGCAGAGCGGGAACAAAGTCGGAAGGAATCTGGCTAGAGGATCCCGCCACTCCAGTGGTCGCAAAGTGGAAACGACGAAGCGCTTCCAGCGCTGCGGGCATGTCGGAGGCTTCAGGGACCTGAGCCAACCTAAGTTCTGTACACCTCATGGGACCTATTGAATCGCGAAGCGATCGAGTTCACGGTTGAGGGCTTCGATCTTGTCGCTGGTGGACATACCCATTCCCTGGGTAGTGAAGTCGTCATAGACGAGGGCTGAAGGGTTGTGATACAGCAGGCCGATCGGAATCTGCTCCGTGTTGTCCGCGATGGTGCGCGCACCGATCAGGTCCGAAGGATCGTGGGCCTGGCGATTCTTGTAGACCTTGGCCACGCCAGCATCGAGCGGGATGCCCTTCTCGTGCTCGAGCAGCAGGATCTTGTCGGGGTCCTGCATGGCCGCTTCGAACATCGTGGGCACGAAAGCCGGGCAACGCTGCAGGATGCGCACAAAGCTCAATCCGCGGTGCTGCTGGGCAGACTTCAGCGTTTCGTAGAGGTGCGTGGGGTTCCAGTCCACGGTCTGTGCCATGTAGGAAATGTTGCTGAAACCCAAGGTCGCAGCCAGCACGTTGAGCGGCGGCAGCCAGGCTCCGTCGGGGTGCGTGTTGGTGGCCAGGCCCTGGGGCGAGGTCGGCGAGGTTTGCTTTTTGGTCAAACCATAAATGTTGTTGTCGAACAACATCACGGTCATGTCCATGTTGTAGCGGAGGGCGTGCACCCAATGCCCCGCACCGATCGAACAACAGTCCCCGTCGCCGGTGGCCACAAAAACGTTCAGGTCGGGACGACGCGACTTGACGCCGCAGGCCACGGGCAGAGCGCGCCCGTGCAAGCCGTGGAATCCGTAGGTTTTCATGTAGTGCGGGAAGCGGCTGGAACAGCCGATTCCGGACACACAAACCGTCTTCTCGGGCGCCAATTGCTCTTCACGGCAAACGCGCTGAACAGCGGTTAGAACGGCAAAGTCGCCACATCCGGGACACCAACGGGCTTCGCCCCCGTTGTAATCGTCCATGGTGTAGTACTTCTTCGGTAGGTCGAGTGACCAGTCTTTTTTGAGTCCAAACATTACGCCTTCCCTCCTTCGATCGCGGCCATGCGCGCGACAATTTCGTCATGGATTAAGTTCGGTCCCAAGGGTTGCCCCTTCACGTTGGACCAGCAGTCGACGTCGACCAGGGTTTTGGCCCTTAGCAACCTTGCGAGTTGTGCCACACGGCGCATCTCCCCGGCGTTCTCAGGGACATCATCTGAGTAGTTGATTTCGATGGTCATGACCTTCTTGAAACGCGAGAAGATCTTCTTGAGGCCTGGCTCCATGGGGTACAGAAAGCGCAGGTGCACATTGGAGACCTTGTGGCCCTCTTCGCGTGCGCGGTCGAGGCCCTCGATGATGGCGCCACGGGTGGAACCCCAGCTAACGACCAGGAGGTCGCCTTCTTCGTCCCCGTAAATCTCGGGCGGGTTGAGGCTCTTCTGAAGGGCTGCCAGCTTCTTACTGCGCAGAGCGGAAGAATCCTGGTTGACGTCGGGATCGTACGCCACCTTGGCATTGCGCGTGTGCGCCAGACCCGTAAGCACGTACTCGCCACCCGCTTGACCAGGAATAGGACGCGGGGAAATGCCCGTCTCAGGGTCCCAGTCGTAGGCGGGAACGTTCTCTTCCCACGCGGATTGATCGGGAGCCGGAGAGAACCAGTCCTCTTGGATCTCGGGCCGCTTCAGGGGGGTCACCCCCGTGGCCAGGTTGGCGTCGGTAAGGATGATCGCCGGCATGCGGAAGGCCTCGGCCAGCTTGCGGGCCGTGACCACGAAGTGGAAACACTCCTCGATGGTGGCCGGAGCCATGACGAGTTTGGGAGCATCTCCAGGGGTGCCGAACATGGCGGAGAGCAGGTCG
>JAAETM010000294.1 GCA_024228395.1 bacterium | reverse complement strand
GCGGCCGAGGCGACATAGACCCACCAGTAGCGGACCCGTGCTATGTGGGGCGGCAGATAGCGTACCCGGCTGGGCAAGGATGCCAAAGGTTGGTCGGGACCAGTAGCTTGGGGCATTGGAGCGTCTTCTCGCTACGTAGTTTAGCGGAATTCCACGGCACGGCCAATCTGCTTTGGTGCAATGGCTCCTCGGGCCACCTATGGATGACGATATTTACCCCTCCGTGCCCAATATTCACCCCTCCGCGCCCACGACTCTCCTCCGACAGCGCACTATACAAGGGGGGGGCGGCTGTCCGGCGATGTTGACGGCGAGGTTCCCCGCCAGGGAGACGAAAGGCAACTTCAGGCTGGACCTCCATCCGCATCTTCGAGCCAGGGACAGACGTCTCAGCGAACAACGGACCAAAGGGTACTGTCAGGTTAATTACCCTGCTGATATCCTGCTTTGATGTTGAATCGCACCGTTAGCTACAAGAGACATCGTTTTCCTGTTGAGATTATCAGTCACGCGGTGTGGCTCTACCACAGGTTTTCGCTGAGCTTTCGTGATGTCGAGGAAATGCTAGCTAAGCGAGGCATCGAGGTGACCTACGAGACCATCCGCCGTGACCCCTCGGACGGGGGTGCATCAAGTTTGGACCTGAATATGCGCGCGAATTGAAACGTCGGGTGTTACCAGTCTCCTGTAATGAGGTCTTGAGCCCCTTTTCTGTCCGAGCTAATTGAGGGCGATCGCCCCACTGTTCGCATCCTTGCCATCGAAGTCCTGATCTTCACCATTCAGGGTAAATGATGTAGTTCGGCCAACAAAGGAGGTGGGGCGAGGGTCTGGGTTGTAGAAAAAGGGTAAAGGTGGCGTGGAGGATCTAGACCATCCCCCACGCCGTGCTCCGTAACCAACGTGAATGAAGAACGAAGCAAGATAAGATTGGTCCACTACCCGGTGGAGATCAAGAGCTGGATGAGCAGGCCACCCAATGTCGATGAGGCGCGGCCGAAGCGGTGTCCAGCCTGTGGCACGGCAGGCCGCCCAGCGGGGGCGGCGCTGCAAATCCATGGTCATGGGCGCCGTAGCCGGCAGGTTCGTGGCCTAGCATCACCTGACGGTCCACCCGAAACGCGGGAAATCACGCTTCGCCGCTATCGCTGCCTGGGGTGCACGGCTGTGATTGTCGTCGGCCCGATGGGCCTGCTTCGAGGCTGGCTCTATTCGGCACCGGCGATCGCGTGGGCGTTGGCATTGTATGGAATCGGGAAACAGGCTGCGGCGAGGGTGCGAAGACGGGTCAGCCCCTGGTCGATTGTCGGGCCTGCGTCGGCGGGCAGCTGGACAACATTGCGGCGCTGGCTGAGGGCCGTCGTTGCCCAACGACTCTTCGCCGAGGTGAGGCGCTGCCCGCCGGATTGGAGACCGAAACAAATCGCCGAGCGCACGGCGATGACGCTGGTCGCAGCGGCCCTGAGCAGTGATCTTGCCTTACCGCTCGAGCATCAGGCTTGGCTCGGCGCGACGCAATTGAGGAGGGCCATCGCCATGTGACCGCCATCGGGAAATCAGCCCACCACCGAAGGTTGCTTCGCAATTTCGGCGTGATGCGCGAGCACTGTCCATCACTTTTGAAAGGAGTTTCTGATGGACACGCTCAAACCCAAAGACCACGCCGAGGAAGTCGCGCTGTTTCGTAGTGAGATCGTCGGCCAACTGGCTCGCCGCGATCTCGGTCACGGTGAGCTACGCCGTGAGCTGCGGATGATCAGCAAGACGCGGTTTCGGCCACCGAAGAGCAGCCGGACCCGGACATTTGCCGTATCGACGCTGGAGCGCTGGTATTATCGCTACAAGCGGGGAGGTCTTGCTGCTTTGCGTCCCGAAGGCCGGTCGGACCAGGGGCATGCGCAGCAGTTAACAGCCGAGCAGCGTGAGCTGCTACTGGCTATCCGTCACGAGCACCGCTCGGCCTCGGTCCCGCTCATCCTGCGTACTTTGGTCGTCGAGGGACGACTTGAAAAAGATGCGATTTCTGCTGCCACGGTTCGGCGGCTGTACGTCCAAGCTGGCCTCGATCGCATTCCGTTGCGTGACGCTGATAGCCCCAAGACCCGTCTGCGCTGGCAGGCCGAGCGTCCCAGGGCGTTATGGCACGCCGATGTCTGCCACGGCGCACCGGTCATCGTCGAGGGCAAGAAGATGCCTCTCCGCATCCATGCAATCCTCGACGACGCCTCCCGCTACATCGTCGCTCTTTTTGCTGTGCATCAGGAACGCGAGCTAGACATGCTTCACCTTTTCGTCCGTGCGCTGCGTCGGCACGGTGCCCCAGACGTGATCTATCTCGATAACGGCTCGACCTATCGCGGCAACGTCCTGAAGCTTGGCTGCGAGCGGCTCGGGATTACCCTTTTGCACGCCGCACCCTACGATCCCGAAGCTCGTGGCAAGATGGAGCGATTCTGGCGCACCATGCGAGAGCAAAGTTTGCGCTACATAGGTAAGGGCGCATCGCTACACGATGTCAACGTCAGGCTCTGGGCCTGGCTCGATACACACTACCACCGAGTTCCCCATGCTGGGCTGCTTGGCCGCACTCCCGCTGGGGTTTGGGCCGCAGCAGACGACGATCTCCACGTCGATCGTCTCGATGAGCAGCAAATCCGCTTCGCACTCACCGTACGAGAGCGTCGCCGCGTCCGCCGTGACAACACCCTTTCTGTCGCCGGCCTCATTTTCCAACTCGACCAGGGGTTTCTCGCTGGCCGTGTCGTCACCGTTGCCTATTGCATGCTCGACGAGCCGCCGGCGCCTGTCGTTGAATTTGACGGTAAACTCTTACCGCTGCAGCTTGTCGATCCCGTCCACAACGCCAAGGTCAAGAGGCCCCCACGTCGTACAACAGATGATGCATTCACGAGCCCGAGCAAAACCGGTTTCAACCCTGCAGAGACGGCTCTGCGGCTTGCCACCGGCCGAATTCGCACCGACAAAGACCAAAAGGAGGACGGGCGATGACTGCCAAGTACCTCTCCCATTTTGGTCTCAAAGTCGCTCCCTTTTCCAAGGAAATTGCAGACCCAGACCTCTGGTTGCCACCTTCAAAGCAACAGGTGGTCGATGAAATCATCGAAGCACTCGACGATCATGCGTCGGTGATGGTCACCGGCGAGCCTGGCGTCGGCAAAACCTCCCTGCTTCGTGCCCTACGCCAGCAACTCCCCCACGGCGCTTTTCGCCTGACCTACTGCCACAACGCCACCCTGGGTCGACGGGACTTCTACCGCCAGATCTGTCTGGCTCTTGGGCTGTCACCCTCCGCAACGGCGGCCGCCGTCTTCTTCGCCGTTAGCTCTCACGTCGAAGACCTGGGTCGAGATCAGCTCCATCCAGTATTCTTGCTCGACGAGGCCCACCTTCTTCACCAGGACACCCTCGATCACCTGCATATTCTGCTCAACTACCAGTGGGACAGCAAAGCCTTGCTCTCCTTGATCATGGTGGGCCTCCCCGAACTTGCAGATCGCATGGCTTTGCGGCGTAACCGCTCACTGTACTCGCGCACCCATCACCGCCTCACCATCGACCCCATCACTCCAGACGACACCGCCGACTACATCGCCAATCGCCTGAAAACTGCCAAGTGCAACCGAGACCTCTTCACCACCGACGCCATCGCCATGATCCACGAAACCGCCCTCGGGTCCTTGCGCGACATCGACCGTGTCGCCACCGCCGCCTTGCGCCTCAGCGCCAGGCGTAAACGCAAACTCGTCGAGCGCGACATCCTTGAACACGTCATCGACGTGCTCGGCGTCTAGATCCCCTTATCCATCACGAGGGTGCGTGCCCCCTTGCATCCTCGTGATGGCCATCAATTAGGCTGTTTACGAGTCCTTCATCTAGCTTGCGCGGTAACACGAATGAGCGCCATAAATGCTGGGGGCGAGGATAGAGGTGATTCATAGGTTGGTACTTAAGGACGACGTTTTCGCGTAGTCTGGAAATCCCATTGAAATAGATCCGTTAGCCAAAGAGGGTGAAAAAGCACCGGGGATGCTCTTTGATGTACGTCGGCTAAGACAACATCATGGGAGCCCCCCCGGATGCGAAAGAAGAATTGCAGAGGAACCGAGCGAAAATCTACCACAAAGAAGTTCAGCGCAGAAAGTGTCGCGAAGAGGCTGCTGGAAGTATTCAGTGAGGAGCAAATAGATGAAACCGCTCGGCAGAGTGGATTTATGCAGCGAAAGCGGAAGCTGGCACCGAAGGCTCTTCTCATCGCCTGTATTTCGGCTCTTGGCTCCGGCGATGCGGAGTGGCTTGCTGATATCCTGCGAGCATTGAACAAGCTCACGGGGAGGGAAATCCAGTACAAGCCATTCCATAATCAACTTTCCAAAGAGAAATTTCCAGAGTTTTTACGCAGGGTTTTGGAGCAAAGCCTGTCGAAGTTGGCGGTGCCGAATTTGGAGAGCATACCAGACGAAAAGCTCTCGGCGTTTAAGGACATCATTGTGCACGACGGGACTTCGCTGACCCTAAAAGATGAACTTGCTGACGTTTGGCCTGGGCGCTTCACCAAGAAAGCCCCTGCTGCAATCGAACTTCACGTCACCATGAGTGTCTTTGAGAACAACCCACTATCGATTACTTTGACGGCAGACAAGGAGGCCGAACGGGTAAATGGGCCAAGGCCCGAAGATCTCGGCGGCTGTTTAGTTCTGGAAGATCGCGGCTATCAATCCCGCGAATTTTTTGGAGGAATGATAGCAGCAGGAAGTTCCTTCATTATTCGTGGCACGAAAGATATCCGACCCACGATTCTACGCGCTTACGATACAAACGGCCGGCGTTGCCGTCGGTTACGTCGTCTTGAGGGGAAGAAACTCAATTGGAGAACGCTTCCCCGCGAGACGGTTGACTTGGACATACAATGGGGGTCCGGATCCACTGTCTACAATGGCCGTCTTGTAGCATTCTATCTACCAGGGAAGCGTAACAAGAAGAACTACACATACCTGCATACAAACCTCGACCGCGGCACGTTCTCCGCTGAAGAGATTGGCATGCTGTACAGACTTCGTTGGCAGATTGAACTCATGTTCAAAGAATGGAAGTCCTATGCCAATTTGTGCTGCTTTGACACGATCAAAGCACCCATTGCAGAAGGCCTCATTTGGGTCAGTCTTATCACTGCCACACTCAAACGATCACTCGCCCACTTTGCTCAGCATTATCTGGGGGTTGAGTTGTCCACTGACAGAGTGGCTAAGAGTGCCCGGCTCTATCTTGATGACATCCTTAAAGCCATTCTTAGACTCCGCCCCAGCCCGTCAGTCGTTCGTACCATTCGAGCTGCTTTCAGCTTCCTGGGCACCAATGCCCGCAGAGCCCACCCCAACCGGGATCGTCACAAAGGACGTCTTTCATTCGGCGTCCAACCCATCGGAGTCGAGAACTGCCAACGATCTTAAGTATCAAGCTATGATTCTGCGGTACCCCTCCGCGGTACGACAGCCGGAACCGCGACGTAGCATTCGCTGCAAGAACAACTGTACTCGAAGGCGGCCAAGTGTAATGAGGTTGCTGCCCACGAAAGAGCCCAACCAAAGACGACGTGGTTGTCCCTGGTCGTGATCGTGATCGTGATCGTGATCGGCCATCGTGGTCCTCACCGTGGTCGTGGTCGTGAACGATCATCGTGGTCGTGGTCGATCTTCCCACCCTGACTCCAGCGCCCACACCGCGCCAAGGCACGACTCATCATTGGATTGGCCGCCGCTGTTTCTATCGGAGCTATCGGAGCAACGGTTAGAAAAGTTGTGTGACGGAAAGGGATTTCTTCGCGCCCTGTCAGCTTGGCGACGGGGCGACCACGACCACGATGATCGTTCACGACCACGACCACGATTACGACCAGGGACGTCGACCACGACCACGATCACGACCACGACCACGAGCAGCCCCCGGGTAGGGAACGAATACGGATCGAAGGTCGAGAGAGCGCAAAGGCTTGCGCCGATAGGCTCCGCCATGCAAATAGCGTCGTCCTTAAGTACCAACCTATG
>JAAETM010000293.1 GCA_024228395.1 bacterium | reverse complement strand
TACACACCAATCAGGTCCTGCGCAGACAAGACGAGTGGATTCGCCGACGCCTCCGAATGCTCCACCACATCCTCACCAACCCCTACTTTGAGGAGATGGGCATTCCCTGTCTCGATACAAAGTAACCTCAATCTGTCGAACAGCCGTGGTACGGACCCGTATGATGCCCGGTGGTGTGGGAGGGGAACCGGGGAGAATTGCTCCCCGGCCCCTATCCAGATTATCTGGCATAAATGTACCCGGCCCCTGGGCGTTGGCTGGACCTGGACCTCAGCGTTGCAAGCCACCAGCTCAGGGTCAGACCCCGCCTTGTAAGAGCTTCATGAAGCGCGTTCGTTTATGGCCCCATTGCTGGTACTGAGATCAGAAGTAGGAGAGAGTCAACCTTTGCAGGACTGCGGCCCATCCAATCGCATTGGTGTGGGCCGCTGTTCTGTATCTAGGGTGGTCATTGGGTTGCATAAGTTATTATTTAGCAGTGAGTTACGACATCGGCTGGAAAACATTTCCAGGTTGCGTTCGGAATGAGACCAAAGCCCGCTTAACCCCACACAGCTGAGAGCTGTGCTGGGGATCCGACTCGATCAGTCCTTCGGGACACCTAGAGTCACCAGCCCGTCGGTGGAGAGCCGGCGGGCTTTTTTATTGCCTATTGGGTGGCACGGGCAAGGTAGTGCCCGAGCCTAACAGGACGCCTGGAAACCTCTGATGTTTAGGCGTCGTGCTATGGCTCCAGCGAATCGTCGTGGATGCGGGATGTCAGAACATGGTCCTCCCAGACATCGTTGATCCGTAGGTAGCGGGGCGCGAAGCCCTCCTTTTCAAAACCAGCTTTGGCCAGGGCTTGGGCGCTTGCGGCGTTGGACGGAATGTAGTTTGCCATGAGACGGTGCAGGCCCAATTCATCGAAAGCGAATTGGGCCAGGCCGTTCAGGGCTTCGGTCATGTATCCTAGCCGCGTATGCGCGTGGTCGATGCTGTAGCCCACGTGGGCAGCCTGGAAGGAGCCGCGCACCACGTTGGAGAGGTTGACAATCCCCATGATTGGGCGCACCGCAGGGCCTTTGCGTATCTCGATCACCATGCGGTAGGCCACACCATTGCTCGCATCCACCTTGTTTTGCGCGAGTTGAGGTCTCCAAAAGTCCTCGGTGTAAAAGTGGTCATTGCGCAAGGGTTCCCAACGCTTCAGGTGTTTTCTGTTGCGGAAGTAATACTCCACAACCCGTGCCGCTTGGTCGGGTTCAGGAACCCAAATGCGAAGGCGGTCCGTTTGAAACTCCATGACCATCGTATCTTCGCGGGAGCCTGGGCGATGATCAACCAACAGGGGTTGCTATGGCCTGAGTTGTGTTCCCCGGGCGGGAAGATCCTACCTTGAGGGTAGGTTTCGGGGCAGAAGGGGGTGGATCAGGGCAAAGAGAAGCCAAATGCAGGATGCGCTGCCGTGCACCCAAGCCCAGAGCAGCCTCGTGGTTTCCTGTTCACTGACCTGGACTAGGTAGCCCGAAAACACCATGGGGATCAGCGTCGCTATGAGCCACCATCCACTCCTGCGGTGTTTGTTGAAACCCGAGCGAACCCGTTTCCAAACATGGTCTTGCCAAATCCAACCACACGCAAAAACCAGCAGCGGGGCAAGGAGAATGTGGAGGTGCTGTAGATCAGGTTGCAGCGGGTGGTTGACAATGGAAAATGGGTCCTGCGGCTCGGCGAAGTATCGCATGTAGCCGTAGACCAGTCCACTGCCGCCGACCGTTAGGCTGGAGGCATGCAGCAGCCATGCTTGGGATCGGCTCATTCGGGATTCTCCTTTGGTTTCGGCGCGGGTTTGTTCAACTCCGCGTGCAGGGCCAGGATGCGTCTCGAGCAATCGACCGCAGCTCGTGCGGTAAGGGTGGCGCCCGTCATGTTGCGCACTTTGAAGTTCAACTTGAGTTTCGGGCTGAGCTTCAGGCCAACGATTTGCTGGTACCACTTTTTGCTGGGGATGTATTGCTTGGGTTCCCCAAAGGCTAGCACTTCGATGCGACGGACCTTGCCCTGCGGGTCGACGACAACCATGACGGTTTCTTTGAGGGTGCGGACCAAGTGGGTGTCGAAGTATGCCGTGCCCACCAACTTGCCCTTCTTGGTTGCGATGTAGGGGTAGACGATCGAGGATTTGAAGGACACCTTCGCTGCTTTGGCGATGGATTTGACCTGTTCCTTGCTGAGGAATGCGGTGGTGCGCTGGATCTCACACTTTGGGAAAGCGAGAGCTAGCGCTTCCTTTTGGGTGAGGAAGACCTTTTGGGCACTGGCGGGGTTTGGGCAAATCACCGCGCTGGCCCCGGGTTGTGAGAACCCGAGATCGGCGCAGCAGGCGCACATGAAAGCGCCGACGCAAAGGAGAGCGAGTTTAGAACGCATATCCGAGGCTCAAGTGCATGCGGTCCGCTGCTTGGTCGAAGTCTTGATAGTCGATTTTGAACACGATGTTGTCGATGGGAGCCCACTGCAGACCCAGGGTCAGAATCTCTTCTTCCTGGGTGGGGTCTGATGCCAGGGCACTGTCGACAGAAGCGTGGGTATTCAGCTCTTCGTAACGTAGGAAGCCGATGAGAGACTGTTGCTTCCCGGATTCGCGGTGGTGGAAGAAGTCGTAGCCGGCCTCCAGGTAGAAGCCGTCTTGGCGTTCACCAACCACCGTGGCGTCGGCGCCACTCGCAATGAAGATCTCCTGCGTGTTGCCCACATGGGCAGTGGTAGCCAAACCCCTGAAGCGCCATGCGTTCCACTGGTATTGGGCGTGCAGGTCGAAAATACTCATGTCCACCGAACCGAGGCCGGCACCGTCCTGGTCGGCTTGCCCCGCATAGGCGGATACGCCTAGCAGCAAGCCCGGGTTTTCAGTCCAATCCAAACGCAGGGCCAGGGCCAGGTCTTCAGCCTTGGACTTGCTACCTTTTTGCCGTCCACCGCGCAGGCCAGCTTCGCTGAAGCCATCGGCGTCCAAGCTGGTCATGAGGTAAGCCTTGTACTGGAACCCACCCGCGTTGCCCAAGATGCCTAGACCGTTTTCACGCCAGGTGCTGGGGATGATGCGACTTTCGGTTTCGGGGCGGGAAGCACCGTAGAAAGTTGTGGGCTCGTGCATCTCATTCACGAAGCCAAGGGGAGCTAGCAGTAGTCCAGCCCGGAAGTTCATGGCCTCGGACTTTTGGTATTCCAAGTAGGCGAATTCGACGGATGCCGAACCGCTCTTGCCCGTACTGGCGTGCTCGAATTCGATCTCCGAGTTGAAGACCCAGTTGTCCTCGAACTTGTAACCGGCGTAGAGCACGTTGCGCAGATAGTCACTGGTGCTGCCCTTGGTGCCTGAGTAATCGGTGAAGACGGCTTCACCGTATCCACCGAACGTGAATCCTTCCTTCGTGCTGTACACCTTGGAAGCCGCTGGTCCCATGCCCAGAACGCTGTCACCCATGCCGGGCATGGTGTCTGAGAACTGCAGTTGTTCCATTTGTGCCGAAAGGGCTTCGATGTAATCGCTGAGTTCCTTGTTTTGGTTCTCGAGGGCATTGAGCCTTTGCTCGAGGGAGTCCTGGAGCGGGGAGGCCAGGGCTGCGGAGGGAGCGAGCAAGAGTGCTCCCGATATGCATAGGATGCTGGGTTTCATTTGGAGGTTCTGGCTGGTTTGCTGGGGGAGGTTTGATCTTTCGGCGATTCTTCGAACCACTGAATAGGGAGAGTGCTTTGCAGTTGGGGTTTGCAATTCGGGGAGGCGCGCAGGAGCAATCCCACGCTTGTGTTTTCGATGAACAGTACGCGCACTGTCGGCAGGGTGGCGGCTAGGCGCAGGCCCTCATCGGGACCCAAAACGAACAGGGCAGTGGAGAGGCAATCCGCATCTATTGCCTTGTCGCACCACACCGTGACGCTGCCAAAGTCCTCGGCGGGTTGGCCCGTACGCGCATCCAAGATGTGCGAGTACCTGCGCCCGTCGATGAGCAAGCCACGTTCGCTATTGCCAGATGTGGCCAGGGAGCCAGAGTCGATTGTCCAGGTGGCAACGGTTTGTTCGCGATGCTGGGGATGGGCGATGTCGATGGTCTCGGTGAAGCCATGGACCAACAATTGCCCGCCGAGATTGAGTGCGACGGAAGGGCTATCCTTTGCCCCCAGATTAGCAAAGGCCGCATCCATGGCAGCACCCTTGCCGAAGGCTCCACTCGCCACTTTGGTAGCCTTGTGGCGCAGGGGTTGACCGCCTTGCCAACTCAAGCCCATCGGGTCACAGGCGGCGAGGGCCTCGGAGATAGCTGTGGCCGTGGGGATGCGACCTTGACCCCGCAGGTCCCATGCCCGAACCAGGGGCTCCGCCAAGTGGGAGAATGCGCCGCCCGTGACCTTGCGCCAATGTTCCGCACGCCTCAGCTCCCCGATGAGGGTTTGGTCACAGGGAAGGTGCCGACCTGGCTGGACCCGGTTCCAGCGGCTCAACTCAGAATTGGGGAGCCAATTCGAGAGTCGCTGCTCTCCCAGTTCGAGTTCGCGGACTATTTGTTCGCTGGCGGCCAGGGTCGCAGATCGGCCAGACCCTCGAATGCTCAGGCTCCAGGATGTTCCCATGGCCACCCCCTGGCGGGGGATGGTCACAAGAGGGACAACCGAGCCGGATTCGGGGCCAGCCGGGGAGGCTTGAGGAGCCAGTCCGGCCAGGATCAGCATGGGGGGGAGGAGTCGTTTCATGGGTGTCCGGCAGGTGTGGGTGCGCCATGTATACTGAGATTGGGTCGCATTCGCAATAGAGTGCCTGCAGGAAACGTGACTTCCTGGGGTCCGTGTGGGCCACTCCTGCCAGGTTCCCAAGGAGGGCTGATCCAAGCACCCCAAGCACACTTTTCGGAGCTCGGTGCAATTCGGAAGCCATGCTAGTCTGGCGACCCCCCTTCTTGGCCCCCCGGGGGCTTGTCATACTTGTCCCGCGACATCAACACGGAACCCAGGCAGTTGCGTTTGAAATCACAGGCCCTTGCCAGGGGGTACGGTCCCTTGATGTTCAGGTGATCGGACGGAGCAAAAAGGAAGCGCCACCAACCGGCACTCAGGGGAGAGCCGATCGGTGGCGCTGAATTTGATCTATCCGATGCCACCTAATTAGGTGGCTGGATAGTGTTTGGGCTTACCAGCGGTCGCCGCCGCCACCGCCGCCACGGTCGTCGCGGTAACCACCGCCACCGCCGCCGCTACGGCCGCCGCCGCTGCGACCGCCGCTACTACTACGGCCACCGCCGCCGCCACGATCGTCGCGGTAACCACCGCCACCACCGCCACCGCCGCGGCCACCGCCACCGCCGTAGCCGCCTCCGCCACCACGACCGCCACCACCGCCTTCGCGGGGCTGACGCTCTTGAGCGATGTTGACGCGCAAGTCGCGTCCGTCCAGTTCTTGCCCATCAAGCGCCTCAATGGCGGATTGAGCATCTTCTGCACTACCCATGTTGACAAAGGCGAAACCGCGGGGGCGGCCAGTGTCACGGAAGGTCATAATTTGCACGTCTTCGACGGTGCGGCCATCTTCTTCAAAAGTCTGGCGAAGGGTGTCGTCGGTAGTATCCCAAGAAAGGTTTCCGACATATAGTCTGTTAGACATAGCGTTCTCTATTCCAAAGTCTTGTTGTCCATACCCCATCGTGAGATCAGGGGCGGACAACCCATCATATGGTGGCATGCGTGAACCCTTTGGTTCCCGATGCATACCACGCCATCGAAAAGCATACCGAAAGAAGGGATTGCAACCGGGAATATTGGCCGATCAAGCCAAAAAAAACAGGCAATAGGGGGGATTTCCTCCCTCTAGGGCCCTGGAAGGCCGATAGGCTCTACCACGAAAAGCCCCGCCCAGTCTCCAAATCCTCTCATTATCCCCGCCATGACTCGCTACCTAATCACCGGCGGAGCCGGATTTATCGGATCTCACCTGGCTACAGCCCTGGTGGAACGGGGTAACCAGGTCCGAGTGTTGGACAATCTGTCGTCGGGGCATATGCACAATCTCGGCCATTTGGAAGTGGGCGAAATGGGCAGTGGTGCTCCAGTTGAATTCTTGGAGGGGGACGTCTCCGTCGCAAAGCACTGCGAACGGTCCATGCAAGGCATCACCGGTGTGCTGCATGAGGCCGCCCAGGTTTCTGTTCCCGAAAGTGTTGCCGACCCCAGGCGTAGTTACGAGGTCAATGTCACGGGGACTCTTCACCTGTTGGAAGCTGCGCGGGCCGCGGGAACCAAACGTTTTCTTATGGCCGCATCTGCCGCAGCGTATGGGGACAACCCCACCTTGCCCAAGATGGAAACCATGATCCCCGAACCGTGTTCTCCGTATGCGTCGGGCAAGATCGCGGGCGAACATTTGCTGCGTGTTTGGGGCATGTGCTACGGAATGAAGACGGTGGCCCTGCGTTACTTCAACGTTTTTGGTCCGCGGCAAGCGGATGACAGTCCTTACACGGGCGTGATTGCAATCTTCGCTAGGGAATTGCTGAGCGGTCGCGCGCCGACCATCTTTGGTGACGGCGGACAAACCAGGGACTTCACCTGCATCGAGAATGTGGTGAATGCAAACCTGCTGGCATTGGATTCGGATCTGGAGCCTGGATCGGTGATCAATGTGGGTGGGGGCGAGAAGGTGTCGCTGCTCGAACTCTACGACGTGATGGCCAAGCACCTGGGTGTGGACCTAAAACCCTCCTTCGCCGAAACGCGGGAAGGTGATGTGCGCCACAGTTTGGCAAATATCGAGCGTGCCAAGGAACTTCTGGGTTACGAACCCCGAGCCAATTGGCAGGAGGTTCTCTGCGAAACTCTGGATTGGTATGCCCAGCGGCAACAGGCTGCCAAGCCCTAATGTTGAAGCTCCAACTTCCGGTAAATGGAAAACAACTCCACCCAGAGCCTGCGGATCCCCAAGGCCATGGCAGGCAAGCGCTTCGACCATGCTCTGGCGGAACTGCTACCTGAGCGATCGCGGTCCCAGCTCCAGAAACTTGTGCGCAAGGGCAGCATCAGACTCAATGGCAAGAAGGTGCTGCGCTCCAATATGAAGTTGCGGGGTGGCGAGGAAGTGATCTACTGCTTGGATGGCGGGTTGCCCACTGCCCAGGCGCCCTTGGAGCTGATCTATCTGCATGAGGACGAGGAGTTTGCGGTGGTCGACAAACCCGCCGGAATGATCACGCATCCGGTGGAGCGGCACACGGGCGCCAGTGTCGCAGAGAAACTTGTGGAGCGTTACGGTCCCTTGCCCAGCCGCGACGATGCGTATCGACCGGGGATTGTGCACCGTTTGGACCGCGAGACGAGCGGCGTGATGGTCGTCGCGCTGACGGAGCGAGCCTTGGATCATCTTCAAGATCAATTTCGAAATCGCAGCGTGCGCAAGAGGTATGTCGC
>JAAETM010000292.1 GCA_024228395.1 bacterium | reverse complement strand
TACTGCCTGGTTACCCTCCCGGATGTAACCATCAAGGCCGGAGATAGAATCGTGGCCTTCGATACACCGGAACGACTCAAGGAGTTCGAGGCCGTCCTCGGGGCCAAACTCTACTCCCGGAACATACTAGTGGATGACCAGCACCCCCTGATGAACGACAAGCAGCAGATTGCCGAGGTTGCCGTGGTGCCAGGCTCCCCTCTGGAAGGGACTACCCTGGATAACTACCAGTTCAGCGCCCGCTATCAGGTTATGGTGCTAGCCCTGCACCGCGCCGGCATCTGGGCCAAATACGGGTCCAAGACACCGTTGGAACACACCGAGGACACCCGCCTGCGCAACGGTGATGTAATCCTGCTCCAGGGCTCCAAGCGTAAGATCAAGCAGCTAAAGTCCAAGGGCGAACTGCTGGTACTGGACGCCACAGAGGATCTGGCCCACTCAGACAAGGCCCCGGTGGCCTTGGCCATTATGCTTGGGATCGTACTGTTGGCCGCTTTTGGAATCCTGAAGATTGCAGTGAGCGCAACCATGGGGGTTCTTCTGATGCTGCTAACCGGATGCCTGCGCTGGAAAGAGGCCAGCCGCGCCCTGAATGCATCGGTAATCATGATCATCGTAACCAGTCTCGCCATGGGGCTGGCCCTGGTCGAGACCGGCGGCGCCGACTACCTGGCCTCCGCCTATGTACTGGCCACCAACGGCCTGCCCCCGGCGTATGTGCTCAGCGGCCTGCTGTTGCTGATGGCCATCCTCACCAACGCTGTCTCCAATAATGCAGCGGCCGTGATTGGAACCCCTATCGCCATTGGTATCGCCCATCAACTAGGCGCCCCACCCGAACCGTTCGTACTGGCAGTGCTGTTTGGGGCCAACCTCAGTTTCGCCACCCCCATGGCCTACCAAACCAATCTGCTGGTGATGAACGCTGGTAACTACAGCTTTGGAGATTTTGTCCGCGTCGGCCTGCCCCTGACCCTGCTGATGTGGGCCCTGCTCAGCTTCCTGCTGCCCTGGCTCTATGGGATGTAGCTAGGGCCAGGTTAATAACCATCCAGCACCGCAACCGTAAGCCGCGCCACCGATACAGTCCGCTCCTCCCCATCGCTAATGCGCACATCCCACACCTGGGTAGAACGGCCGAT
>JAAETM010000291.1 GCA_024228395.1 bacterium | reverse complement strand
GTGACTTCGGGGCTTCCAAAAGCATTGGTGAACAGGGGCTCGTAGAAGGCCACGGAGCTCAGGTCGCGCACGACCTGCTCCAGGTCAGCATCCATCTCCTTGGGATCCTGAATGGGCATCAGAACCTGCTCTTCCAGGGTCTCCGCCCTTTCATCCCAAAAGAAGCGGCCGGTCGGGTGGAAGCTCGCATTGGCGATACCCTGGGCATTGCGCTTGCCACTCAACCCCTTCGTTCCCCGGCTCAAGCGCCGTGGATCGGCAAATGCGCTCTCGGCACGATGGCAGGAAGCGCAAGAAATCTTCCCGTTGGAGGACAGGCGTTTGTCATAAAAGAGGACCCGCCCCAGCGTGGCGCCATGATCGGTGACCCGGTTGTTCCGTGGCGTATTCTCCCTCCGCCGGCCCGGAAAATGATTCGGTAGCTCGACGCCGGAATAAGAATAGGGCTTCTCGGGCAGGACCGGAACCTTCGAGGAGGGCTTGCCCCCCGGCAAAGCGCCCCCCACATCCACACTGAGCGCCAGAATCATGACAGGTGCCAAAAAGCGGATTCCTGATCGGATGAGATTGGGACATAGGGCTAGTTTCATACCCCCTAAACGGGCATCGACCCCAGCGGTTCCTCCGATTATTTACGGGGTCCCCAATTGAAACCCACTTGTTCAATCCACCAAGGGTTTTCGGTCTTGTCCTCAACATGGTGAGACTTGCCCCCGCTACGGCTCAGATGGACCCTAACCGGCGCCGATTTCGTCGGGAGCAGCCCGTCTCCTCGCCAATGGGCGCCCAGGCTGCCCCAGTGTAAGGCTGAGAGCAGAATCGAGCTGCGGGCCGGGTCCGGCTGGAACTTGGGCCTGCGGGCAGCGCATGATGGGTTTGCCAATTCTTCTCCAGTCCATCCCACTTGGCCATGATTCAATCGCCCATCCCCCGGCTCTCGAGCCTGATCGTCGCTTCCTTTCTCATCGCTCCGGCCCTCGCATCGGATCGGTTTCCAGGGTCGAACTGGATGCAGTACGAAACCCCCGAGCAAGTTGGTTTTTCTGCTGACAAGTTGGACGAAGCCCGGATCTTCTTTGAGTCGCTCGACGCTGCGGGGGCGATGGTGATCTACGACGGGGCGGTGCTCGCCGCTTGGGGGGATGTGGAGCGGCGATTCATGTGCCACTCCACCCGCAAGAGTTTCATGGGCGCCGCCATCGGTTCGGCCGTCGCCTCGGGAGACCTGGATTTGTCCAAGACGCTCGCGGACCTTGGCATCGAAGACCACGTGGAGGGCATCGAACCGCTGACGGATCTCGAAAAGACTGCGACCATCCTGGACCTGCTCAAGGCGCGCTCGGGGGTCTATCGCACGGCGGCCTATGAACCTGCTCAAAACCCAAAACCGGCTCGCCACAGCCACGCGCCCGGCACGTATTGGTGCTACAACAACTGGGACTTCAACGCGCTGATCACGATTTATCAACAGGAGACTTCGACCGATTTCTTCGAGGACTTTGGCACGCGCATCGCGACTCCAATCGCCATGCAAGACTACCGCCCACGGGATGGCTACCTGCACTTGCAGCCCGGCATGTCGGAACACCCAGCCTACCCCTTCCGCATGTCCGCCAGGGACATGGCGCGCTTTGGCCTCTTATACGAACGCGACGGCCGGTGGGGCGATCAACAGGTACTGACCCCGGACTGGGTCGCCAAAAGTCAGGAGCCCTACTCCGAGGCCTGGGGTGGCAAGAGCTACGGTCTGCTGTGGTGGATCTCAGGGGATGAGGAACTCGCGAAGCATGGCATGTACTCGGCCCTCGGCGCGGGTGGGCATGCGATCGACGTTCTGCCCGGAGCGGATTTGGTTTTGGCCTTTCGCGTCAACACCTTCGAAGGCCGCCGCGTGGCCGACAGCGAGCGTGCAAAGCTACTAAAAATGATCCTGGCCGCGAAGGCCGGCAAGGAGGCAGCCGCACCCGCATTATTCGAGCGGAAAAGCCAAACAACCGATGGCCCCATGGCTGTCGCAGCGAGCTACTTAGGACCCATTGGAAGTGGCGCCTCACCGGTGGGCACGATCGTGAAGTCGCCCGAGGGGGGACTCGTTCTTGAGCTTCCGAACCAAGGCAACTTCGACATGCTGCCCCTCTCGCTCACACGCTTCAGACTCGACGACCTGAATATCGAAATCAGCCTGCAACTCGACGCATCGGGCCAGATCACCGGAATTCAGAACGAGGCCATGAACAATGCCCATGGCTACGAACTGCTCCAAGGCGGCGATTTGCAAAATGCCCTAAGGACTTTCCGCGAGAATCAGGCCGCCTTCCCCGCTTCCCCCAATGCCCACGATAGTTTGGGCGAAGCACTGGAGGCCTCGGGCGACCTGCCCGCCGCCATCAAGTCCTATGCCTCCGCCGTGGAAGCAGCCACCCTAACCAACGATCCCAACCTCTCCGTCTTCCAAACCAACCTCAAACGCGTTCAAAAACTCATGGCCGAAACCCAACTCGACGACACGAACCTGGACCACGTGGTCAACACGATCTACAGCGGGATCGGATTCGATAGCGAGAAGCCCGTGGATTTCGACCGCATGGCGGAGATCTTCGTGCCGGGCGCCATCCTTTCCCAGCCGGGTCGAGATGGACGGGAAGTGCACAGTCTCGACGACTTCATCGACTCGCTCAAGAAGTTCTCCAGTAACCCCAAGGCGATTGAAGACGGCTTCCACGAGAGGATCCTGGCGCGACAAACGAGCACCTTCGGCGACACGGCCCAGGTGCAAGTGGCCTTCCACGCGTTCGTGGGAGCCCCCGAAGATGGCCGCGGCAACCGCGGAATCGACTCGATCTCCCTCATTCGCCTCGAGGGCAAATGGCGGGTGATCGCCATCGCCACGGAATATTCGACCCCGGACGTGCCCTTGCCCGACTGGGTACCCGCTGAGTAGCGACACTCTTTTAGATTTCGCTCCAAACATGGGCGAGGGGGCACCCTTGGTCCGGTGAGTACCCATCGGCCCCCCCTATCCAATGCAATACCAGATCCTCGCACTCTCGTTCGTCGCCCTAACATCCTTCTTTTTGCCCCAAGAACCGGGACCCCGGCGCGCCAAGAGCACTCCAGGTGGCCCCGATTGCATAGCGTGCAAGCAGATACAAGAAGCGAAGAAATCCGCACTTTCGGCCTGGCCCTTCGCTCTCTGTTGCAAACGCTCGCGCAGCCAATCAGGAAACCTATGAGAAGGTTTACCTGGCGCAAAAAGAGCACCTGATGATCGACCATGCGGGTGAATGGGTGACCATCTTGGGCACGCAACTTCTACCCCCCCACAAGCACGAGAAACCAAGTCCCAAGAAGACTCTCGAAGAGCTGCTCGCCGACCCCAGCGTCACGTTGAACGGCTGCGTACACCGTTTCATTTTCCGAATTGGCGAGGACGGATTGATCCGCTATCGTCCCACCATGAACAACCACACCGAGTGGATTGGGAGTGCCTTCTTCGGTCAATTCAAGGGCACCCTATGGAACACGCCCGAAGGGGTATGGGTCGTACCGAGAAGTCTTGGGTGAATCGGATAGTGCCGCAACCCCAACGTTTGGGGCATTGACACCCCCAAATGCACTGGAGCCGACCGTCCAGATAACAAATCTAGGAACTTTCCAGACAGGCCAATGAAGTGGCCGTCTTTCGCTCAATCCACCGGCCAACAGCCCTCCTGGCCTACTGGCCTTCGAATCGGGGTAACCAGGGGCCTCTCGAGCCTCAGGCTGCCCGGTGGCCCTCGTCATCGACGAAGAGCTCATCCACGAAAGCCATGGTGCGCGTCAGACCCCAGCCATAGCGCTGGCGCAACAACACGACCGCGCCGATCTTGTCCCCCTGCTCGATCATGGACAGGGCGCGATCTTCGAGTTTGGTTGGCGCTAAGTCCAGCCAAACGGTTTCATCGATCCTGAGGGGATCCTCAATTTTGACGTGCTCGCCAAACCAACCCAGAATGCGCTTCACACCGGGTTTCACCAGCTGCTTGTTGCTGCTCAAGTGAATGCGCAACCGATCTCGCTCGGGCAGGGTCACCGTAGTCTTGTTGAAATGCACGCGCTTAGTGCGCGGTGAATTGCGCTCAGCGCGTAGGGCCTGCTCCACATCCTCCGTGCGGTCGTGGGTCAGTTGCAGGTCGATGTGCCGGAAGCGCTCCGTTCGCACACAATCCCTGTCGGAGGATGGCGTTTCCCGGGTGCCGCTGACACTCCAGGCGCTTTCGATCTCGGTCCAGGGGATAAACAACACGACCCGGTCCCCACGGGGCAGGTCGTCGTTCCGATAGGCGCGCAATTTGAGAACGAGCCCTTTACTGCGCACGCGCATGATCCACGCACCCCGCCCAAATCCACGCAGGCTGGCCACGAGCACAACCTTGGTGATCCAGGCGAAGAACAAGGCGATGAAGCCAATGGGCAAGCGGGCGAATCAGCTCCCGGCGCTCGCCGCCCCCATGAAACACGCCACGGCAATTCCCCCTATCACCAAGCTGAGGATCACGCCCGGCAGCGCGCGCTCACGTGCCACGTGGTCCGTTACCTCAGGGCATTCGTCTTGTAGAGGGAGCAGTTCCACGGCCTTACACCGGTAGGAAACAGGCCGCGAATTGAAGGGGGATGATTGTTCCCATCTTGAGGCAGGGGGCGGTGGACGAATACTGGCTAGCCTAGATATTCCATGAAGACGTGCTCCAGGAACCGAGAGGAGCCCGTTTGCGAAGCCTGGGGTGCGTGTTCATGAAATATCCGGGCTAGCGAAACTCCGCCTCGGCTTCGTAAGATGGCGCGGTCATGAAGTTCATTCCGCTAACCGCCTTTTCGCTTATCCTGTGCACTTGGCTGCCGGCTGCACAGACACCCGGAGAGTTTGCTCAAGACGGAGAACCGAAGGTCGGCGACCTGCTACCCCGAATCGTCTGCGCAGAGGACTACGAAGCACGGGTTTTCGCAATCGGTCTGAAAGCGCCCGACGGGCTGACCTGCGATTCGACCGGTCGGATTCTTGTGGTCGAAGAGACCGCAGGGCGGGTCACGCGCATAGAGAAGAACGGCACCCACAAGATCATGGCCAGCAGCCTGAGGTCGCCCGAGGGCATTTGCACTGGGGAGAACGGCGAGTTTTTCGTGGTCGAAGATTGCGCAGACGGCCGCCTGCTGCGCTTTTCCAAGGAGGGCAAACGGACGGTTCTCGCCACGGGCCTGAATGCGTCCGAAGGCGTGCTCTACGTGGACCGCACCCTCTACTTCACCGAGTCAACCGCACAACTGATCGAGAACAAGTTCGCCATGCGCACAAGGGTTTCCCGCATGCAACGCAGCGACGATGGGTCCAATAAATTCGGCCCGGTCGAAGTCCTCATCAAACGCCGTCTACCCTATAGCTTCTCCGAACTCGCAAGCGACGGCCCGGGGAGTTTGCTGCTCACCAACGAAGTTGCCAACTCCATTATGTCGGCGGGGCTCGTGCGCCTAAACTTGTCCACCAAGAAGCTGGACGTATTCGCCCTTGGGCTGGAATCGCCAGAAGGTGTGTGCAGGGCCGGCGCCGCCAACCTGCCGCTGCTGGTCGCCGAGGAGTACGTGTCCGCGTTGGAGGGTGGCCGGATCAGTCGGATCGTGCGCAGCAACAAGGAAGATGACAAGGATCCTGAAGTCAGCGGAGACCCGGCCCCAAAAAAAGCCACTCCACTTGGAAGGCGCACCACGCTGGCCACGGGTTTCGAAACCATCGAAGATGTGCTCGTTACGCCCAACAAGAGCATTTTCGTCACCGAGGACGCGACGGGGATGATCATCGAACTGCGTCCGAAGCAGGGTGCGAAACCCAAATGATCCAGTGCGCATGCCGCCCTGGTCCATTCACGGCGGACCAGGGCAGGCACTCTGGGTCATGCCTTCCCAGCCGGCTAGACCGACGGCTCGTCCGTCTTTTCGAATAGGTGGGCGTTGTGCAAAAAGCCGTGCACGCTGAATAGTCTTTCTGCTTCGTCGTGGTACGGAGGTACGACCAGGAAGGAAGCGGCAGCTCCGACTAGGCATAGGACCCCAAAGAGGGTGAAGGCCAGGGGAAAGCTGCCCCCATCGTCCAACCAGCCCCCGAGCATGGGGAACAGAATGCCACCGGCCCCGTAGGAGAGGAAAACCCAGGGGTAGTTGCTGCCCACCGCCCCATTGCCGAACTCGTCCGCGGTGAGGGCCGGAAAGAGGGCGAAATTGCCGCCGAAGTTGAAACCGATCAGGGCGGCGAACAGGTAGAGGGTCGTGGCATCACCGGCCATCGACGTAGAGAGCAGCAGCAAGACACCCTGGCTGGCAGCCATGATCACGACCGAGTTCTTGCGGCCGAGTTTGTCCCCGAGCAAGCCCCAAACAATGCGTTCAATGCCATTGGCCAAACTGAAGAACACGGCCATGGCTGTACCCGCGATGGCGCTGGCCTCAGCCACACTCATGCGGTTGCTGGTCAACACTTCGATGGGATAGATCCAATCGACATCAACCTGGCTCCCGCGCTAACCAGAAAGGTCAGCGAGATCAGGTGGAACTGGGGCGTGCGCAGCATCTCGCGCGACGTGCAGTCCTCGCCACCATCCCCCATCGCTTTCGGCGCCGTGAACCCTTCGGGCAGCCAGCCATCGGGCGGCATGGTCATCCAAGCGCTACCGATCAATGCCAAGGTGGCAAATGCGAACCCGTAGGAAAGAAAGACCCCGCTCGGCCCAATCGATCCAATCGATCCAATCAAGTGCCCCCACGACCCGGCCAGTTTCACCCAGCCCATGGCGCCAAAACCGAATCCGGCCACGGCCACACCGGTGATCATGCCTTTCTTGTCGGGAAACCAGCGCATGTCGACCGCGATAGGAACCACATAGGCCAGACCGATTCCCGCACCGCCCACGAGTCCGACGCCAATTAGGACCATCCAGAAGTTCGTGCCGCCCGCCAGGCTGGCCAAAATGTAACCACCGCCCAGGGTGACACCTCCCAGTTGCGCCAGCCTCCTAGGACCCCAACGGCGCAGGCTGAATCCCGCAAGGACCATCACCAACGCAAAGGTAGCCAATCCAGCCGCAACAACCACTTGGGTTTGAAGCTTGGACCACCCCGCCGCTCGCAGGGCCTAAACACCGACCAAGCGTAAATCGCGCCAAGAGAAACTTGGGTGAGAAGAGCTCCAAGCATAACTCGCCAACGGCCCAGGCCGATCGCTTCGCTTGACTTCATGACGCCCCGAGTGTATCCAACTCCAAAGCCAACTCCTGCGGTGCTACGCCCCGCGCTCGGGGCCCATTGACATTTGATCAGTACGGCACGAGTACCAAGAAACTGGCCATTGAAAAAGAAAGCATTGGGTCTGGTTGGAGGTCGCTGGGGAGCGTGCTAGCGTGGGGCCATGGATTCGGAGGAGCTGCGGTCGGTCCATTGGACTGGCCCTTTCCGCCGATCCACGTACTTCCTGAATAAGCCATGGGCAACAAGATCGTCAAGAGGATTGAGCTCGCACCTCAAACCGTGCTTTTGCAAGTGCAATGCGAACACATCGCAAAGCGCGGTAGGGCGGGTCAGTTCATCATCCTACGGGTGAGCGAGAATGGAGAGCGCATCCCGCTCACCATCGCGGACCGGGATCCTGAAAAGGGTCTGATTACAATCGTTGCCCAGGAGGTCGGGCATACGACCCGGCAGCTAAGCCAGCTGGATGTGGGCGATGAAGTTTTGGACCTGGCGGGTCCCCTTGGAAAAGCCACCGTCATCCCCCAAGGCAAGACCGTTGTCTGCGTGGGAGGCGGCGTGGGCAATGCTGTGGTTTGGTCCCAGGCCAAAGCTCTCAAAGAAGCGGGCAACCATGTCATTTCGATTTTAGGTGCGCGCAACAAGGGGCTGCTAATTCTTGCCGATGAAATTGGTGCTCTTTCGGACGAGTTGATCCTCACTTCGGATGATGGATCCGTCGGCCGCAAGGGACTGGTCACGCACGCCCTGCAGGACCTGATCGATGGCGGTCAGACCATTGATGAGGTCATCACGATCGGCCCGGTGATCATGATGAAGTTTGTTTGCAAAACCACCCAGCCCCACGGGATCCCAACCCAGGCCTCGCTCAACCCCATCATGGTGGATGGCACCGGCATGTGTGGCGCCTGTAGGGTCACAGTGGATGGGCAAACAAAATTTGCGTGCGTGGACGGACCCGAGTTCCCGGGACACGGCGTCGACTTCGACGGGTTGATGAACCGGCTTTCCTACTACAAGGAAGAAGAGCGCGAGTCCCTGGAAAAAGCCTGCCGCTGCAGCTCCACCAAGTCAGAGCCAGGAGAATGACATGCCGGATAAAGTCGACAAACCGAAACGCAAGATCAACAAGCAGAAGACGAAGGTGCCCATGCCCGAGCAGGCACCCGCCGACCGCATTCAGAACTTCGATGAAGTGCCCTTGGGGTATTCCACGGAAGAGGCCATCTCGGAGGCATCCCGTTGTGCTCAATGCAAGGACCGTCCCTGCACCGACGGCTGCCCGGTGGAGATCGACATATGCGCATTCATGCGCCTTGTGGGCGAAGGCGATCTCATCGGAGCTTTCAAAAAGATCAAGGAGAAGAACTTCTTGCCTTCCATCTGCGGCCGCGTTTGCCCCCAGGAGGACCAATGCGAACTTAGGTGCACGCTGAACAAACCCGACAAGGGCCGTGAATCCAATGCGATCGGGCGGGTGGAGAGGTTCATTGGCGACCATGCGCGCCAGCACGATATAAAAATCACCCCCGACACCATCGAGTCGAGCGGCAAGAAAATCGCCATCATCGGCTCCGGCCCGGCTGGCCTGACCACCGCCAGCGACCTGATTCAACTCGGACATGAGGTCACCATCTTCGAAGCCCTGCACCGTCCCGGCGGCGTGCTGTTCTACGGCATCCCAGAGTTTCGCCTGCCGAAGGAGATCCTGATGGAAGAGATCGCAGGCCTCAGCGACATGGGCGTGAAGTTCGTCATGAATTACCCGGTTGGCAAGGCCGAACCCCTCTCCGAATTGCGCGAAAGATTCGATGCCACTTTCATCGGCACCGGCGCGGGTCTCCCCTGGTTCCTTCAAATCCCCGGCGAAAACCTCAACGGCGTCTACAGCGCCAACGAATTCCTGACGCGCGTGAACCTCATGGGTGGCTACAGGTTCCCCGAGGCCGCGGACACACCAGTCAAGCGCATGAAGCGCATCGCCGTGGTCGGGGCCGGGAACACCGCCATGGATTCCGCCCGCACCGCGCAGCGCCTCAAACCAGAAAAAGTCCACATGATCTACCGTCGCGGCCGGGACGAAATGCCCGCACGCCACGAGGAGATTCAC
Source organism: bacterium (assembly GCA_024228395.1). Classification (GTDB taxonomy): domain Bacteria; phylum Planctomycetota; class UBA1135; order UBA1135; genus NORP259. Next base: position 2,219 of record JAAETM010000291.1, on the reverse strand, counting down.
CACGCGGAACAGGAGGGCATCGAGTTCAACCTGCTGCAGGCCCCCATCGAAATCAAGGACAACGGCAAGGGCGCCGTGCGCTCCATTATCTGCCAGGCCATGGAACTCGGCGAACCCGATGCCAGCGGCCGCCGCCGCCCCGTGCCCATCGAAGGCCAAACCAGGGAGTTCGAGGTCGATACGGTCGTGGTCGCCATCGGCCAGGGCCCCAACCCCTTGCTGCTTTCCGATTGCCCCGAGCTGGAATGCGATCCGAAACGTGGCACGGTCGTCGCGGACCCCGTCACCATGCAAACCTCCTGGCCCGACGTGTTTGCTGGCGGCGACGTGGTCACCGGAGGCGCCACGGTCATCCTCGCCATGGGAGCTGGCCGCCAGGCCGCCCGCGCCATGCACCGGTTTGTCACGACCGGCAACGGGGCTCCCGCATCCTAATCTTGCGGGTGACCCGCTTTTTCGAGTGCCTTTGACCTGCCATCGAAGGGCCGAGGCCCAACCCGCGGGATGCCGCCGGGTTAAGGAAAAGAGGCCCCCAAATGGGAGCCTCTTTTCTTGTTTGGTTACTCCACCAGGACTCGAACCTGGAATGACTGGACCAAAACCAGTTGTGTTGCCAATTACACCATGGAGTAGCTTGCGGCGGGAAGAATACCAACCTAGGCGCTCTAGTCGAGTCAATGAAGCTAGAAATTTAGCCTTCCCTGGCCTTCCTGGCTGATTTTCCAACCCCCTGACGTCCCCGCAGGAAAATTGGGGTCTAGCTGGTCGCTCGAACGGCCAAAAGCAGCAGGTGCAGGGCCCGGCTGGCGGTCCAGGTGCGAATTGCATTGCGGCCCGCGGGGGCAAAACGCTTGGATTCGATCGAAAGCACCCGACCGTCCAGGGCGCAGGCGAAGCACACCAGACCAACGGGTTTGGTGGGGCTACCCCCATCCGGGCCGGCCAGGCCCGTGATCGCCACGGCCAGGCGCGCTCCAGCCTCCCTGGCGGCGCCCAGGGCCATGGCTTCGGCCACGGGCTCGGATACGGCCCCATGCTGCTCCAGGACGCGTGGGTCGACCCCCAGGCGGTGGGCCTTCACCTGATTCGAATAGGTGCAGAAGGTCTCACTCAGCACCGAGCTGATGCCCGACACGGCGCCCAGGGCGGAGGCCACCAGGCCCAGGGTGCAGGACTCGGCCACCGTGACGGTCATGTTGCGCTCGATCAGCTCCTGGCCGAGCACCTGCTCCAGGGAAGGCTGCGTGGTGGAGTACACGTGCCTGTCAAATCGCTCGAGGAACTGGGCCTGCAGGCCTTCCGCCAGCTCGCGGGCCCCTTGTGCATCGGCGGCACGGGCGGTGATCGTGACCGCCAGGCGGCCAGCCTGGGCGGTCACCCCCACCAGGGCGTTGGCATGCCGCTCGAGCAGGGATCCAGCCTCGTCGGCGAACTGGCTTTCGGAGAGGGACGCCAAGAACACCCGGGACGTGTGTAGAACCTGGCCGCCGGGAGCGTGGGCCTCGAGCCAAGGCATCAACGCACCGTCGATCATGGGCCCCACCTCCCGGGGGGGGCCCGGCAGGCAGAACAGGGTGGCCTTGCCCAAGGCCATGCGCAGACCGGGCGCGGTGCCGTGGGTGTTGTTCAACGGCGTGGCCCCGGCGGGCACCAGGGCCTGGCGCTTGTTCGATTCGGGCGGGGTGCGATCGGAGCGTCCATACCAATCGAGCACCATTTGCCAGGCGCCCGCTTCGAAGTTCAGCTCCACACCTGCGGCCCGGGCGGCGGCGTGGCGTGTCAGGTCGTCATCGGTTGGGCCCAGGCCGCCGGTGGTCAATACCAAGTCCACCCGTTCACCGGCTGCGCGCAGGGCGTCGGCCAAACTGGGCAAGTCGTCGGGGAGCACACGGATTTCCTCCACGGTCCAGCCCTGGTGCAAAAGGGTGCGCGCCAGGAGGCTCGAGTTCAGATCGGGATAGTCCCCGCGCAGGAGTTCATCCCCGATACCGAAGATGATGGCGCGGGAGCCCTGGGAAAATCGCGCATCAGCCATTGGCAGGGCTGCTCGCTTCGTCTTCGTCGTCGTACAACGAAACCAAGGGTTCTGTCCAGACGAGTCGCGCGACGCGCAGCCCTATTTCGTAAAGCACGATGACAGGTCCCGCCATCAGCAATTGGGTGACCGGGTCGGGCGGGGTTAGAATTGCGCCCACGACCAGTGCGCCGACCAGGGTGTG
>JAAETM010000290.1 GCA_024228395.1 bacterium | reverse complement strand
GAGCAGGCCCATACCATCGCCCTCACGATCCGCCCGGCCCTGGAGGCCGTGGCCGCTGAGCATGGGGTGCGCATCGCTCTCGTGGAACCGCCCCCGGGTCCTCCGGTGCTCGCCAGCGTGGTGGCCGAGGTCTACAGCCCCCTCGATGGCACCCCCGAGGAGTTGGTCGAAGTCGCACGCGACATGGAGAGGCGCTTCGAGGCACTCCCCTACGTGCGCGATGTGGACACCTACATGGAGACCAGCCGCGAGAAGTGGAAGTTCACCGTGGACCGTCAAAAGGCTGCCCTGCGCGGTGTGTCCCCCAGCGATGTGGTCGACACCCTGGGCCTGGCACTCTCCGGTTTTGATGCTGGTGTTTTGCACGTGGACGGCGAACGCCAACCCCTTCCCATTCGACTCGAATTGGCCCGGGCAGACCGCTCCACACAGTACGACCTGTTGGGCCTTTCGGTCCCCAGTCGGGCCAACGGTGGATCCATGGGGGGGCAGATTTCGCTCTCCGACCTGATCAGTACACGCACGGAAGCGGAAGCCCCTGTCCTATATCGCAAGGACTTGAAGGATGTGCAATACGTGACCGGTGAAGCGGTTGGCAAGAGCCCCGTGGACGCGGTCTTCGCGCTGCAAGCCGACCTTCGGGAGAACCCCCTGCCCGCCGGGTACCGCGTGGAATTCGCCGGGGAAGGCGAATGGCAGGTCACCGTGGATGTGTTCATCGACATGGGCATTGCATTTGCGGCAGCCCTGGCGGGCATCTACATTTTGCTGGTGGCTCAGACCGGGTCTTTCCTGTTGTCCGCATTGATGATGCTGGCGATTCCTCTGACCATGATCGGAGTGTTCCCAGGTTTTTGGATCCTGAACAAGCTCATGGCGAGTGACGTGGGCGCCTATGAGAACCCCATCTTCTTCACCGCCACCGGCATGATCGGCCTGATCGCCCTCGCTGGAATCGTTGTGCGCAACTCGATCATCCTGATCGACTTCATCGAACAGAACGTCAAGCGAGGGATGCCCGTCAAGGAGGCCTGCGTATTAGCGGGTGTGGTGCGCTTGCGACCCATTGCGCTCACCGCGGCGGCTGCGGTCATGGGAGCTTGGGTGATCGTGTTTGACCCGATCTTCTCCGGGCTGGCCTGGTCGTTCGTGTTCGGGATTATCGCCAGTACCTTCTTTACCCTGCTCGTGGTCCCTGCGGCCTACGCGCTGGTCAAGGGCGACGGGAACGACGAGCTCGATCCCGATGAGCAGTGGCTGCTCGAACATCCGGAAGTCGCTGCGGCGATGGAGGCGGACAGCCCTGTGGAGGATGGTGAGTGACAACGTACGCGGCTCGGTATCGCGGCTCGGTATCGCGGGGTAACATAAGGGTATGCCGCTTGGCCCCGCCTGGCGGCGAAGACCATGACTATCACCCTCGAATTTCTAGGTGCCAACCGCCACGTTACCGGTAGCAAGCACCTATTGACCGTCAATGGGCGCCGCATTCTCTTGGAGTGTGGGATGATGCAGGGGCCGCGCCGCTTGTCGAACAAGCTCAACCGCAACCTGCCATTGGCTCCCAAAAAGATCTATGCTGTGGTTCTTTCGCACGCCCACATCGACCATTCAGGCTCCCTTCCGCGGCTTGTAAAACTTGGCTATCAGGGCAACATTCACTGCACGGAAGCCACCAAGGACTTGCTCGGGATTCTGCTGCCCGACTCCGCACACATTCAGGCCTCCGACGCACGCTACCTCAAGAAACGTGGGCATGCCTTTGAACCAGCCTACGACATGGAGGATGTGGAACGCACCCTGAAGCAAACCAGGGGCGCCAACTACTACCAACCGATTCAGATTTGCCCCGAGGTTCAGGTCACGTTTTTGGATGCCGGGCACATCCTTGGATCGGCGCAGGTCATTCTCGATATCGACGACGGCAAGCACAAACTGCGGGTGGGGTTCACGGGTGATCTGGGGAGGTACCGCACGCCGATCCTGAGGGACCCCGATCCCCTGCCACGTTGCGATGTAATCATCACCGAGTCGACCTATGGCAATCGCACCCATCCCCAAGTGCAGGATCTGAACAATCAAATCGTGGCGGTCCTCAAGGAACAGGAGGAACAGGGCGGGCGCATTTTGATCCCCGCTTTCTCCATCGGCCGAACGCAGAACCTGCTGTGGTTCCTGGGACAGCTCATGCGTGATGGAAAGATCCCCCAGACAACGATCCATGTCGACTCGCCCTTGAGCACCAAAGCCACCGCCATCGCCGCCAAACACCGGGATCTATACGATCAGGAAACCGCAACCATGCTCGAGCTGGGGCACGACCCCTTCCAATTCGAAGGCTTGCACTTCACATCCGACGTGGAGGAAAGCAAACGACTGAATGGGCTGCGCAAGGGCATCATTATCTCCGCTTCAGGCATGTGCGAGGGAGGTCGCATCCTGCACCACCTGAAGCAGACCATCGGACGGCCTGAGGACCTGGTGCTCATCGTGGGCTTCCAGGCCGAAGGCACCCTGGGGCGCAAGCTGCTCGAGGATTACGCCGTGGTCAAAATCTACGGGGAACGCCACGACGTGCAATGCCGCGTGCGCCACATCGACGGCCTTTCTGCCCACGCCGACCGCAAGGAGTTGAGCCGACACCTGAGCCCCCTGGCCCCGACCACCGAAAAGGTCTTCGTCGTGCACGGAGAAGAACACGCCTCCATGCAATTTGCAGACCGCTTGCTCAGCGAAGGTTTCCGCAATATTGAAGTCCCCCTCTACAAAGAGAGTTTCACCCTGAGGCCCTGATGCGACTCACGTCCCTTGCCCACTACCAGCGCGACGGCAAGCGCCTCGCAACCATAGTCTCCGTTCTCGTGCGCTACGGCTTGGCCGATCGACTGGTTAATGTCGAACCCGATTTTGTCAAGCGATGGCTGAAGCACGAGGACCTTGAGGAATTGGCCAAGCTCTCTTTGGGCGACCGAATCCGGCGTGCTTGTGAGGAATTGGGTCCGACCTTCATCAAGATCGGTCAAATCCTGAGCACGCGGCCCGATGTTGTTCCCCAGGAGATCGCCACGGCCCTCGAGAGCCTTCAAACCCAAACGCCGGGCAGTTCGAGCGATGCGATCGTCGCCATCGTGGAAGAGGAGTTGGGCGGATCCGTGCCAGAGCTGTTCGCCCACTTTGAAACGACGCCCCTGGCCTCCGCTTCCATCGGCCAAGTGCACCGTGCGCACTTGGCCGATGGCACAAAAGTGGCAGTCAAAGTACAGCACCCGGGCATTGAAGAAAAAGTAAACGTGGATCTGAATATCCTGATCCACCTGGCGCGTTTCTTTGAGGAGCACGACCCGGAACTTCAAATCTACGGCCCGCTGGCCCTGGCCGAAGAATCCAAGCGCACCTTGCAACGCGAGCTCGATTTCCGTCGGGAGCTGCGCAATCAACAGGCCTTTGAGCGCAGCTTCGAGGGTGACGCCAACGTGATCATCCCTGCCACGTACCCCGATCTCAGCAGCAGGCGCGTGCTCACCATGCAGCTGTTGGAGGGCTACTCCATCCGGGAAACCGAGCGCCTGCTGAGCGATGGTCACGACCCCGCACGGCTAGCCCTGACCGGCGCCCACGCCTTCCTCAAAATGGTGTTCCAGGATCGTTTGTTCCACGCGGACCCGCATCCGGGGAATGTGTTTGTGCTGGACGATGGCCGCATCGGCTTGCTGGACTTCGGCATGGTCGGGCGCCTGGATGAGGACCTGCTGGATGACCTGCTGGACCTCCTGATCGGTTTCGTTGGACAAGATGTGAGCGGCATCTCCCGGGCCGTTCAGCATCTGGGTTCCATCCCGGCCGACTGCGACCAAACCCAGCTGCGCCGCGACTTGGCCGAATTGCAAAGTGAGCTATCCCATGTGCCTTTTGACCAGCTCGAGGCCACCGTGCTGCTCGATCAATTCACCTCCCTGATCCGCAACCATCGCATTCGCTTGCCAGCCACGATCTCCATGCTGATCAAGGTGTTGGCCATGCTCGACGGCACCTCGCGCCAATTGGACCGGGAATTCTCCCTGACCGAACTCCTGGGTCCCTACTGCGAAGACGCCATTCGCAAACGCTGGTCGCCCCGGGTGCAAGCCCGCCGCGCCTATGAAACCGGCCGCGATTGGACCCGCTTCCTGGTGGGTCTGCCCCGGGTGCTCGACAACATCACCCAGCGCCTTTCCCGCCAAGCTCTGACCGTAGACCTGGAGCACAAGGGGTTGGAGGCCACGGTAGATCGCCTGGTTTCGGGCATCCTATGCGCCGCGATGCTGCTCGGGGGCTCGATTATGTGGGCCCTGGGCGCCCCCCCCACCCTATTTGGCATATCGGTCCTGGGCTTGGTTGCCACCCTGCTGGCCCTGCTGCACGGCATTCGCCTATTGAGCAAACTCGGTCCCCATTAAGCGGATCGGTGGAAAATCAGCCCGCAGCGTTTCAGGGGAAAGCCGGGGGAAGTACACTTCCGCCACATGAAGGTTATCGAACAACTCAAGGCCCTGGATGGGGATCGTTTCCTGGCAATTTATGAGGCCCTGGCCCAAAAGGGACTCGGCCCGCTCGACGGCGAGGTCGCCAAGGATCTGAAGTTCCGCCCCCAGGCGATTCGCAAGTTGCCCTTCGCCCAACGGGCCAAGCGCGCCAAGATCTACGTGGAGCGCACCGCCAGCGCTGAACTTTGTTACGAGCTGTTCGGCACGTACCTCATGCAGGACCACAAGCAATTGATCTTGGACTTCCTGGACGCCACCGGCGTACAGCACAAGGATGGCATGCTCGAAGGCGAAGGGCCGCAGACCCCCGACGTGTCCAAGCTGAACGAAGCCATCAGCGATCTGGACAAGAAGTACGATCCGAGCGATGTGACCTTGTACCTGTCGGTTTGCGCCGAGCAATGGCCCGAGGTTCCCGAAGTGGAATCCCTCTGGCGCATGCGCATGTAAGGCATGTCATTCCAAGAAGCCAAGAAAGCCCTGCGCGCCCACGCCAACGCCAAGCACGCCGAGCACCATCAACGCTTCTTCAAAACGGGCCCGGGTGAATATGGTGAAGGCGATATTTTCCTGGGCCTGCGCGTGCCCCAGGTGCGCGCGATCGCGAAGGAATTCAAAGGTCTGTCACTCAAGGACCTGACCCGCTTCCTAAAGTCCCCCATCCACGAGGATCGGCTCTTCGCGATTTTCGTGCTGGTGCACCAGTACCAAAAGGCCGGGGGCGGCGATGCAACAGCCCTCGTGGACTTCTACCTGGCGCACACCGATCGCATCAACAACTGGGATATCGTGGATGCCTCGGCGCACAAGATCCTGGGACATTATCTGCTGGAGCGACCGCGTAAGATCTTGAACCAATTGGTGCGCTCCAAGAACCTGTGGGAACGCCGCATCGCCATGATCGCAACCTACACCTTCATCAAGAATGGAGACTTGGCGCACACCCAGGCCTTGGCCAAAAAGCTGCTCAAGGACAAGGAGGACCTGATGCACAAGGCCACCGGCTGGATGCTCCGGGAAATGGGCAAACAGGACGAGGATACCCTGCTTGATTTCCTGGACGCCCATGGCCAGGAAATGCCGCGTACCATGCTGAGATACTCCATTGAGAGGCTCCCAGAGGACCTACGTCAAGGCTATCTAAAAGGGACTCGCTAGGCCCACCTGGATACGGCAATCTAGGGCCTGGAAATGGCCACGAATACTGGCCCCCGACCTTCGTAGGGGTCAAAAAGCCCCCCGCAGACCTTTCCACCACATCCGCCATGAAACGTCACCTTCGCCTGCACGTGGCCCTGGGCCTCGCCATCGGGCTCGCAGCCTGCGCCCCCGAGAACTCCGAAGCCAACAACACCGCCGAAACACCCGCGCGTACCGGCAGTTCCGTTTCCAGCGCCCCCTCTGAAAGGGTGACCGGCAAGGAATCCTCGCTTCCCCAGGCCCAGGCGAACAACGCCAAACGCATTGCCGATGCGGATGCAAAGACCGCAGCCAAAGAGGAAAAGGTCGAGCGAGTCCCCACCAAAGAGGACTTGGCCGATATCACGACCGCAGACAAGCAGCGCAAGGCCCGTGCTGGCAAGCTTTTCGGCAAGGTCATCGAGCCGTTGACCGATGCCTCCGAAGCCTACCTCAAGCATGACGACCTGGAGGAGAGCACCTGGTTCGGCACCGACAAGGGTGACAACCAGGAGAAGATCAACGAACTCCTGAACGACGCCATCGAGGCCCTGGGCGTTTCCGAGGTGGCCAGCACTCGCCTGGAGCTGCGCAAACTCGAAAATCGTATCCAGGAGCTGGGCAAGAAGAGGATGAAGGATTTGGAGGCTCGCCTGGGCGCGCCGCTCGAAGCGGATCTCAACCGGGTTCAAAAAACCATCACCACCAGCCAGGAAGACTACGACGAACAGATTGCGGCGGCGGACAAGGAAATAGGCGACGCCGAGACTCAGATCATCCAACTGCATTTGGACTTCGTGCGCCAAATGCGTGCCATCGGCGTCGAACTCGACCTGGATGGCGCCAAGGGTTTGCTATCCACGGTCACCGGCGATGATTTTGTGCAGATGTGCGTGATCTTCGACAACGTGCGCGGCATGACCGAACAGCTCCAGGAGTTGACCGAACAGTCCGGCGAGTCCCTCGAGGCCGCCAAGCGCTACTACGGATCTTACGTGGTTCTGATCCGCATCATGGACCATGTGCAAAAGGACTTCATCCGCCGCGCTCGCGAGGAGATGATTCCGAAACTGCATAAATTGGCCACGAAAGCCCAGGCGATCGCCCATGATGCCGAAGCCAACATCGCCGACGGCGGCGACAGGACGATCGGCGAGCAGAACATTCGATCCAACGAGTTGACCGTGCGGGCCACCCAGTTGTATGCCGAGTATCTGTTGATCCAGGCGGATGAGATCGAGAGCCGCAACGACCTTTTGCAACTCAGTTTGAGAGACGCGCAGAACACCTACGACACGGTGGCGCTATCCAGCGAAGTCGCCAAGTTGTTGCAAGATGGCTCGCGCAACTTTGCTGCATTGCTGAAACTGGACCTGCCTGAACTTCGAGGTTTCGACAACGCGGAGCTGCGCGCGGAGTTTGAACGCTTGTCGGAGCAGATGGTTCAGCCATAGCGAGATACCGAGCCGCGTACGTTGTCACGGTATCTCGCTCGGTATCTCGCTACTTCACCCGTTCAATGAAGTGACTGTCGCGTGTGTCGACCTTGAACTGCTCACCTGCGGTCAAGTACGGGGGCACCTGCACGACCAAACCGGTATCTGTAGTACAGGGCTTAAGTTGGGCTTGAGCGGTAGCACCCTTAATATGCGGATCACACTCGACCGCGGTCATGACAACCGTGAGGGGCAGCTCGATACTAGCCACCACACCATCGATCAACATGGCTTGCAAACCTTCGATGCCATCGGACACGAATAGCTCCGCTCCGCCGAGGGCCTCCTTGGCGAATTCAAACTGCTCGTAGGTTTCGTCGTCCATGAAGTACCAATTAGTCGAATCGGTATAGAGGAAGCTGGCCTTGTGGCGTTCCATGTCGACCTCCTCAAACTTCTCACCCGAGCGGATCGACTCGTTGAGAATCTGACCGGTCTTCAGGTTGCGAAGCTTCGTCTTGAAGATCGTATTGCCGCCCCGGGCAGTGGGAGTACTCACGGAGTAATCCGCGATGATCATGGGCTCGCCCTTGTAAATGAGGCAAACACCCTTCTTGAAGTTGGTTGTGTCGAGCATAACGGGGGGAGTGTAGCGTCTGAGCCAAGTTGTAGGAAGGCTTGTGCCGCAAGCCTTCCTACCGGCTCTTCTTGGACAGGACCTGGCAACGGGGACAGAAGTGGGTCCCACGCTGACCGACCACGATTCTTCGGATAGCACGATCGCACCTGGTACACGGCTTCCCCGTTCGACCGTAGGCCTGAAAGAGATGCTGGTAGGACCCGGGCTGACCCTCCGGGGTTCGATAAAAGGCGTCGAAGCTGGACCCCTCGCGCACGATGGCTTCGCGCAATACCGTCTGGATCTGTTCGAACAGTCGCGCCGCCTTGACCCTGGAAACGTGGCGGGCAAGCTCAAGCGGATGAATGCGCGCACGGAACAACGACTCGTCCACGTAGATATTGCCCAGCCCCGCGAGGAATCCTTGATCCAACAACAGGGGCTTGATCGCCCGACGCCTCCCATGCAACGCCTCGAAAAAAACCTCCTGCGTAAATTCATCCGAGAGCGGCTCAGGCCCCAGGTGCTGCAAGGCCGACTCCGATTCCGGATGAAACGAGAACCGTCCGAACTTGCGCACATCCAAGAAGAACAGATTGCCCCGATCCAATTGCAAACCCACCCGACAATAGGCCGGAACTTCCACCCACTTACCCTTCACAACCAAACGCCCGGTCATGCGCAAGTGAACCAGCAGCACCCCCGCTGGCTTCCCACGCCGTTGCAGATCGATCACCACGTACTTCGCACGACGCCAAACCCGACTCACCTTGGCCCCCACCACCGCCCCTTCAAACTTGCCCCGGGACATGCCACCCAAACTGCGCAACCAATCCACCTGCACGCCGCGAATCGTTCGCCCAAGTAACCCGGGCTCAATCAACCGGGCGGTGGTCTCAACTTCGGGTAGTTCGGGCACTAGAAGGTAATGTGGAACTCGCCGTTCTTCTCTTTGACTTTGTAGGTCTCAACGGCCTTGCACATCGACTCCATGTTTCGGCCCGTCTTGGCGTCGAAGTGAAAGTTGTGCAGGGGGCAGACCGCATTCTTGCCCTCGCGCAGGGGGCCGGGCATCAAGCGCCCCCCCGGCTCGTGGGGGCACTGGGTGTCCAGGGCGGAGACCTCGCCATCGGTCGTCCGGCAGATCAAGAGCTGCTTGCCACCCTCAAGGCCGTCTCCAAGCTGGATAGTGCGCGATTCGCCTGGGGGCAATTGATCGGCTCCAGGCACGACAACGGAAGCTTTGCGGAACAGTTTGAGGAATTTGCTGAGCATGGTGCGCGGATGATAGCATGCGGACCTATGACTTCCCTGCTCTGGCTCAACCTGGTCGGTCTTTCTGCCAGCCAAATTGGTGAACACACCCCGAACCTGTCCCGCTGGGCGGCTACTGGTTCCATGGCTCCCATGTCGGGGATCCTGCCGGGCGTGACCTGCTCTGCGCAGGCCACCATGTTGACCGGCAGCATGCCCAACGAGCATGGCGCCGTGGGCAACGGCTGGTTGGATCGCAAGACGATGGAGGTCGCCCTCTGGCGTCAATCCAACCATCTGGTACAAGGCGAAAAGGTCTACGAAGCCGCCCGCCGCGCGAACCCAGACTTCCGCTGCGCCAAGCTGTTCTGGTGGTGGAACATGGGCGCCGACGTGGACTACTCGATCACCCCGCGCCCCTACTACCCCGCCGACGGTCGCAAAATCCCCGCGGTGTATTCCGATCCGGACAGCTACGGCAAGGACCTGGAAGATGGCCTGGGACCCTTCCCCTTCTTCGATTTTTGGGGACCCAAGGCGGGACTGCCCTCCAGCAAATGGATCGCCAAAGCGGCCATGCGCACGCTCGATGAGCGCAAGCCCGACCTGACCATGGCGTACCTTCCACACCTGGACTACGACCACCAGCGTTTTGGGCCGGAGCACCCGCGCTCCATTCAAGCCCTCAAGGACCTGGACAAGTGGGTGGGCAAACTGCTCGACGCTGCAAAAGTAAACAAGACCGAAGTCATCGGCGTGTCGGAATACGCGATCAACAAGGTCGACCAACCCGTGCACATCAACCTGGCCCTGCGCAGCGCTGGATTGCTCGCGGTACGTTCCACCCCCACCGGCGAAATGCTCGACGTCTTCGCCAGCCGCGCCTTCGCCGTCGCCGACCATCAAATCGCCCACGTTTACTGCCAGGATGAAAGCGCCATCCGCAAGGCTCGCGCGGCCCTGGAATCGGTGGAAGGTGTGGAGCAAATCCTGGACCGCGAAGCCCAAGCCGAGTTCGGCATCGACCATGCAAACGCCGGCGACCTGGTCGTGGTCTCAGCAAAAAGAGCTTGGTTCACCTATTACTATTGGTCCGACCCCGACCAAGAGCCCGACTTTGCCCGCACCGTCGACATCCACCGCAAACCCGGTTACGACCCCTGCGAGATGTTCCTCGATCCAGAGATCCGCTTCCCGCACCTCAAGATCGCGGGCAAACTGCTTCAGAAGAAAACCGGCTTCCGCTATCGCATGGATTTGATTCCCCTGGACGCCAATCTG
>JAAETM010000289.1 GCA_024228395.1 bacterium | reverse complement strand
GGTCTCCTGGGTTCCCCTCCCACACCACCGGGCATACGGGTCCGTACCACGGCGGTTCGATAGATTGAGGTTACTCGTCCAGGTGGGGAATTCCCATTTGGTCGAAGTAGGGAATGTTGAGGACATGATGAATCACTCCGCGTGAGGTCCGCCACCAGCGCTTGGTGTGCCCGGCGACTTCAGTGGCTACGCGCTTCGAAGCTCCTCGCGCCCGTAATTCACGGAAGACCGTTCGGCCACGTTTCCATTGCTTGAGGTGGATTGCTCGGAGTCGTCGGCGAATCCATTCGTCTTGCTTTGCTAATACACGATTGGTGTGCACGATGCCATAGTAGCCTCGCCATCCAAGCAGATACCGCCGCAGATCCTCGGCCGCCGCTTTCATGCTGCGGCCTCGGGTTCGACTTGTGATTTCGCGAACTCGATCCCTCATCCTTTTGAGGGCTTTCGCAGCCACGCGTAGCCGCACTTTCCTTCCCGGAGCCGACCAAAGGCCGAATCCAAGAAAGTCGCGCCGATACGCGGATACCACTGCGCTCTTGGCTTCGTTGATCGCGAGATGGAGATTGCCATGCAGCTTGTGTAGGTGACGCATGACACGTTCGCCCGCTCGCTTTAACTTGACGAAAACTCGCCCGTCATCCGCGTAGCGTACGAACGCGTGACCGCGTCGCTCCAGTTATTGATCCACTTCATCCAATAGCGCGTTTGCGAGCAGTGGCGAAAGGGGGCCTCCTTGCGGAGTTCCTTGCCAG
>JAAETM010000288.1 GCA_024228395.1 bacterium | reverse complement strand
CTGGTGGGTTTGTGTCCCCATCGTTTGCATCGGCGCCCCCCTGGGCGCCTGGTTTATCAAGAACCGCTCGCGCCTGTTTGTGGCGGCGATCCTCTATGTTTCGATCGCGGTGCAGTTCGTGGCTGCCCTCATCATTCTGCCCCTGACCCCTAAACTCATCGGCTTTGCGGTAGTCGTATTCTCCTTGGGATTGCTGCTCTTCTACCGCATGTCCAAGCGTGGCATCCGACGCCTGGAATGGCTCGCTGGGGATCCCGAGCCACCGCAATCGGCCTAGCCCGAAGAAGAGCGTTTCCCTCCCTAACCGAGCTCAGCCAGGGAACCGCTCCACCCCAGGCGGTCGGAAAGCCGCTGCCAGGGATCCATGCCAGAGGGAACCAACAGTGGGTAATTCACGTCATGTCGGCGCACGACCACTTGGCTGCCCTCTTGAAGCAAAGCCACGCGCTGTCCATCGAGAACCAGGGCCACCCCCTGCCTGGAGCGTACCACCCGGACGCCAACCAGGGATTCGGGGGCCAAAACCAATGGCCGGTGCGCCAGGGCGTGGGCGGAGATCGGGGTGACCACCAGACCCTGCAAGTCGGGCGCCAGGATGGGCCCCCCTGCGGCAAGCGAGTAGGCGGTGGAACCACTGGCGGTGGAAACGATCAGGCCATCCGCATGGTAGTCGGTTGCATGTTCATCGTTCACAAAAAGCGAGAGCCCGACCATGCTCGCGTCGGCGGGACGCGCCAGCACGGCGTCGTTGAGGGCCAGAAACAAACTGCCATCCTCCAGCTCGATTTCCATTCGCATGCGCTCTTCCACCAGGCAGCGCCCTTCGAGGGTGTCCAGCAAACCCTGTTCCCATTGATTGCCGAGCACCGGGGCCAAGAATCCCACCCGCCCAAAGTGAATGCCGAGCACCGGAACAGGGTGCTCGCCAAAGGAGCGCACCGCAGTGAGCACGGAACCATCACCACCAAGCACCACGATTAGATCGGGCACCGGGTCGGGCAGCGGGCAGCCTTCCAAATGTTGCTGGGCGAATTGCCGCACATCGCCCTCCACTTGGACCTGGATGCCACGCGTCTCAAGCCATGCCTGGACCTCGGGCAAGGTCGTGCCAACGCGGGACTTTTGGCCGTCGCCCAAAAGTAGGACGGAGGAAACCCCTTGGTTCCATGGCCTTCCGCTTTCAGAGTCCGTTTCTTGCTTGTTGTGCATGCCTAAGGCTCCGAGGACTCGAGCAGCTGGCGCTTCGCCGCGGGCAGTAGATTCCCCAGGGTACGAACGATGCGGTCGGCATCGAGACCGGCTTCGGTGAGTTGTTCCTGCACGGAGGTTTTGTGCTCGAGAAATCTATCGGGGAGTCCAAGCACCTTGATCTTGGCCGGCGTTTGTCCATTGCCGTGGGGCGCCCGACTGGCGGCTTCCAGCACGGCGGAACCGAAGCCACCCATGCGTTGATGGGCTTCCAGCGTTACCACATGACTGTAGCTGTGCAGGTGCTGCGTCAACAAACCCTCGTCCAAGGGTTTGGCGAAGCGCGCATCGACCACGCCGACCGAAACTCCGGCTTGGTGCCAGGTGACGGCGACCTCGAGGGCCACGGATACCATGGAGCCATAGGCCCACAGGACCACATCGGTTCCCTCGCAAAGCACCTCAGCCTTGCCGGGAACCATGGGGGTTCGTTCGCCCACGGGAATGCATTCATCCAGCGGCGTATTGCCCCGCGGATAGCGCAATGCGCTGGGGTGTTTTTGATCCAGGAAGCAAGTGAGCATGCGCGCCATGTCACTGGCATCCCGGGGCGCCCCCAGAATGAAGTTAGGCAGGGTGCGCAGGTAGGCCACGTCGTAGGCGCCGTGGTGCGTGGGACCGTCCTGCCCCACGGGACCCGCCCGGTCGAGGGCCAAAACCACGGGCAGGTCTTGCAGGGAGAGTTCCTGGAAGCACTGGTCGTAGCTGCGCTGCATGAACGTGGAATAAATGGCGACCACGGGGCGCAATCCGCCTTTTGCCATACCGGCAGCCATGGCAACCGCGTGCTGCTCGGTGATGCCGGTGTCGTGGAAACGCGCAGGATAGCGCTCGGCAAAATCGACCAGGCCGGTGCCGGAGGGCATGCCCGCCGTGATGGCATGGATGCGCACGTCGGTCTCGGCGCTGCTGTTCAAGGCATTGGCGAAGGCCTCTGTGTAAGAGATTCCCTGGGCCTTGCGGGGCACGGGCGTGCCCTCCGTTTTGTACTGCGTTGGGGCAGCCTTGGGTTTGACGGCGTGCACGCGTTCGGGATGGTTGGGGCCATCGGGGTGCCCCTTGCCCTTCTCGGTGAGCACGTGCAAAATCACCATGCCATCCAACTGGCTGACCCGCTGTAGGGCATCGACCAGACCATTCACGTCGTGGCCATCCACGGGGCCCACATAGGATACGCCGGCTTCTTCGAACACGTGACCGGGAACCACGGCGTGTCGCATGACCTCGCCAAAGTCATCCAGGGCGCGGTCCACGCGTGGGCCGATGAGGGGTATGGCTTGAATGAGGCTTTTGGTCTCCTGACCGGCGCGTTGCCACAGACGATTGCCGCGCACTTTGGAAAGCAGCTTGGCCAGGGCCCCCACCGATTTGGAGATGGACCACTCGTTGTCGTTCAGGACGACCAACATGGGAGCTGCGGAGGCCCCGGCAAAGTTGATGGCCTCGAAGGCGACCCCCGCTCCGAGACTGGCGTCTCCGATGACGCTGACCACCTTGGGAGGATTTTCTTCCCCGGCTGCGGCCAATGCCAAACCCAACCCCACGCTGATCGATGTGCCCGCGTGCCCGGTATGGAAAAGGTCGTAGGGGGATTCGTCGGGATGGGTGAACCCGCACAGGCCGTCGGTGCGTCGAAGGTTTGCAAACCCCTCACGCCGTCCGGTGAGCAGTTTGTGGGGGTAACACTGGTGCGAGACGTCAAAGATCAAGCGGTCCCGGCTGAAGTTGTAGACGTAGTGCAGGGCGACGGTCAGCTCGACCACGCCCAGGTTGGAACCCAGGTGCCCACCCGTGGTCTGCACCGTCTCAAGCAGGAAGGCGCGCATCTGGCTGCACAGCTCCTTCAGCCCATCGGGGGAGAGTTCCTTGAGGGCCTCGGGGCTCTGGGCCCGGGCCAACAGGTCCTCGACCTGCTCCTGGCTGGAATCGGTCGGGGCGGGTTTTGCGGGCGCGGAGTCGTCGAGTGATGCGGAGGTGTCGGCCATGGGTCTATTGCAAGGCGAGGAAGCCCAAGCCGCAAGGGAGAACCAGGGCTTCCCAAGAGGAAACACTCGTCACGAGACAGTTCCGGGGTCAAATACCCGAATCAGTTGGTACGAGCCAAGAGCCAGTCGATCAGGGACAGGGCCAGACCGTCGGAGCGGAAGCCCGCCTCCAGGGCGGCATCGCGAGCTTCTTCGGCGCGCTGAATGGCCTCCTGGCGGGCACCCTCCAGGCCCAAGTCCGCGACCAGGGTCGCCTTGCCGGCGGCTTCGTCCTTGCCGGGGGTTTTCCCAAGCTCAACGGCGTCGCCCGTCACATCCAAACAGTCATCCACGGCCTGGAAGCACAAACCGAGGGCCAACCCAAAGCGGCGGACCGCCTGGCGGGCACCCTCGGAGGCTCCCGCTGCCAACGCACCCAATTCGCAAGCGGCCTCGATCAGGGCTGCGGTTTTGAGCCGGTGTATTTCACGCACACCACAGGTGTCCAGGCCACCCTTTTCCGCGGCCAAGTCCAGGTGCTGCCCGCCAACCATGCCGGCGGGGCCAGCAGCGCGAGCTAGGACCCCGACCATCTCCAAAGCCTGGGAGGTTTCCAGGCTGGCGAGTTGTTCAAAAGCCATGGTGAGCAGACCATCCCCCACCAATACCGCCGTGGCCTCACCGAAAACCTTGTGGGTGGTCGATTTTCCCCTGCGTAGGTCATCGTCGTCCATGCAGGGCAAATCATCGTGTACGAGGGAATAGGTGTGCACCCATTCAATGGCCACCGCCGGGGCCTTGGCCGACTCGTCCGGCCCTCCCAACTCCTGGCAAACCAGGCGCACCAAACAGGGCCGCAATCGCTTGCCACCCGCAAAGGTGGGATAGGCCAGGGCTTGAGCAAAGTCCGAGGGGCCCAGGTCCAGGTGTTCCATCGCATCGCGCATGGAATCCTCGGCCCAGCGCATGCTGTCCTGCAGCCATGCATTTAGAAGTTCGCTCATTGGGTAGATCCCCCTAACGGGTGAAATCGGGGTCGCTTTCCAGTGGGCGGGTTTGGGCGGAACCCTCGCGTGCCAACTCTTCCACCTGTTTGCGGAACCCTTCGAGTTCGCCACGGCAGGAGCGCAGCAGGGAAACGCCTCGCTTGTAGTGCTCCAGAGCTTGCTCAAGCCCCAGGTCGCCACTCTCCAAGGCTGCGGCAAGCCCCTCCAATTCCACCATGCGTTGGTCGAAATCGGGGGTTTCCTCGGTGCTCTTCTTTGCAGGGGTCATGGGGCAAGTGTAGGGCAATGAACCATGCACAGAAAAGGCGGCGGGCCTGAATCCACCTCTTTTTTGTTGGTTCCATGGCCCAGTAGCCTACGGGCTGCTGTTTTCGCTAGGCTCAAAGCATGCATCTCAGGCCACCTCAATCAGGGACAACCCCCCCGGTCCCCGCCGCCAATTGCGGCCCCGTGGGACCCGGCCAGCGCGCCTTGCGGATTATTCTGTTGCTGACCAGCGCCTTGGTGTTGTTTGGAGGACCAGCACTGCGCGCTGGTTGGGCACTGGACGACCAAGAGACGATCGAGGAAAACCCTCTGGTGGCGGGAGAGCGACCCGCCATGCACGCGTTTGGCCAGGACTATTGGCACCACCGGGGGGACGCGGGGTTGTACCGCCCGCTGGTGACCTTGTCCCTGCGATTCAACCGCGCCTGGCTGGGAAACAGCCCGGGTGGCTTCCATGGAATCAACTTGGCCCTGCATCTGGGGGTGGTGTTTTGGGCGGGTGTTGTGCTGCTACTGATGCGGCCGCATTGCAGACTTCCATGGTTTGGGTGGGCCCTGTTTGCCTTGCATCCGGTGCAAAGCGAAGCTGTAGTTTGGATTGCAGGCCGCTCCTCGAGCTTGTGTGCGCTGGTCGGGCTGATTCCGCTAGCCATGCATTTGGCAGGCCAGAAGTCGCAACGGGCCAGCGGCGTGCGAAGCGGGGCTTGGGCTTTTGTCGGCGTCCTGTTGCCACTCTTGGTCAAGGAGGATGGCCTCGCTTTCGCTGCGCTGTGGTGGCTCCTGCCAGGCGCCGCCAAAAGGAGTCGCCGCATTTGTGTGTTGATCGCTCTCGTCGCGATCGCTGGCTTACGTATCTGGGCCCTGGGTGGCCTCGGATTGGACCCATCCCACGGGGCCTTGGGCTCAACCCCCCTCGCGGAACGCATCCCCCTTGGATTGGGCATCCTCGGCAAGGGAGCGGCTTGTATTTTGTGGCCCCCACTCGCCCTTCAGGAAGTCGATGGAAGCGGCATGGGATGGCAGGTCCTGGGCGCGCTCTTGCTGCTTGGCATCTGCGTGCGAATAGGCAGGTTGTATTCGATGGGGCAAGACCAATTCGCTTGGGCTGGGGCCCTATGCCTTTCATTGCTTCCTTGGTTGCAATGGTTCCCGAGCCCCGAACTCTTCGGGCCCCGTTACTTGTACCTGCCCCTACTATTCTTGATCCCGCTCCTACCCCGCCTGCCAAACGGAAGGACCGTGTCCATCCGTTTGTATGCCTTGCAGTTGATCTTGCTGACGGGCTTGTTGACTCCTGTCGTTCATAGGCTCTCCGCCGGTTTCCACAGTCCCCTGGCTTATTGGCTGCAACGCACCGAACATAGGTCCGGGGAATCGCGCTCCTGGAGCGGACTCGCCCACGCCCTGCTCAAGGATGGGCCAAGAACGGCCGAATCCAACCGGGTGATTCGGGGGCACTTTGAAAGGGCCATTTCGATCGACCCCAACTACAGTCGACCCCATGTGGGGCTCGCGACTTTGGCGCGCCGCATGGAAAAACCCGAGTTGGAGCAGCGTCACCTGCGGCGGGCCATTTCCATCGCCCAGGGCAATGCCATCGCATGGGCGAACATGGGCGCATTGCAACTGCGGCAGAAAAATTGCACTGCGGCGGCGGAGTCCTACAGCCGGGCCACCCTGCTACAACCCGGCAGGGCTGCCTTTTGGCGGGGTTTGGCCAGGTCCCATGCGGGCATGGACCAGATGGCGCTGGCCGAAGAAGCTATCCAAGAGGCCCGCCGACTGGCCCCTTCGGATCCGCTTACCTTGAAGTGGTACGAACGACTGGTACGTTGAGGTTTCGCCTATTCTTTGACGCCGACCCACAACCCATCGCCAATGGGCACGATGACCGCCTTGAGACCCTCGATCGTGGGGATGAAATCGTTGAAAGCTCTGACCGCCCCGACCTCCGGGTCGGTGGGTTTCTCATCGAATAGCTGTCCAAAGGCAAAAGCATTGTCGGCCATGATGAGGCCGCCTGGACGCACGAAGCGCATGGCCTCTCGCAAGTACGCGGGGTAGCCGGCTTTGTCCGCATCCAGGAATACGGCGTCGATGGAGTCATCGGGCAGGGTGGGCAGAATATTCTGCCCGCTTCCCTGCACCACTTCCACCACTTGGGCCACGTCACTCTTTGCAACCCACGTCGCCGCAAACTCAGCATGCTTGGGCGAATATTCGATGGTCAGCAAGCGTGCATCGGCGGGCAGGGCGCGGGCCATGCCAATCGCGGAATAACCCGCCAAGGTGCCGACCTCGACCACCTGTTCTGCGGAGATCAGGCGCAGGAGAATGGCGAGCAGGGAGATCTGCTCCGGCGCAACTTGGATCGCCGGGATGCCGGCCTGAATCGCAGCGGCCTTGAGCTGCACGAGGAAAGCATCGTCCCCCGCCGTGCGCTGCGCAAGATATTGAAAGTGCTCGGCGCCGACCTGTGTGGAGGTATGGGACATTTTCAAGCTCCCCAAGCAAAGGACATCTGAACCTGAACGCGATCCCCCAGGCTGGCCATGACGGGGCAGCCTCTGGCGCTTGCTTCCAAGGTTTCGCGCTGCCCGCTGCTCCATTCACCGGGAATGCTCAAGGCCACATCCAAGCGTGCGATGTGCCGCATGGGTTCAGCCTTCATCTTTTTAGAAACGGCAACCTCGGCACCATCCATCTCCCAACCGTTGTCTTGGGCTGTGATCCCCATCAGGGTCAAAACGCAGGAACCCAAGGCCACTCCCACCAGATCCGTGGGGGAAAACGCTTGCCCCTTGCCGCGGTTGTCCAAGGGGGCATCCGTGATGATGGATGAGCCCGAAGGCCCGTGGGTCGCCTGGGTTCTCAACTGGCCCTGATATCTGATTTTGCTTTGCACCATCTCCGCAGTATAGGGTGCGCGGCGTACAATGTTCCCATGCAACCCAATACTGCCCAGCCCCTCGCAGGCCGAACGGCCCTTGTCACCGGTGCTTCCTCCGGAATCGGACGCGCCACGGCCCTCGCTCTTGCCGAACATGGCGCCGGCGTTTTGCTAGCCGCCAGGAGCGAGGACAAGCTGACGGAATTGGCCGGGTCCATCGCGGACGCCCAGGTCCTTGTGATGGACGTGCGCAATGCGGAAGGTGTCGAGCGTGCGCTAGAAGGCCACGACCCTGACCTGATTGTGTGCAACGCGGGCTTGGGGGTCGGAGTCGGGCCTTTGCAGGCGGGCAAACCCGCCGATTGGGACAAGATGATCGACACCAACGTGAAGGGTATTCTGCACACGGTGCATGCCACCCTGCCCGGGCTGTTGGAGCGCAAGGGCGGCGATATGGTCCTACTGGGTAGCGTGGCCGGTCGACAGGTTTACCCCGGTGGCAACGTTTACAATGCGACCAAACATGCGGTCAAAGCGATTTATGACGCCCTGCGCCTGGACACCGTGGGGCAGGGCATCCGGTTCACGACCGTGGATCCCGGCATGGTCGAGACAAATTTCTCAGTTGTACGGCTTTCGGGCGACCACGCCGCCGCCGAAGCGGTTTATCGAGGCATGACCCCGCTACGCCCCGAAGATGTCGCCGATGCCATCCTGTATGCGGTAACTCGCCCGCCCCATGTCAACGTGGGCGAAATGGTCCTTTGGCCCACGGACCAAGCCAGTACGCGGGACCTGCATCGCCCCTTGGACCCTTCCCAGTAGGGTCAGACTTCCGCGCCAAGCCAGCCCGCTGGAAGAGTTTGCTCCCAAAAAGTCGAAAATCCCACTCCAGGGCTTCCCTAAGTGCCCCCGAGGCACACAATCAAGGTCCGAATTAGGGGTGCACATTTGCCCCCCCATGCCACGGACGGCATATATCAAACCCGAACGGAAAAATGAGTAGCGATCCCAACCAGAACCCTCTGGACAAAGAAATTGAAAACGCCCTGGCCGGTGTCAACCTGCAGGATATGGACATGTCCAAGGAATCTCCCCAGCCTACGGGCAAGGGCGGAGCCCGGCTGTACGAAGGCGTCGTGGTCGGCGTCAGCGGTGACGATGTGATCGTGGAGCTCGGCCCCCAGATGCAAGGGGCTTGTGCCCTGTCCGAATTTGAAACCAAACCGGAGCCCGGTGACAAACACCGTTTTGTTCTGCATGGCCAGGAGGATGGACTTTGGATCGTTTCCATGCGTGCGGCCCAGGAACTCGCAGCCTGGGAGGACCTTGAGGTTGGCTCCTTGGTCAAGGCCCGCGTCACGGGCCAAAACCAAGGCGGCTTGACCCTCAAGATCGGCAAGAACGAAGCGTTCATGCCCTCCAGTCAAGTCAGTACGGATCGGGACGAAGAAATCTCAAGCCACATCGGTGCCACCTTGACCGCGGAAGTGCTTGAGATCGATCGCTCACGCAACCGTGTTTTGCTCTCCCGCCGACGCGTGCAAGAAGCCGAACAAATGGAGGCCATGAAGGACGCCGCAGGCAGCCTTGTTCCCGGCACCGTGGTCACCGGCAAGGTCACCCGCATCGAATCCTTTGGCGCATTCGTCAAATTGAACGGTGGCATTGAAGGGCTACTGCACGTATCCAACATCTCACGCCAGCGCGTCGAGAACGTATCCGAGGTGCTCGCAGTGGGACAAGAACTGCAAGTCAAAATCCTAGAGATCAAGGACGGCGGTCGTCGAATTGGACTGGGCGTCAAGCAGCTCGAGCCGGATCCGTGGGATGATGTTCAGCACAAGTACCGTGAGGATTCCGTGGTCACCGGAAAGGTCACACGCATCGCAGACTTTGGAGCTTTCATCGAACTGGAGCCTGGCCTGGAAGGCCTGCTGCATGTTTCACAACTGGGCCGTGAGCGCATCAAGAATGTGGGCGCCGTACTGTCCATGGGTGAAGAGGTCAGCGTGCGTATCAGCGCCATTGAACCCGGCTCCAAGCGTATCTCCCTTTCCCGTCTGGATTCCCGCGGCGCCGTGATCGGTTCTGAAGATTCCGTGGATTGCTCCGTCATTGATGAAGCACTCGCGAAACCTAGCCAGGGGGCCTTGGGCACCAGCCTTGGGGACCTCTTCAAGAAGGCCATGGACCCATCCAAGAAGTAGCTGGATCCGACTGGCGACTTCACAAAAAAAGGCGGCCCGTAGGGCCGCCTTTTTTTGAAAACTGAGCCTCAACGTCGCAAACTACCAGGATCATTCATCCTCTTCCGCGATTTCGGTGGCCTTCAGCTTAGGCATCATGAGCACGTGGGTGTCGTTGCCAAACCCTCCCTGCGCGATGTCTGCTAGACCCACGATTAGTTCAACGCCCTCATTATAAAGCAGGGCGGGGCGGATGCCGGGCTTGACCCCTTGGCAGCCCTCAAAGACGACTTTGAGTTCTGCGCCCAAGGCCCTAAATGCTGCGTCCGTGGCACCGCAAATGAAGTTGCCAACTTCCAGCATGGCGTCCTTTGTGGTTGCGTCCAACGTGTTCTGCGTGCGGGTTTGCTCGATCACGTTTTCAGGGATCATCATCAGGCTGCAAGCCAACGTGATTGCATCCGCCAAGGGCAGCAACATGCAACCATGCAAAACCTCATCGCCTTGGGAAAACCCCAGGCGGAATGAGATGTGGATTTTGCCCTTGCCTGCGGGTCGATGATCCAATATCTCAGTTTCCACCTCCTTCACCTCCATCTCGCGGTCTGCGATCATGGAAAGGTCGCCGCACACGCGCTGGAAGATCTCTTCCACGCACTGGGATTCTCTTTCGGTTGCTTCCGGGGCCATATCTTGTTTTCGTTGGGACGGGAGTTATGCCGAAAGCAGAGTCCTGCTTTCGGCATGCGACGTGCTATCCCTAGTTACCCAGCCAAACTTCAACAGAGGCTTGACTGTCACTCAATTCATAGACAAGGCTACCTTGCTCCGTATGGTTTCCGGCGGCCACGTATTCCTCGATCTTGGGGATTCCCAGCTGAAAGGTCCCGGTGGGATCCAGGGCCTGGCGCTTGAAGAAGCCACCGAGCATGTTGGTGCACTCACCGAGGGCATCACGGATGTCCTCTTGTGCTACGGGTTCACCTTCTTCCATCATCAGCATGCCGCGCGTGATGCTATTGGCGCAGGATTCCTGGCAACGCATGACGACCACACCTTCCAATGGGCCACTGAAACCTACCACCACTTCATAGGCGATGTCGGCGATGAAAGCAGCTGAGGTAGCACCCTCAGCAATCTGGAGCCCCTCATTTTCGACGAGCTCGCCCACGGCACCCAACATCATAAATACCTCCTCCGCTCCCTCACGGAGGATGGCTAGAAGCTCCTCGTCGGTTAGGTTCAGGCTTTTGGCCGTGCCTGAGTCGACTTGGTCTTCAGGACTCATTTGATGAAGGGCTCGAGTGCTGCACTCACAGTGTCAGGGGTGAAAGGCTTGCAGATGTAACCATTGGCACCTTCACCAATCGCCTGCTCACGCATGGCATCGCCACCTTCGGTGGTCACCATGATGATAGGAAGTTCGCTAGAGTCCTTGGACTCGCGCACCTTTTTGACCAGCTCGAGGCCGTTCATTTCGGGCATGTTTACGTCGGAAAGAATGATGCCAATATCATCATTTGCAGCCAACTGCTCAAGGGCTTCTATGCCATTACCTGCTTCGAGGATCGCGTCCACGGAGATTTCGGCCTGGCGTAGAACCCGCATTATAATTTTCCGCATGGTCGACGAGTCGTCGACAATCATCAGTTTGGTCATTGTAGTAGGGGATCTGGAGGAGATAGGGATCGGCTGAAATACCGATGTCGCTGCAAACACTTTCGTCCTCCCCAGACAAGCCCATGAAGCCCAATTCCAAAACCCGTTCCCGTTCCCACCAGGGGGCACGGAAAATTTCTTCCAGTCCTGCCCCAAGTTGAAATCGAGGACTCCTACTCGTAGCTCTCGTCCATCGCGGGGAATTGTCCGTCCCGCACATCGGCAACATAATCAGCAAAGGCGCTTGTCATATTTTCGGCAATTGTGGCATAGCGCCGCACGAAGCGGGGTTTGAAGCGCGTGTACAGACCGAGCATGTCGTGGGAAACAAGGATCTGTCCATCGCAATTTGGGCCGGCACCTATGCCGACTATCGGAATTTCGCGTTCGCTGGCGACCTGAGCAGCCAGGTCCGCGGGGACTTTTTCTAGCACGATCGAAAAGGCGCCGGCTTCTTCCAAGCTCTCGGCATCCCGTCGCAGCTCGTCCGCCTCTTGCTGATCTCGAGCACGCACCTGATAGGTTCCAAACTTATGGATAGACTGGGGCGTCAAGCCCAAGTGTCCCATGACGGGAATGCCCACATCCACAATACGGCGCACCGTTTCACAAATCACTTTGCCCCCTTCGAGTTTGACAGCTTCAACACCCGCTTCTTTTACCATGCGTCCAGCATTGCGCAGCGCTTCGTCGGAGTTGATCTGGTAGCTCATGAAAGGCAGGTCGCCCACCACGAGTGCACGCTTCACTCCGCGTCGAACCAAAGTCGCGTGGTAGAGCATCATTTCCAAGGTGACCGTAACCGTGGTATCCAGTCCCTGCACGACCATGGCCACCGAGTCCCCCACGAGCAACAGGTCCACCCCCGCATTGTCCAGGAGCTCGGCCATGGTTGCATCGTATGCCGTCAAAGCGGCGATCTTCATGCCGCTCTGCTTCATTTCCATCAGGCGGTGTGTCGTGACCTTACGGTCATCCCAAGCCGGTTGTTTACTCATAGTGTCTCTATTGCTTGAAGGATCATTTGGCGCAGCGGAGCAGGACATGGGCGGCACGGGCGCCGTCGATAGCTGCGCTCATGATACCGCCGGCAAACCCGGCGCCCTCGCCAATGGGGAAAAGATTCGAATAACCAGTAGCGCAGAAGGTGTCCCGATTCCGGGGCATGCGAACCGGGCTTGAGCTACGGCTCTCCAGGCCGACCATCAACCCCTCCTCACCCGCAAATCCCTCGATTTGGCGGTCAAAGGAATGGAGCCCACGGGTCAAAGCCTTGCAAACATCCGGCGGCAGCAGCATGTCGATTCTCCCGGGAATCACTGGGAAGGTGTAGCTGCTGCGCAACTCACCCCGTGATCCTTGCCCTTCCAAGAAGTCGGGGATGCGCTGGGCGGGAGCGCTGTAGTTTCCCCCACCGGCTTCGAAGAAGCTTTTCTCAAAGTGACGTTGGAACCCCAAACCTGCCAAGGGACCTTCTCCATAACCACCAAAAGCTGCCGGAGAGATGGTCGCCACCAGCGCCGCATTTGCATATGGAGAAGAGTGTTTTGCGTTGCTCATGCCATTTGTACAAAGCATGCCCTCCTCGGAAATGCTCGCAACGATCTTGCCACCAGGGCACATGCAGAAACTGTGTGCACCCAACACCTGATCGGTGCCCTTGCGGGCCAGGTTGTATGAAGCCGGTCCCAGCTCCTTCACGGCGGGCGAATCTCCGAAGCGGCCCCTGGTGATCAACTCCTGGGGGTGCTCGACCCGAACCCCAAATTGAAACGGCTTGGACTCGAAGGCAACCCCTTGCTCGTGCAGACTCTCGAAAGTGTCGCGGGCACTGTGCCCGATGGCCAACACCACACCATCGCAGCGGATCTCCCCACGACTCGTGCGCACGGCCGCAATGTGCTTGTCCTTCCCAGCGCTACCCAGCTGAATCAATGCTTCAAAGCGGGTGTCCCAAAGGATCTCCCCCCCCGCCTCCACCAGGCGCTCTCGCAAGCGTGGCAGAACCCGGTGCAAGCGATCGGTGCCGATATGGGCACGCGCATCGAATAGAATATTCTCCGGCGCTCCGGCCCTTACCAACTCTTGCAAGATCGCCAATTCCAGCGGGTCTTGCACCCGCGTATATAACTTTCCATCGGAATAGGTTCCCGCGCCGCCCTCGCCAAAGAGCAGGTTGGTGTCCCGGTCCAAGGGTCCCCCTCGATGGAAGGGCACCAGCTTTCTGTGGCGGTCCTCCAGGGCGGATCCACGCTCAAGCATCGTCACGCGTGCGCCGTTGAGCGCCAAGGTCAAGGCCGCAAAGAAGCCGCCGGGACCACTACCCACAACCACGATCGAGCGCTTGCGATCCAGGCCGGGTTCAGCCTGCAGTTTCAAGGCCTCCCGAGCCGGCGCATGGCGCACCCTTCCAGACCGCAGGGCTTTCTTGAGCACACTCGACTCCCTCGTGGAGCGCATCACCAGGTCCACATGGCATACGTGGCGGAAAACACCTCGGTTTCGGCGCGCATCCAAAGAACGCCGGACCCAGTGCATGGACAGAACATCATGCTCTTGAACTCCGGCCTGACGCACCGCCAGCTGCCTGAGATCCTGGTCGCTCGCGCCCAATTCCAGGGGGATTCCGAGTACTCGCAGGGTCATGCCACCCGCTTCGGGGTCGGCGTCTGAATCGGGCAGGAGAATGGGCCGGGAAGTAGTCATGTGGAGCTGGGGCCGTGCACACCCGCTTGACCCAACTGGCAGTGTACGTGCTCGGATGGGATCGGAATCGTCCGTATCCATATCTTCAAAAATTTGCGTGCGGCAAGTGGGTACCATGTCCCCATGGAAACCACCCCCGTTCCCCCCGGTATCTTCCACGATGTCCTGGCCGCCCCCGATCGTGTGCATTGTCCTGGCGCCCAAGCCATCCTCTCCTTGCACGGGGACGAAGATCAAGCGGAGATTGAAATCCTGAATCCCTGGATTCAAGAGACCCTGGAACTGCGACGCCGAGGGGTCGACCATGGGGATTGGATAGTGCTCAAGCCTGGCGCGTTTGCAGCCCGCCCGGAGCGCCCCGCCGAAGCCCTCTTGGACGAGCGCTGGTACGAGGGAAAGCCCATCCTGCTGCCAAACTTCTTGTCTCCCAAACAAGTACAGGAAGCGGTGGATCCGTATGCCACCCTGTACAACTCAAAGGGGCTGAGGGCCTGGCTCACGCAGTATCTGGACCGTTTGGGCGAGACATTCGCCGCGGGCAGCAACATGCACCTGCACGAGGAGTGCCGTGATCTGGAGCGTATCAAGCTGGGTATCGACCATGACCTCTGGGTAAAACTCGGCAAGCTGAGCAACCACAAGGCCGATGCGTCACGACGGTTGCACTTTTCCTTTGGCAAGGAGGGGGCTGACGACGCCAGTCGCGACATCCTACGCCACCGCTTGATCACCGAAATCGTGGAGCTGCTGCTGCCCGAGTCGCGCAGCATGCGCACGAATCCCTGGATCGCCGAGCATGTGAGCCGCTGGATCGGGGGACCCGTGTTGCCCACCCAGCACATCGCTTTTTTCAACGCCCCCAACGGCGGCGCTCTTTGGCATCACGATGGTTTCCATGAACCCCTTGAGGGGGGGCAGCGGGGCGTACTCTACACCCAGGTCGCGGGCCGCACGGCATGGCTCGCCCTGAGCATCGATGAACTCTGCCATCTGGTTCGTGAATTCCTCGAATACTTGACCGAGGGCGACCTGCCCTGGGTTCGCACGCGCATAGCACCCAGTCAAAAAGCCTTCGATCGCCTCGTCGCGTTGGCAAAGCGCTTTCCCCGTTTGCGGCGTGAGCTGGCGCGTCCCGGCGGTGGGGAGCTCTCATGCCTGATCCACGCAGCCCCAGAATTCACGGCCCTTTGCGCGGATGCGGGGCATGCTTTCCTGCTCGGGCCGGGGGACGCCCTGCTCATGCCGAACCACGGCCTCGAGAAGACCGTCATGCACACGGTCTTCTGCGCATCCGACACCCCAACCTATGCCATTTCCGCAGCGCTGCGGGAGGACAAGGAGTACCCCGACTTGACATCCAAGGCCAACGCCCCCGCCCGGAGCGCCCGTGGGCGCAGGTCCAGTCGCCGGCGACGTGGCAGGAGCTGTTGATTCCCAGACCCCACGGCCCCATCGTGCCAAAAACTGCGAAACCACCCCTTGATGGACACGAATCGGGAACCGGGTGCAAGCAAAAGAGCAGGCAGCCCATTAGTCTTTGCAAGTGATGAGCCAAATCAGCCCCCAATTGCAAGCGACCCTCGACGCCGCCCGGGAGGGCTCTCAAATTGAATCCTCGCAGATTCAAATGGTGGGCACCGGTGGCCAACAGCAGCACGCTTGGGCGAGCTACCCGAATGCTAGCGTAGCCCTCAAGGGACTGAACGAGTCCCCGTTGGATTCCAGTGTCGGCCCCCGCGGGGCACTCCTTGTCGCCTTAGAAGACCCCGGCAGCGATTCCGACCTGGCCCGCTTACGCAATCAGCTATGGCCCGAGTTCCACGCAGTAGCCATCTTTGATGGGAAACCGGAGGGCATTCGCCGCAGAACCTTTGGCTCAAGGGAACTCCTAAAAGGCAAACCGGGGTCGTGCCAAGTCCTCGTTCTGCGTCGCTTGCAGGAGGTCATGTCCCCCGAGACGACCACCGCCAAATTTGATCAAAACGCCAAGGGTTGGGACGGTGTTCCCGGCTCTCCGGGCTACCCCCACTTCCGCTGGATGCGGCGCTTCGTGGCTCTCTATGGGCGGCCCGAAAAGGCGTCACGCATTCTCGATTTCGGATCGGGCGCAGGCTGGGTTGGCATCGAAGCTGCCAAACAATTCCCCGGATCTTCCCTTTTCCTTTTTGATCCAAGCCCTGAAATGGTCCGCATCGCAGAGGGCAATGCCAAAGTTGAGGGAGTGGACCTGTGCGAAGGCCGGATCGGATTCGGAGATGCCCCCCCCTTCCCTCGTTCGGGAGAATCCCGCTATGACTGGGTCATCTCCAGCGGCGTGATCAGCTTCGCCTCGGACAGCGAAGCATGGCTGGATGGGCTCTGCAAGACCGTGGCACCCGGCGGTACCTTGGTCATCGGTGACATCCAGCTCGAGTCCAAGGGCGTTCAGAAACGGCGCAGGACCCACCCCTTGCTTCCAGTTCGAGAACTCAATGCCAAATCTGCAGCATGGGTCCGCCAGGGCCTGGAAGCACGGGGCTTCGAGTTTGTCCGAGGCTCAGCCTATCAGCTGACCTACCCCATACCGCAGATCATGCACATCAATGAAACGAAACTTGATGGCCTGCTCAGCCGCCCCCTATTGTGGATCAATCAGATCGGGGCCACCCTCTCCCGGCTGACGGGCGGTGCCTGCAAAAGCGTTTTCGACTCTTGGGTCATGCAATTGCGCGCTCCTGCTGAGTAAGTGGGACTCGCCCAGGGATCTCAAGGCAACTGCCTGGGTTCCTGTCACTTTTTTCACTTTTGTTCCGCGCTTTTTCGATCTGCGGCAAAACACCTATGACGGTCGGGCGAGGGGCTCGACTTGTCATTCCGTTAGCGGTTCGCTCCAGGTTTGACAGGGCCTGGAGCCAACCACCTACCAAGACAAGGAATATGACTGGTCAAACCACCCGAAACGATGCGAGTCCTCCCCGTCGTTTCGAATTCTCATCAGAGAGCAGCGCAGGATCCCAAGCTTCGGCTGCAGGGGTTCTGGCGATGGGCTATGCCCTGCTAAGTCCGGAGAACTGATTTTAGATTCCGGCATCGGATCCGCACCTCCGGGAAGCGGTTCGGGTCCACCCTCTTCCAGGCGATTTACGCAGGGAATTGGAAAAGGAGCCCACCTCTCGGGGTGGGCTCTTTCTTATTCAACCGCAATCACGGTTCGGATCAGCCGGCTGAGGTGCCTTCTTTCTTCTCGCCAGGCTCGCCACCGGCCAGGCGTTTCATGCCCGCAGCTTGGCTCGATAGGCCACGGCCCGCGTAGTTCTCCCAGGAAGCGGTTCCGTAGTCGATGAGGCGCGCCAGGGTGGCGGGGAGCTCATCGCGCGTCACGATCGCATCGAGCTGTCCCTTGCCGAGCAAAAATTCGGCGCGCTGGAAGCCGGGAGGCAATTCGATCTTGAGGGTGCTCGAAATCACGCGCGGTCCCGCAAACCCGATCAAGGCTCCAGGCTCGGCCAAGGTCAAGTCACAAACCGAAGCAAATGAAGCAGTGACGCCCCCCGTGGTTGGGTTGGCCATCACGCAAACCGAAAAACCACCGACGTCATTCAAAGTCGCCAGGGCGGCGCAGGTCTTGGCCATTTGCATCAGGGACAACATGCCCTCATGCATACGCGCCCCACCTGAGCTGGTGAAAATCACAAGCGGCAGTTTGTCTTGGATCGCCAAGTCGGCGGCCAAGGCGATTTTTTCGCCCATGACCTCGCCCATAGAGCCCCCCATGAAGGTGAAGTCAAGGACAGCCATGACACAGGGGCGTCCATGGATTTCGCCCTTGCCACAGATCAGCGCGTCCTTCTTGCCGGTACGTTTGACCGTGCGGGCGACCTTGTCGGAATAAGGAACCGTATCGGTGAAGCTCAAGCGGTCCAGGGAGCTGAGGTCAGCAAACATTTCCTCCCAGGTGCCCTCATCCATGGTCATTTGGATGCGACGGTCGCCGGGAAGGGTGAAGTGGAAGCCACACTTCGGGCAGACGAAACCCTTAGCCTCCAAGTCCTTGCGAAAAATGATCGATTCGCAATTCTCACACTTGAGCCAAAGGCCTCCGGGCACGTCCCTCTTGCGGAAGCGTAGCCTGGAAAGCCGGCCACCACTGGGGTCGGGCGACTTGGTCTCTTCTTTCGCTTTGGTGTCCTTTTTCACGTTCTCCGCCATGGTTGAGGATCGGGGGTTATCGACTGGGCGCTTCTACGCTTGGTGTTTGGGAAGATTCTGGGCACGGCTCAGGCCCACGGATGCCCCGGATAGCTTCAGCCATGTCCGGCGCTTTGTAAACAGCGGTTCCTGCGACCAGCACGTCGGCCCCGGCATCCCGGCAAAGTCCGGCGTTGCCTGGGCCAATGCCGCCGTCCATTTCCAGGTAGCCCTGGAAGCCTTGGGCGCGTACCCAGCGAACCTTTTGCAATTGGGCCTCCTGGAAGCTCTGCCCACCAAAACCGGCCTGGATGCTCATGATCAATATCAGATCGACTTCGTCCAGCAGCTCGCCGATGGGCTCCACCGGGGTTCCGCCGTCCACGGCCAAGCCAACCTCTGTTATGCCCACATCGCGGAAGCCCTGGATGATCTTACGAGCTCCTGCAATGGAACCCGCGACCTCCCAGTGGAACGTCAACACGTGGGCACCAGCTTTGGCATAGGTCTCTGCCAGCTCCATGGGATTGGTCACCATCAGGTGCACATCCAACGGCCGGGTGGCCGCGCCATGCACCGCTTTGACGATGGGCGGACCCAATGTCAGGTTGGGCACATAGTGACCATCCATCACGTCCACATGCAGCCAGTCGGCACCGGCTTGCTCGACGGCACGCACCTCTTCGCCGATGCGGGTGAAGTCGCAGGCGAGCAAGGACGGGGCGATCAGAGTGGGTCGTTGATCCATGGCAGTATTGTATGGGGGCCTAGGGCGACGGATCTACTACCACGTGCAATCCAGGGTGCCCGATAATGGGACGGGAGGCTGTAGAGTTGATTTCGAGGCGCATCCGGCAAGCTTTTGCACCGACTCGTTACGAAACTTGGCCCAATGCAGCGATGCCAGGCAGTTTTTTGCCCTCGAGAAGCTCCAGCGAAGCCCCCCCACCGGTGGAGATGTGGTCGACCGAGGCCTCAAGACCGAGCAGGCCGATAGCGGCAACGGAATCCCCACCGCCAACCACGGTGTACCCGCTGCAGCGACCCAGGGCGTGCCCCACCGCCGCCGTCCCGGCCCGGAAGGCCTCCATCTCAAAGACCCCCATGGGCCCATTCCAGACAACCGTCTTGGCGGCTTCTACTTCCGCGGCATACAAGGCCTGGGACTTGGGCCCGATGTCCAGCGCCATTACCCCATCGGGGATGTCCACGTCGCAAACGGCGGTTTGTGCATCTGCGGCAAAGCGATCTGCCGTCACGTGATCCAAGGGCAGAACCAACCGAACGCCCTTAGCTTCAGCCTTGGCCAAAGCGGCTTTGCACAGATCGATTTGTTCGGTTTCGACCAGGCTATTGCCAACGCTGTGGCCCTGGGCGGCGAGGAAGGTGTAGGCCATGCCGCCACCGACCAGCAGCACGTCGACCTTGTCGATCAGGTTTTCGATTACGGTCAACTTGTCGGAGACCTTGGCACCGCCGAGAATTGCGACGAACGGGCGGGCCGGGTCGTTGAGCACCTTGCCGAAGGCCTTGACCTCTTTGTTTAGCAGCAAACCAGCTGCGGACGGCAAGTATTCAGCGATCCCCGAAACCGAACTGTGTGCGCGGTGGCTGGCCCCGAAAGCGTCGTTGACGAAAAGATCGCCGAGCTTGGCGTATTCTTTGGATAGGTCGCCATCGCCCTTGGTCTCCCCAGCATGGAAACGCACGTTCTCGAGCAGCAGCACGCTGTCGGGAGCGGCAGCGGCGATCACTTCGCGCACCGAATCTCCGGTGGATTCGGCTAAGCTGGTCACGGGTGCTGCCAGGAGTTCGCTGAGCCGCTCACCGATGACAGAAACGCGTAGATCTTCAACGACCTGCCCCTTAGGCCGGCCCAAGTGCATCAAGCAAACCACCTTGCCGCCGGCCTCCTGAACAGCGCGCAACGTCGGCAAGGCCGCACGAATTCGGGTGTCGTCGCTGATGCCGCCAGCGCTGTCCCTGGGTACGTTGAAATCCACACGGATGAGAACCGTTTTGCCCTTGAGGGCGAGACTTTGGAGGGCGGGTGCTTGAAGGGGCATGGCAGCAAAGCAAGGGGAGGGACCGAACGATGGCTCGACAGCATAAAAGAACTGCCAGGCGCCCTGTTGGGCGACCGGCAGTTTTTGGCGAAAGGGGTCAAATACCCTACTTGGAAGCTATCTCAGCTACTTTTTTGGTGGCTTTCTTGGTGGCTTTCTTTTTGGCCACGCGCTTGATCTTCAACTTGTGAGCCCTGCGCATCAGGTCGACCACGCGGTTGGAGTAGCCCCACTCGTTGTCGTACCAGGAGAGCACCTTGACCATCTTGGAACCCATTACCTGGGTGGCCAGGCTGTCAAAGATCGAACTGTGCGGGTTGCCGATGATATCGGAGGAAACCAGCGGGTCCGTGGAGAACTCGAGGATGCCTTTGAGGGAACCTTTCTTGGCGGCGACCTGCATGGCTGCGTTGACCGACTCGACAGTGGCCTTCTTCTTGAGGTTGACGGTCAGATCAACGATAGAGCCGTTCGGAACGGGCACGCGCATAGAGCCTCCGTCCAGCTTGCCGGCCAACTTGGGAAGCACCTTGCCGACGGCGCGGGCGGCGCCCGTGCTGGTGGGGATGATGTTGACGGCTGCCGAACGGGCGCGACGCAGATCGCCGTGGGGCAGGTCGAGGATGCGCTGGTCGTTGGTGTAGGCGTGCACAGTGTTCATCAGGCCGCACTCGATGCCGAATGTCTCGTCGAGCACCTTGGCGATGGGCGCCAGACAGTTCGTGGTGCAGGATGCGTTGGAGATGATCTGATCGGTGGCCTTGAGGGTTTCCTCGTTGACACCGAGCACGATCATGGCGTCGATTTCGTCCTTGGGCGGCACGGTCAAGAGGACCTTTTTGGCGCCAGCGGTCAGGTGTTTGCTGCAAGCTTCGCGGGTGGCGAAGACGCCGGTGGCTTCCACGACAAAGTCGATTTTGTTCTCGGCGTGGGGCAGGTTGGCCGGATCGCGCTCAGCGGAGATCGAGATGCGCTGACCATCCACGTTGATGAAGTTCTTGCCAGCTTTGACCTTTCCGGTGTAGCGGCCGTGGACAGAGTCGTACTTGAGCAGGTGAGCCAGGGTCTGGGGGCTTGTGAGGTCGTTGATATGGACGACCTCACAGCCAGGAGTGTTCTGGATGATGCGGAATACGTTGCGGCCGATACGGCCGAATCCATTGATTGCGATACGCATGATACTGGTGTCGATAGGGTAGGCCTTAGCCTGTAAATTCCCACGAATGGGATCGAGCGGTGCCCGCCACTCTCTCGCGACGGCATGGCACCTCGGGAGAGTTGGTTGAGGACGAAATTAAACTGGGCAGGAATCCCAGAAAAGAGGGCAAAGATTAGCGCCCTGGGCCGATGGCATCAAGCGGAGCTGCGGATTCCCCCCCCGAACCGCACTCTTCTATTCCCTCGGTCCCCCCCCACCGATAAGGTCTATACCCCGTGCAATCTTCAAACAAGCAATCATCCTACCCCTGGGCGGATCGCTGGGCCCAAATGGCCCTAGCCTCCGAACTGGGTCCCAACCAATCCGTGCTCGTGGCCCTCTCAGGCGGTGCGGATAGTGTGTTTCTGCTAAACTTGCTGGCGCGCGCCGTCCCCCGGCCCCGTATTTTGGCCATGCATGTGGAGCATGGTCTGCGTGGGGAGGAATCCCGCGAGGACAGCGTCTTCTGCGCGCGGATCTGCGCCAAACTAGGGGTTCCCTTCACCCGCACTCATGTCGAGCTGGACCCTGAGGATTCTAACCTTGAAGCCAAGGCCCGCAAGTTGCGCTACGCCGCACTGGCCCAGGAAGCTCGCGAAGCCGGCATCGACGTGATCCTCACCGGACACCATGATGACGATGCCCTCGAAACCCTGCTCATGCGCATGATGCGCGGTTCCGAAATCGCTGGCATGACCGGCCCCAAGGCGCGCTTTGCCCTGGCTGGAGAACCCCGAATCGAGGTCGTACGCCCGCTCGGTTCCCTGCGCAGGGAAGAGGTACGCTCCATCCTGCGCCGTGAGCAAATCCAATGGCGTGACGACTCTTCGAATACCGGCGACCGGTTCACCCGCAGTCGTGTGCGTCAGGGCCTGCTACCCCAAATCGCCGACACCCCCGGCGGCATGGACGGCCTGCGCGCCTTCGCCAAGGCCGTCGAATGCCTGGAAGAAGAGCTTGCCGAGCGAACCTTGCATCTGAGCTGGTCGCCCCTACCCGGCACCGAAGCGCTTGGGCGCCACAACCTACAAGGCGGCCTATTGGCCCGCACCGATCTGACCCGCTTGGCTGGCCCCTTGCAACGACGGGCACTCTGGCGCCTGATCCACGAAGGAACCGGCAAGCCCGCCGGAAAAACTGTCCTGGCCTTGATCCAAGACGACCTATCCAGCGGTCGAAACATCCGTCGCAACCTGCCCGGTGATTGGCAGTTGATCTTGCGCAGCGACGAAGTTCAGCTTTGCCCTCCCGGCCAATCGAGCCCCCAGGGTGGCGCAACTCCCGATGATGAAGCCATCGCCTTAGACTGTGCCGAAGGCTCCGTCCTGAGTGTTCCCGGACGTTTGACCCTTCCTGGTGGCGCCGAACTCATCGCCGAAAAAGTCGTCGTGCAACCTGGCAGCGGCTTCTCCACCGATCCCAACGTGGCTGAAATGGACGCCCAGGACCTTCCCAATTCCTTGCGCGTTCGCCTCCCCCAGCCCGGTGACCGTTTTCATGCTCTTGGGAGTCCCGGCTCCAAGGAATTGAGCCGCGTACTCGCCAATGAGGGGGTCCACCGCGATGCCCGCACCCAAATCCCCGTGGTCTTTGCCGAGAATGAGATCGTTTGGGTTCCTGGAGTGCGAACCTGCGAGGGCCGGCGTATCCGCCCGACCACCACCACGCGCGTTCGGCTGACGCTGAAACCCGCTCAGGCCTAGCGAACCCGGGCAGATATCCCCCCACCTGTGCCCTTGTTTCCGGCCCGCGATCGAGAGTTCCTCAAGCAACGCCTGATAGCCTCCCGTGGGTACCTGGCGCAGCTTTGTACGGAAGCTGGCCGATCGATCGATGATGTTCAGCTGCTGCCCGTTACCAAGGCGGTGGACGCACAAACCACGGCCAACCTGTTCGAATTGGGTGAACGCGAATTTGCCGAGAATCGGGCGGACAATCTGGTGGCCAAAGCCCAGGATCTGACCGACCGGGGCATGCAACCCCGCTGGCACTTCATCGGCCCCCTGCAGCGCAATAAGGTGCGCAGGGTCCTTCGTTGGGCCTCGGTTTTACACTCCGTGCACTCCATTGCACTGCTGGAGACCCTGCAGAGGGTCGTAAAAGAGGAGGGCCGGGATTTGCAGGTTTACCTGCAAGCCCACTTGTCAGGCGACTCAGCCAAGCAGGGTTTTGCCCCCCACGAGCTCATCGAGGCGGCCATGCTCACATCCGGGTCCAGCCACCTGCAACTGCTTGGGGTGATGGGCATGGGGCCCCTGGATGACCCCGAAGGGCTGGGTACGCAACGGGTATTCGAGGGTTGTTCGGATCTGGCCCGCCAGCTCGAGTCCCATGATGAGGTGGACCTATTAGATGGCCGCTGCCGGCTTTCCATGGGCATGAGCGGGGACTTAGAATGGGCCGTACCTGCAGGAAGCACCTTGGTGCGCGTGGGCAGCGCCATATTTCGTTAGTATTTCGGACCCGAAGCCGAAGCCTTGCCCCGTGACCGAACATCCTCCCCACCTCGACATCCCCTCCTTGGGCCCCAAGCCGATCTCCCTGGGCTCCAAACCCAGGTGGATTCTGGGCTCGGATCCCCAGCGTGCCGATCTGGTATTGCCCGCCCTCGAAGTGGCCCCCGTGCATTGCGTTATCGAGGTGCAAGAACAACAGGTACGGGTCACCGATTTGGGATCCAGCGCCGGAACCCAGCTTGACGGCGCCCCCATCACGGTTTGCGCGCTGAAACATGGTCAGCGACTGGACGTCGGACCGGTGAGCATCTGGCTCTCCGATGGGAGCTCGACCTCTGCCAACTCGCTACCTTCGATCCCTGGTTTTGAGGTCGATCGCGAGGTGGGCCGGGGAGCTGGAGGCGTTGTCTATCTTGCAACGCAATCCAGCTTGCAACGGCAAGTGGCCATGAAGGTTTTGGCTCCTGAACTGAGCCACGATGCCAAGGTCGTGCAACGCTTTGAGTCTGAAGCCCGTGCCGCCGCTGCGCTGGCCCACCCCAACGTGGTCACCGTGTTCGACGTGGGCTCCGCCGGTTCCGTGCACTATCTGTCCATGGAATACATGGCGGAAGGTAGCCTCGCCGACCGCCTCGCAAAGCGCGGACCACTCTCATGGCGCCAAACCCTTCGCATGATGTCGGATGCGGCCAAGGCGTTGGCCTTTGCGGAGAGTCGCGCGCTGGTACACCGTGACATCAAACCAGCCAACTTGATGCTGACTGAAACAGGTGTGACGAAACTCGCGGACCTGGGTTTGGTGATGGACCTTTCCGAGGAACACGACGGCGGCCCGGCCATGGGCACTCCACACTTCCTGGCCCCCGAGGTCATCAAAGGCGGCAAGCCTGGCTCGCAAGGCGACTTGTACTCCCTGGGCGCCACGGCCTATCAAGTCGCAACTGGCGCCACCCCCTATCAAGGCTCGAGCACCAAGGAGATTCTGCGCTCCGCCTTGACCACCGAACCCCAATCCCCGAGCGAGCATGACGAGGAAATCCCACAGCAAGTCTCGCAGCTCATTCTGGACCTCATGGCGAAGGACCCCGCCATGCGGCCGCAGACGGCCAAGGAAGTTCAGGAGCGTATCGACCGCCTAAACCTTTCCCTGGGCCTGCCGAGTCAAATGACCCCAGGCAAAGGGCGCAGGACCGCGCTGCTTCTGGCCGGGCCGTTGGTGCTCGCCGCTGCTTACCTCGCCTGGGACATCAGCCGGCCGGATGATGCATCGCCAAACCATGCACCGGGGAACGTTCAAGGACCTTCCACAGGTGGAACCCCTGAGGTGTCCACCCAAATGGGAGACCCCGCCTTTTCGTTTGCGGTGGTTCAAGATGGGGAGCCGGGCAATGCTGTTGCAGGCGACCTTGGGTCCGAGTTCGAATTGCGCGCCCAGGAGCGTTTTAAGGGATTACAAGAGCTCGAGCTCAGTGACGAGGAGCGTATCAAGAAGCTACGCTTCTTCGCCCAGGAATTCCGCGGCAGCAACAGCGCCGATACCGCGTTGGCCCTCGCGGGTTCTTTGGAGGAGCGTGGCCGAAGCGTCCAGCGGGAAACCGAGCAAGCTGCGCAGGCACTTGCGGATGAAGTCACACGGCTCTTGGAGCTCGCCCACTGGGTCCCGGGCGAGGTTCCGCAGCACGAGGTGCTGCAAGCCGTGCTGGCATACCAGTCATCCCTCACTGGCGATGGATTGCTGGAGTTCCAAATCCAGCGCAGTCGTACACTGCGCTCCCTGCTCGCAGAAGGGAATACGTACCTCCAGGACACGCTGAACGCTGCCCGCGTGCTTGCTGCTCAAGGCCAATTCAGCGAAGCGAAGACCCAACTCACCGAGCAAACCGAAGCGTTCGCACCCAGTTTGGCTTTGGATCTGAGCGTGCTCACTCAAAAGGGACAAGCACCCAGCGAACTTCTCAATTTGCAATCGCGCGTGCAAGAGTTGTCTGTCTTACTCGAAGATATCCCGCGCCTGGCTGCCGAATGGGGAGTGCTAACCAGGAGCCAGGATCGCACGAGCCTTGGAGCCATGCTCGGGCACACCTCTGGTTTGAGGTCGGAATTGGCCCAGTTCAACCTGGCTGATGCCCGCCGCCGCCTCAAAGATTCTCTGACCAAAATGCGTTCTGAGCCGGGCCGTGGCTGGGTCGCAGGCCTGGACCGGGACCTGGCCAATTGTCAAGCGTACCTGCAGGCCTGGAGATCGAGCCATGGGTCGGGCCAATGGCGCCACACCAACGCCTTGGACCCCAGGTCCTCGCGGCCGAGAAATCTGCCCGTGACCAATGTGCATTCGCAGTGGGTCTCGCTCGATGGGGAGCGCATCCCCCTTGCCAGTTTCCTTGCCCGCGAACGCGACTTACGTTCCCTGTTTGAAAACCGCATCCAAAGACCGTTGACCCCCCAGGAGCAGGAAGGCCTGGCCAGTCTGTATCGCATCCAAGCCATTCTTACTGTCCTGGACCAGGTCCAAGAAATGTTCGTGCAATCGAGCAATGCACGCTTCTCCGAAGGCGAGGTGCAAGATGTGCTCGATATTCTATCCAGGGCGACAGTCGGGCAAACAGATGCTGGCCAAATCGCCTTAGCGATTGAAGCCCGCACAGCCGAAGCGGTGGTCATGGGGCTTCAGGCCTACAGTTCCCGGGACTACGGCGCCGCCGCTGGTTACTTCGAGCGCTCGTTCGATATTGGCAGGGGATCGCTCTTGCTCTTGCTTCTTAGTGACGGTGGTTCCCTTCCGTTACGGGACCAGAACGAATCGGCCACTGGTTCGGGAAAAAGCGAATGATTAGAAACCCGCCACGCCCGTTCGTTCTCTGGGCCGGGCATGCCTGACGTCAAGCTGCGTGACGCCGAAAGTTGAAGGCTCGCAGCACCTCGTCGATCTTGCTTTCGGCATGGGCTATGACCAAGTCCAGGTCGTGGTCTCTCAGACAAAGCCCCCGCATGCTCCCCCTCTTCAATAGCGCGGGATCTTCGTCGTCGCCCCTCGCAGTGTAGATCTGTCGCTGCAGGTGGCCAGCCACATGAACCGCGTGGGCTAAGACCTGGTATTCGATGGTACATCGCTCGGGTTGATACTGCCAACGGACCGGTTCCACAACGGATGCTGGCATTCCCCAGTCCTCAAGCAGTATCGCTCAGGCCTCCCCATGGCCGATTTTTAGGAGCATTCGTTTCGTCTTGTCCATTGGCATAGCCCCTTCGGGCCTGCCTCCAACCAAGGTCTCAACAGGTACTCCTGATGTACTGGCAAAGCCTAGCTTGCCGACATTCGCAAAGAGTCCGGCTGTGAGTGCATCCGCCGGGTTCTTCCATCCAGCTTGCTTTACCAATTCTTCAGCGGCCAATGCCACTACAATGCTCTGCTCCCACAGGCTGCCAGGTAAGACGTCGCAGCAGGTCACCACCGGGTCGGCCATGCGCGGCCCAACTGCGGCGTCAACACGGTTGCGATCAATCGCTTGTGTCCCAAGTGCTGCAGCGCTCCGCGGATGGAGGCGATTTCCACGCGACACACAATGAGCACGGAATTTGCCACTCCTGACACAAGCCCAGCCAACACTGGATCAACCGTGATCGCCTTGCAAACCCCATCCGAGTCCAACTCTTCGCGCTGCAACAATTTCAGCAAGTTGGAGGTGGAAGAGGGAATTCGCTGCACCGGACGAATCGACCTTATAACGCTATCGCAGCAACCCATGGCTTCAGAAAAAAATGGGAGCCCCACCTTTGCGGAGCTCCCTATGCGTTGCATTTCGTAATTGTGCCCATCAGGAAGTTGCCGTTTGGGTCGTTCCCCACCCCTCCTCGACGATTTAAGACCTCATTCTTCAACTGAATTCTGATTTCCCAAATGGTTCTCCTTTCCGAGATAGTTCCTTGGCCTGAACACCCCATAACCTGCTAATCTGCCTGCTGGCGGGCCAGCATGGCTCTTTTCCATACACTACAAATGGTATCTATCAACCTGGACGATGCTGTCTCTGAGGCGCTGCAGAGCATCGGGGAGCGGGGTGTGCTGTCACCCGATTGCCTGTTCCTCCTTGGAACGGGCCTGGGGACTTTGGGCGGTTCCCTTGGCATCACGCACAGCTTCCCCTTGCATGAGGTACCAGGCGTTCCCGCCATTTGGCATGAGGTGACCTTGCTTGTGGCGCAGCATTCGACCGGTTCCAAAAGCTGCTGCATTTGGCTCTTGGAAGACGCGCCCGGCCCCCTTCAATTCGGCACCGGCGGTGGTCCCGAACGGCCTGCATGGGAGCGCGCTTTTCCCGTTTGGCTTGCCGCAGCTGCTGGAGCAAAGACCATGGTTCACACCTCCGCAGGTACCTCGCTCAGGGCCTCCCTGCCCGTTGGATCTTTGGTTGCAGTCTCAGATCACATCAACCTTTCTGGACACACCCCCTTGTTGGGTCTCGGTCCCACCCGCCTGGGTCCTCTCTTTCCCGATCAAACCAGGCTCCATCATCCTGGCTTGCGCCTTCTGGCTTCCGACCTGCTACTGGAATTGGGGCCCATGCTGGTAGAAGCTGTCGCTGTGTGCCTTCAAGGGCCGAGCAGCACCACGCCAGCCGAACTTCAGTGGCTGTCGGGCACACCTGCGGACGTGGCTATCCAGGATTGCGCAGCCCCCTGGATTGCTGCGGCCCATGCGGGTTTGGCCCTCGTCGCCCTCACCTGCATCACAGATTCCGGCCATGGCAGGATGCGCATGCCCGATCTCTTGGAAGCCGCAGAAAAGTGCGCGCCCCTTTTAGAAGATCTGCTCATGCGACTCATCCCAGATCTACACCAAGTGGCTCAAGAGCTTGAGCACGAAGTCTAGACAGCATTCACCATGCCCAAGCCAACCCAACAAACCCGCCTCCCCGTGGCGGTCATGGTTTCCGGAACAGGTAGACACCTCAATCACCTGGCCCAACTGGCATCCTCCGGAGAACTGCCCATCGAAATATGCCTTTGCATCTCTTCTCGGGCCGGCGTCGGGGCCTTGCAGTTTGCGGGCCATTGGAATATCCCCGTTGAAGTCCCCGACCCCGCGCGTGACCTAAGCCCTGAAGCCTATGGCGAAATGATCTTCGCCATGCTTGAGGAACGTGGTGTTCAAACGGTGATCTTGGCTGGATTCCTCCGCTTCCTGCCGATCCCTGCCCGGTGGGAAAACAGGGTACTCAATATTCACCCTTCCCTTTTGCCCGCCTTTGGCGGAGCGGGGTATTACGGACGCCATGTGCATGCCGCAGTCATCAAGAGAGGCTGCACGCTCAGCGGGTGCACCGTGCACTATGTCGACAACGTTTTTGACAACGGGCCCATCCTGGTCCAACGCAGCTGCAAAGTTCATGCAAGCGATGATTCCGACACTTTGGCATCGCGCGTGTTTGAGCAGGAGCTCATCGCCTACCCAGAAGCCATCCGCATGCATCTCGCCCGCATGGCGGAGTCGGAGCGCTAAGAAAGAGTCGCCTTCCGCTGCTTTTCAGCCAAACGGCAGGCGCGCTTGTTCACGTCACGCTCCA
This sequence comes from bacterium, assembly GCA_024228395.1. Taxonomy (GTDB): domain Bacteria; phylum Planctomycetota; class UBA1135; order UBA1135; genus NORP259. Next base: position 11,853 of record JAAETM010000288.1, on the reverse strand, counting down.
GCGCCAGCCTTCCACCGAAGGTGCGAAGTTTCGCAAAGTCCTCCAACGCCAGCGAGCACATTTGAATTGCGCCGCCATGGTCTCGAAGCTCGCGCTCCAGAATCTTGGAAGCCAGTGCCCGGGCCCGCACCCGATGAACGTCGGGGACTCGACCACGCAGCAATGGCTGCAAACTAGCCAAAGCATCGCCCCCTCGCCTTAGTCGCCGAAGCGCCTCCGCCTGCAACAACCAGAGGCTGCTCGCTTCAGGAGTGGATAATTCACCATTCCCCAACGGGTCAGGATCCAACCCAAATCGATCTAGAAAGGACTGCAATCGATCCAAGGCCAATTCAAAATCCTTGCGACCTACCAGGGCTTCACAAAGGGCCAACTCCCGTGCGGCTTCCTCCCTTACGGACTGCCCTAGGAACTCGCGCGAGTCCACTTCGGAAAGCCAAGCCAAGAGTGTGACGAGGGAAAGCACATCATCACAATTGTGTCGGAAGACGCCCTCCAGCCGGTGGGCCCGCTTTCCCAGGTAATCAAACCAAGCCTCCGGGGCCAAGGACCCCGGCAGGTCGTCAGAGCGATGCAAACCACAAAGGACGCGCTCCATGGTTTGCAACCGCGAATTCGCATACACCCCCCGGTGCAATCGGCGAAGGGGGTGGTACAGATCCAAGTGCGGCAGGTCGACGAATGGCGATTCAATACCGTGCACACTCATTTTGTCCTGCAGCCGGTGTCGGTCGAAAGACTTGCCGAAAAAAGAAACGACTCCCCCACTGCTGGAAATTCGATGTGCGACTTCCCGCAGCAATGCGGCCTCTTGCTCGGGACCATCCATGAAACCTTGCCACACCTCCAGGCCCTTTTCGGTAAAACTGGCCAGGCCAACCATATAGACAAAAACACCTGCTCCGCCCGACAGCCCGGTCGTTTCAGTATCCAAGTAAACAGCCTTGGTGCTATTCAGTGAGCGCAGCCCCTTGTCCCCCGAAAGCAGCTCAAAGTTCTTGTTGTCAGCGCCCAAGGCGCGCCCTAGAGCCCACTCCCCATGCACATAATCGACTGGGTACAAGCGCCTGCGGAACCAGTAGGCGCCATCGGGGGCGCATTGCAGTTCATCGGGTCGGCCGTTCAAGCGAGGCACGCTGGAGACTGGCGGTGTGCTACCAGGAGTCCCGCCTCGCCTGCTGGCTTCCAAACGCTTGCGTACCCATATCGGCATGGACTTGGTGGTGGGTATGGCACGGGGCCGCGACGACTCATCAGAACCAAGCACTGCACCGTCCCCGAAACCACGCGTGCTCGCGGTGTTGCCCTCACGGCGCAACCGTGCGAGTTTCCTGGCAAATTGGGACTTGCCACCCTTGTCCGGTTTCATTCGAGCACGTCCTCGCTTTGCACACCGCGCGGAAAATGACCTTCGGGACCAAAGTCCCCCTGAATCAAAGGACCACCCTCCATGGGCCCAGGAATTTCGCCCTCCTCGAGGGGGCCCACCTGCCCTTGCACATCCATGTCTGTCCACGTCCCCTGCCTTAGGAAGTGCACAAGCAAAGAGCGCACCAGTTGTTTTCCCTCGGGACCCGCCTGGGCACGTGGCCCCACGCATGCGGGACAGCCCTCCACGCATTCACAATTATCCACCACCCCAAACGCACTGGCCAGTAGTTCTGGAAAGGCGTCCAGTAGCAGATTGCTGAGCCCCACGCCGCCTTGCACACGGTCATAGAGGAAGAGAGTCGGTCGCGCGAAGAATGGAGAGCGCACGTGGCTTGATATCCCCAAGTCGCTGGCGTTGCAGCGGATGTGCAAGGAGGCCATTCGGCGCAGCAACTGCCCGAATGCCCGCCATGCGCTTCCTCGCGACCCCGTCTCCAGCCCGATTTCCACAGCGCTTACTTCCGAAAGGGTAATGAGGAAGGCCTCCGTGTCGAGTTCCTCCGGCGGTAGCTGGATGGGCCCAGCTCCCACATTCTCGCGGGTATAGAAACGAACCTTTTTGAAGATGGTCGCCACCGTGGTCACGTGCACCTCGCCAGTCCAAATAGAAAGATCTTCGCCCGCTTGCAAGGTTGCGTTCTCTTCCCCATCCGAGGTGTCCAAGACCCGTGCGGACGCCAAACGCCGTTGCACGCAACGCTCCAAGCGCAAGACTCGCACCTCCGTGTCCGTTTGCGCATCGGTGAAATAGTCCGACTCCACCGGTTTGGCGTAGGCGCGGTGGTTGATGTGGTCATAGCGCTCGATGCGCCAGGTCCGGCCTTGAACCTGATAGATCGCTCCTTCGTGGCAAGTGGTCAACGCGCTTTCCCGGTCGCATTCGCCCAGGGCCTTTTCCGTGCGCTCTTCCAGAATGACCACGTTGTCCAGGTCGCCGCCAGCCAGTGAGACCTCCTGGGCGGGATAGGCCTCTGCCATCCAGAAGTACGTTTGGCCCCGTCGCAGCAGGAAGCCCGATGCATCCGCTAGGTATTCGAGCATCTCGGGCGCCATTCCACTCACATCGAACTCTGGCTCATTCCGTAACCCTCCGTCATCAGCCAACCGGAAGGGTAGCTCAAAAGCCGCGCACTTGATTTGTTCGGACAAGATGACCCATTGATCAGCATCCACGCCCAAACGCTCCTTTGGAGCTCCCATGAGGTATTCCGGATGGGCTACCAGGAATTGATCGGTGGGTTCGCTGCGGGCCAGCAATAGCACCAGGCTCGGATTGCCACGACGTCCCACGCGCCCCGCACGCTGCCAGAACGATGCCTGGGATCCCGGATAACCAACCAGGACGGCCACGTCCAGGGCGCCGATATCCACGCCCAACTCGAGCGCGTTGGTGGAAACGACCACCTTCACGTCGCCACTCCGCAGTCCACCTTCGATCTCCCTGCGCAAGTTCGGGAGGTACCCGCCGCGGTACCCTCGAATGTGATGCGGCAACAATCTAAAGGCAGCGGAGTTCTCCTTGAGATACCGAGTGAGCACTTCCACAGCCGTTCGCCGACCGCAGAAGAAGATCACTTGGTGCTCGGGTCCGCAAACCACCTTGGCCAACTCGCGCGCTTCCTCCAGGGCATTTGCCCGAAGGCCAGCCACAGGATTGATCAGCGGGGGGTTGTACACCCCAAGTGTTTGCAAACCTGCGGGTGATCCATCCTTCTCAACCAGGTGCATCTCCCGCCCAAACAATCGTCGACCATGGTCAGCTCCGTCACGCAGGGTTGCTGAGCAGGCGATGAAATTAGGATTGGCTCCGTAGTGCCTCGCAATACGCATCAGTCGTCGCAAGACGCAAGCCACACTCGATCCAAAAACACCGGACAGGGAGTGCACCTCATCGACCACCACGAACTCTAAGTCCCGGAACAGCTCTGCCCACTTGGCGTGATTGGGTAAGATCCCCTGGTGCAGCATATGCGGGTTGGTGAGGATCATGTGCCCCCGATCCCTGGCGGACCTGCGCACTTCCACGGGCGTATCCCCGTCATAGGTAGATGCGTGCCAGTCGGTTCCCAGGGCCTCCACGAGAGTGCTCAGGGACGCGGTTTGGTCCTGGGCCAGGGCTTTGGTCGGATACAGGAACAAAGCCCGTGAACGGCCTTCTGTTTCGAGCAAGCGCTGCAGGATCGGGAGCGTGTAGCAGAGGGTTTTTCCAGAGGCCGTGGGCGTGGCGATCAACACGTCCTCCCGATTCAGGATGTGCTCGATGGCCTCCGCCTGGTGGCTGCGAAGTTCCAGTATTCCCTGTTCCGTCAGGACCCTTTTGATCTCAGGGTGCAAGCTCTCAGGAAAGGGGGTCATTTCCCCAGCCCGCGCAGGCCGTGTCTTCCATGCGGCAAAGCGCTCGGCCCAATGGCTCGACTTCAAGGTTTCGATCAATCCAGGCACAACCGGGCCGCTAGCTCGTGCCTTGTCAATCGATTCCCCCACACCATTCCCCCGTTTGATGTTCGCCATTTGTTAGGGATGATACCCAACCCAACCCCTCGGGTCAAAGGGACATCAAATTCCCTGGCGATCGAAGGGCAAAGGGGCCTGGAAAGTCCCCCCAGGCCAGTAGGTGCTACTGCACGATGCCGGAGAGCAGCTTGTATAGGTTTTGATTGCGGGCGATGGAGCTGAGGCCACGGTGCTGGATCAGAATCATACCACCGGGGCCTGGACCGATATCAGCGGAGAATTGTCCCCCTCCAACCTCCAGAAATTCCACCCGAACAGGTTTCGTAAGGACATCATGGTTGTCGGCGGGCAAGTGTTTGTCCGCGCGCAGGAATACCAAATGATCCAGTGCCGGCAGCAATTCGACCGGGCTGGTCTCCGCATCCATGTAGGTCCATGTGCCTTGGATTTTTCGCTTGTACTCGCGAACCTTTTCACCCTGGGTGAGACGCAAGCGGGCCATGCGCCCTTCCTTGAGGTCCCAAACGAGGCGGCTGCGCCAAGCTTGCAAGGGCTGGCCGATCCACTCGTGGAATGCAAGGGGAATCAAACCCACAACACCGTCCCCGTCACGGGCATAGGTGCGCAAGCGGGTGCCCGCGTCGGTCGTATGCACCGGTCCCACCAGGGCGGTACTGGTTTCCCCCTTGAGCATATTCCGGAATCGAAACCCCAGGCGCGAAAACGGAACACCGCTCACAAATACCTTTTGTGAACTGTGGGTATCCGTTGGCAACCAATTCGTAATCTCGGACTGTTCCACCAAACCAAGGAACTCTTGAACCTTGGCTTTCTCCGCGAGCCATTCCATGCCAAATTCCGTTTGGCCGGTGGCTTTGCGAGCCACCGTCCAATCATCATCCAAAGCCGGTCCCTGGGTGAGCCGGACAATCCCAGTGGTGGTGGATAGTTCGATTTGGTCGATGTCTTGCCGGTGGGCGCGCAACAAGTGCGTATCACGCAGCATGGACCAATCCTCAAGAATCAGAGCCACTTGCTCCTGCGCGAGGCCATATACGAATCGTTGATCCGTGAACTTGGCGACCCAAGCCCCTTCCGCGGTTTCTGCAAAAAGAAGCTCCTGGGAGTTATCACTCGCATCGGTGAGTTTGAGGCGCGCGTTTGGCATGTGGAGCCCGTGCTTCGCTAGGTCGGGATCCTTCACGTCGGAAACGAAACCACTGGCGTACACGCTGCACAACTGCCGGGCCCACACGGACATGACCGCCGGATCGAGTTGCACCGCCTCAGGTTGGCGTTGCATCCACGTGGGACCTTCGCGTCGGGACTGGAAGGCCAAATCGATCATGGAACCGCTGACATCGGAAAATCCGCTGCGTTCGATTTGAACGATGCGATCGGGATTCAAGTCAAACAAGCGCCGCTTGCGTAGGTCATAGACGGAAACCGAAAGTGCGGTGTCCAAATTCCTCAGGGTGCGCAGGTACAGACAGTCCTTCTCAACCTCTACCTGCATGCCATCCGCATCCAGGGCTCCCAGCCGGAATCGATGTTCCCTTCGAACTCCGCCTTCCATTTCCTCGATCAATGTCACGGCGATGCGCGGCGGATCAAAGTGCGAGGCCACGGCGTCCCTATCGGGAGCGGGTACTTCACGAGCTTGCCTAAAAAAAGCATCCATCAGAAGGGATATCCGGTGGGGCGCTGCTGGGAAACTAATGGGGTCCACGATCACCCACTTGCCGCCTTGCCTCTCCACGGCAACCTGACGGTTGTCGACCACATGGTCCCAGCGGATCTCCACCAAGCGCTCGGGTCTGGCATCGCCAAGCAGGGGGCCGTTGAAGGGTTTCACCTGTTTGGACTCGACCTCCTGCTGGTACTGGGTTAGGTACACGAGACCTCCAACGAGGAGTACTAGGAAGAGAAGAACCTTGGTGTTCATGATGTCTTAGTAGCGAATCGAAGCGCGCCTATTAAGCACGTTGGGGCCCGCCCCGGGAACGGAAGAATGCGACCACGAGACCGAGCAGAAGGAAGAAACCAGGCACTATCCATAACACGACCCGGGTGAGGGCCGGAACTTTTTCGGTTCTGAGCAGGCGCAGGTCCGGATCCTTAGGCGAGATGTTGACGCGCCATTCACGGCTGGCCAGCCAGTTGAAGATGTTGAGGGCCATATCCCGACTGGCGCTTTGGCCGCCGGTCGATGAGATCCATGCGGAGTTCAAGGGGTCCGCGCTTCCGAGAATCACAACACGCGAGCTGGACCGTTCCGATGCAAACTCTGTGGACTCGTCTTTCAGGTTGGTGTACTCGGAGGCTACCGCCAGATCATAACCACGAATTCTTTCAACCTCGGGATTGTGGATATGATCCCTCGGTACCGTGTCCAACCAGGACCGTTTTGACCGTGAGGAAAACAGGGGCATGCTCATGCCGGTTCCGGTTTCTGGCTGGGATACGACCCGGACACCATGCATGCGACTCACCTTGAAGGTGCGGTTGAAGTCCAGGAAGGGTTCCATGATCGGATGCCGTTTCATGTTTAAGGCCAGGACCTCAAAGGTGTTGCTCCTCGGTCCCATCAGCAAATCTCCGGTCAGAGGATCCAAGAAGGGCTCCAAGACGGTACCGCGAGTGACCTCGATGCCAAACGACTTTGCCCAATCGGCCAAGCGACTGGACTTCAATTCTTCAGCGTCGGCAGAAGGCGCAATCAAAAGGCGTCCCCCCCCATCGACAAACTGGCGAATCTTGCTTTGTGTGGATTCCCCCAAGTCGTCGCTGGGCCCCACGATAGCGATCACCTGTGTGTCCTCGGGTATTCCGGTTTCCTCACTTGGGTTCCACGTATCAATCACAAAACCGTCGCCGCGCAGAACGCTCTCCAACGCACCGAGCTGACCTGGTCCATCCGCGTAGGGGTCCAGTTCTCCATGGCCCTCCGTGAAGAGAAGTTTGGGTCGGGAGCCACGGGTAACCGAAAGCATGGCCTTTAGAATGTTGATCTCGCCATTGAACGAGCGCAGCCCAGGCGGCCGATAGGCTTTTGGATTGGGGTTGCCCATGTCAAAGGACGCCAACCCTCCAAGCAGGCGCACCACTTCGACCTTGTCGTCCGACTGAAGCACCACGCAGTTCTCCATGCCGCGCAACCGCAGCTTAGTCATGCGTTCTTTCATCACCTCCAAATCCTGCTGGTCATTGTTGCGAATCACCAAGCGATCGGGAGCGATGGCCTTCATGCGCTCTAGAAGCCGCGAGGTCCGGGACTGCACCTGGCCCACCAACTCGGTCATCGGAGGATTCGCCGCACGGAAGAATACGTCAACGGTCACCTCTACAGGCAAGTTCTCAAGCACGTTCTGGGTGGACGCATCCAAGGAATTGACCTCCTTGGCTGTCATGTCCTTGCGGAACCGAACTCCAGGCCTGCCGGACCAATGGTTGAGCAGTAGCACCGCCACCAGCGCGAGCACGACCGAAGCCAGGACTTGAAGTCCGATGAGAATCCTGGAGAGTCCCCCGCTCTTGGATGAATTTGGCTGCTTCAAATGCGCCACCTCCGAGCTTCCAGGGAACGCACCGTCAAGAACAAGAAGAACGCAGGCCAGGTGAAAAAGAACATCAATTCGGAAGTATCCAATATTCCTGGTAGAAAGGACCGGCCGAAGTGAGCGAAGACATTCATGGATTCCAAGGCTCCCTGAATCCAAGCCTCTGCGGTCTCCCAACTGCCTGCAAACTGCGTAAGAGTGTCGCGCAACTGGCTCAAAAGCAAGCCGACGATCCAGGGCAACATGAGCCAGAGGGTACATGAAATGAACGCCAGGAAAGCGGCCAACAACGGCGCCTGGGTCAAGCTGCTGGCGAACAGACCAATGCTAACAAACAAGCTCGAAACCAACACGGCGCCCAAGTAAGCCACCATCAGGGCTGCCCAATCGGGCGGCGTCCCCAAGATGTGCAGGGTCAAGCCATACAGGGGAACAGACAACCAAAGCAGGGCCATGAACAGGGTTGCCGCCAAATACTTGCCAACGATCACAGCAGCATCGCTGACGGGAGCTGTCAACAGGTACTCGAGTGTGCCAGTCCTTGATTCCTCCGCCAAGAGTCGCATGCAGAGCAATGGCGGTAGGGTGATCATCAACATCCAGAACAGAGGTCCACCGCCGAGGGCGCCCTCCAGTGCGTATCGGACGTTCCCGTTGGCGTCGACCAGCTGAGCGTAAAACAGGAAACCGCTGGTGAAGAGCGCGGCCACCAATAACATCCACCCCAAAGGGGTCAGGAAAAGGCCGGCCAACTCCCTGCGACAAATCGTCCAGGTACCTCTCATGATTCCACCCCCTCGTCGTCGGACGTGCAATCAGGGGCGGGTCCTTCGGGTTCAATGCCGGTCGAGCCGCTGGGGCCGGTGTCTTGAGTGACGGGCTTGCTCAAATCGCGAACATCCCCGCGATCGAACGGGTTGAGGCTGTAGATGCGCTTGGGAGCTTCGGCATCGCCCGAAACCGGTAGTGAGGTGCCAACGGATGTGGAAGGTCCGACCTGTTGCTCCACTTGCTCCTGAGCAGGTACCCGATCTTGGGCGGGTTCCTCACCCAAGATGAGGTTGGCGAAAACCTCCTCCAGGCTTTGACGTTTCATGGACAGCTCCCTCAAGGCCCAACCCTTGATAGAGGCCAAAGCGCCCACATCCTCGCGTAGGTCGCCCTCCCCGCGAATCTCAAAGGTCTGATGGATTCCGGAGCGCGCACCGATCGTCACATTCTGCACACCCGGCAAGGCCTCTAGCAAACGCGTCGCTTCTTGCTGATCGTCACAAACCGCTTCCAAGTGCACAGCCAAAGGGTTGGCCAGTTGCTTCAAGAGGTCGGCCTGGTTGCCATCCGCCAGCAGGCGCCCTTCGTTGAGCACGATGACCCGCGGACAGATCATTTCGATTTCGGCCAGAATGTGCGAGGAGACCAGGACCGTGTGTTCCTGAGACAACTCATGGATCAGATCACGCACCGCCCTTCGCTGCAGCGGATCCAAACCACTGGTGGGCTCGTCGAGAATCAGCACATCCGGATTGGGCAGTAACGCAACCGCCAAACCAACCCGTTGTTTCAAGCCCCTCGACAGTTGACCGACCAATTGTTTGCTGCGATCCAAAACACCCACACGATCCAAGACGCTGGGCACGGTCTTGCGCAGGTCCGCCCTATGCATGCCATGCAAACGTCCGTGGAACATGAGCATTTCTTCCACGCGCAGCTCCCGGTAGAGCGGAACCGATTCGGGCAAATACCCGATGCGTTTGCGAACCTCCATGGATTGGCGCAGCACGTCGTAACCAGCAACTAGCAAGCGCTGCGCTTTAGTGGCGGGCAGGTATCCACTGAGGATACGCATGGTGGTGGTTTTTCCAGCACCATTGGGGCCGAGGAATCCGACCACCTCGCCCTTTTTCAATTGGAAGGACAGGTCATCCACCGCAGCCAAGTTTCCATAGCGGCGGTGGAGGTGTGCGACTTCGATCATAAGGGGAGGGTTGCCCCGCTCAGGGGTGGGGTGCGCGGGGCGAACCGGGGGGGAAGCTGGGCCTGTTGGGCTGGAGTGTACCCGGTAAGGTCGATGGAGTATCAATTCCCGTGCCAAGAACGTCTTGGCGATCCCGAATGGGCAGCATTTATTGCCGGGAGGCGGCTGAACACACGGTTCAGCCGCCTCCCGATGGCTAGCGGATCATGAAGGGAACCGCTGACAGATTCAGCCGCAGGACGTGGGGCCTCAGGACTTGACTTCGAAGTCCGCGTCGACTGCGTCGTCTTCGGTGTCGGAGCAGCCGCCGTCGGCGCATTCGCCTTCGTCACAGTTGCCCGATCCGTCGCAGCCCTCAGCCGCGCCAGCCGCCTGGGCAGCCTCAGCGAGCTTGACGGCCTTCTGCTGAAGGTTGTTCAGGGACGCGTCGATCTTGGCCTTGTCGTCGCCTTCTGCAGCACTCTTCAGTTCGGCCACAGCGGTTTCGATATCGCTCTTGTCAGAGTCGTCCAGCTTGTCGCCATGCTCTTCCATTTGCTTCTCAACCTCGTGGCAGATCTGCTCGGCCTGGTTCTTGGCGTCGACCACCTCGCGGCGGGCCTTATCACTTTCGGCGTTGGCCTCAGCTTCACGTTTCATCTTCTCGACCTCGTCTTCGCTCAGACCCGAAGATGCTTCGATCTTGATGAACTGCTCCTTGCCGGTGCCCTTGTCGAGTGCCTTCACGTTCAGGATGCCGTTGGCGTCCATGTCAAATGTCACTTCGATTTGAGGCTCACCACGCCGCGCTGCCTGAATTTCCTTCAGAACGAAGTTGCCCAGCAAACGGTTGTCAGCCGCGAACTCGCGCTCGCCTTGGAAAACCTTGATCTCCACCGTGTCCTGGTTGTCGGCCGCGGTCGAGAAGATCTGACTCTTCGAGGTGGGGATGGTCGTGTTGCGCTCGATGAGCTTGGTGAACACGCCGCCCATGGTTTCAATACCCAGGGAAAGGGGCGTCACGTCGAGCAGAACCACGTCGTTGACGTCGCCAGCCAGAATACCGCCTTGGATAGCTGCGCCAAGCGCAACAACCTCATCGGGGTTGACCCCGTGGTTGGGGTCTTGACCGAAAAATTCCCTGACCTTTTCCTGCACCAGCGGGATGCGAGTGGATCCACCCACCATCAGCACTTCGCCAATTTCGGAAGCGGAGAAGCCAGCGTCCTTGAGAGCCGCCATACAGGGATCGATGCTGCGTTGAACCAGGTCGCCGACCAATGACTCAAACTTGGCCTTGCTGATCGACATGGCAAGGTGCTTGGGGCCGGTGGCGTCCATGGTAATGAACGGCAGGTTGATATCGGTGCTGGTGCTCGAGGAGAGCTCGCACTTGGCTTTCTCGCAGGCTTCCTTGAGGCGCTGCAAGGCCATGGGATCGTTGCGCACGTCGATGCCAGAGTCCTTCTTGAACTCGTCGGCCACGTGTTGGATCAGGATTTCATCGAAGTCGTCACCACCAAGGTGGGTGTCGCCGTTGGTCGCCAACACTTCGAAAACACCATCGCCGATCTCGAGGATCGAGATGTCGAAGGTTCCGCCGCCCAGGTCATAGACCGCGACGCGCCCTTCTTTCTTCTTGTCCAAACCATAGACCAGGGTGGCAGCCGTGGGCTCGTTGATGATGCGTTCGACGGTCAGGCCGGCGATGGCACCCGCATCCTTGGTAGCCTGGCGCTGGGAATCGTTGAAGTAAGCGGGGACTGTGATCACCGCGCGATCCACCGGTTCGCCCAGGTACTTTTCCGCAGCCTCTTTGAGGCTCTGCAGGGTCATGGCGCTGATCTCGGGGGCGGAGTAGTTCTTGTCTCCGATCTCGACCTTGACCAGGTCCTCGGGACCGCCAACCAACTTGTATGCCACGCTCTTTTCCTCGTCGGCAACCTCGTGGTGACGACGGCCCATGAAGCGCTTGATGGACGCGATGGTGCGGGTCGGGTTGGTAACCGCCTGGCGCTTGGCGGGTGCGCCAACCAGACGGGTACCGTCCTCTTGGAATGCGACCACGGAGGGCGTAGTGCGGGCGCCCTCTAAATTTGTGATGACCACGGGCTCTCCACCCTCCATTACGGCAACCACGGAGTTCGTGGTTCCAAGGTCGATACCGATGATTTTGCTTTTGCTCATGAGTGCGTGGCCTCCTGGCCTTAGGGGCACGGGGAAGCCGTACCTGCCCATTCCTTACAAGCTCCGTGCCAATACAGTCGGAACGCCCTAAGGCGTTGCATACAACATACTTAGGGGCGTCAGCCCAATCGAAGTCCAGCCCGCACCTGCCTTTTTGGCGCCCCCCGCGCGGCACCGAATTTCGGCACTGCCACATTGGCGCTCCAGCGGGCCCGCACGTCGGCTTCTACAGGTTGTATTCCTTAATTTTGCGGTACAAGGTGCGTT
>JAAETM010000287.1 GCA_024228395.1 bacterium | reverse complement strand
CTACGGATCAGAAGGTTGGGGTTTCGAGTACCTCCAAGCGCGCAGAGTTCTCCCAGGTCAGAGCCTCACCGAGTGACTAACAACGTCTGATCTCTGATGCCGTGAGAAGATGAGTGAGAAGATCCCGCAAAGGGACTTCACTCACTCATCGGTTCTGGCCCTTCTGGGCCATTGGCATTGTGGTGTCTGCGCTCCAGACTCGGTCGAAGTGATCAGCCAACGGTTGCCACGACAGCGAGGACGTGTCAATCCATTCTGTCGGTGAGTCGAACCCGCTGAGGGCATATAGGTGCTGGACGACGAGTGCGGTTCCGCCGATGCGGTAGTAGGAGATCTCGGACGGGGAGTTGTAGGTGCGAAGCTCAGCGTTTGGAGCGTCGCCCAAGACGGGGACGTCCAGCGGCGAACGGCCTGCTCCCATCGCCCTCGAAACTCCCCAGGCCTAGACCCCTCCATCACTGCCCTGTCTTCTCCGGCACCATCAGGGGACCCCGAGAGGACTCGGACGGCAACCTGACCTTCGACGGCGGCGACAGTCAGCTTTGGCTCAAACAGTGGGAGTTCTTCGAGTGGGAACAGCGCCGAGGTGCCGAGGACGTCGACCTGGGCGGCCGTTGCCAACCCGTCGACGAATCGCTTCCGGATGTCTGCGTCAACGGAGTCGAGTGAGGCGAAGGTCCGGAGTGGACCTCCTGTCGTCGGAGATGCATCACCTTGCACTCGACCCACCGCAACGCCCACTGCACTAGCGAAGGCGCTTCGGACGCAAGGCCCTCAAGGGACTGCGGTTCGTGCTGTTACGCAACTGGGCGAACCTCACCGGCAAACAGAAAGACGTGATCCGCCAGCTCGAAGGGGTGAACCGTCGATTGCTGCGGGCCTGGCAACTTGAAGAAGAACTCCGCGAGATCATGGCCATGCCCCTGTTCGCCGCCCAACGGGCCCTCGACGACTGGCTCGCCTACGCCTCACGGTCCTGCCTCGCGCCGTTCGTGAAACTGGCCCGCACCGTCCGGGCCTACCGGGCCTCGATCGAATGAAAACTCACCACCGGCATCTCGGAATCCAACAACGCCTCCATCGGCCGCATCCGGGCCAACGCCCGCGGCTTCCACGATCCCGAAGCCTTCATCAAAATGATCATGCTCGAACGAGCCGGTATCGCTCCCACCCTCCCCTGG
>JAAETM010000286.1 GCA_024228395.1 bacterium | reverse complement strand
TTCTGCAGCCTGTCCTGGGCGACGGAGCCGGCTGTTCAATACCGGGCGCGAAAGCTCGGACTCGTTCGAGTGCCCAGTTACTTGGAGGGATTGCCCACGCTCCCCGCCGGGCGGGGCGCGCCCGTGGAGTGGGAGGGAGCTCCAGGGGGGTGGATACATATGATGAGCTATGGGTACCGAACAGGCCTCGGCAGCCTGGGGCCTCCCCAGCTCGATTTCGTTGTGTTTGGGGCAGCCGTGGGGAGCGCGCACGCACCCACTATCGATTATGGGGGAGACCCGTCCTCCCAGTGGGAGGTGGGCCTGACGCTTGGCGACGGGCGGGAGATACGGATCCCCGATCAAACGCAGCTCTTTGGTTTGGTGGAGGGAGAATTCACCCGAAGTGAAATGCACATCTCGTTCCCGGAGTTTTGGCACTACTTGCACTGGGACAAGGACACCCATTCGTTGCCCGAATTGGAAGAGCACGTCAAACGCCTTCGGGAAATGCTGGCGGAGTGACAGTTTCTATGGCGTAGGGTCGGTCGGGTTTCGGGCAGAGAAGCACAGCGGACAGTCCCTTCATTCCGATAGTTGCGCAGCATCAGAGACATGGATGCATGTGGTCGCATGCTGTCCACCGAAATGAAAAACCGGGGGGCACTGCTAGCAGTGCCCCCCGGCCTCTCTCTCCTGGGAAAAATTCCCTACTTCTTGTTCCTACTCCCCATTGCGCACGCGCATATGCAGCACGTTGTTCTCCAGGTGGATGTGGATGTGCAGCACGCGCTCGAGGTCAGCGAAGGCGTGCCAGAGGGCGGTCCAGGTGCCGCAGGCGCCTTCGGGCACGGTGAAGTCGTTGGTCAAGCGGCGGATGGTGCGCAGCATGTCACCGACGACCTCGTGCTCGCTTTCCATGACGGGGATGGGGCCCATGGCGAGCATGGCGCCGTTGCCATCGAGGATGCCGGGGAAGAGGATCTGCTCTTCCTTGAGGAAGTGTTGGGCCAGGTCGGTGTGCATGGCGGTGACCGTCTTGAGTAGCTCGTCGAACATGGCTTGGTCCTTGTCGCCGTGTACGGAGTGCACTTTTTGAGTCATCGCCAGGATGCGATCGATCTCCTCTCGCTGCGGCACGTGATGGTCGGTGAGCAGGTGCTCGATCAGCTCGGGGATGGGGGCCTGGTCCCAGTTCTTGCTGTCGATCTCGGAGGAGGCCTTCAATTCAGCCTCGAGCTCAACGAGAACCTTGTCCACATCGACCTCTTGCTTGGCGCAGGCGGTGATCAGGGGAATTCCGCCGCCACAGCAGAAATCGATCTGGTGGCGGGAGAAGACGCGGGTGGCGAGGGGGTATTCAGCGGCGATCGTGCCGACGGGCGTATCTTGTGTGATGGACATGGGGACACTGTATGTTTTGAAAGAGCACTGAAAAGGGGGTAATTAGCATTGGACCCCAAAAATTGACCTTTGATAAGGAAATCTCTCGTTCACGTTAGGTTTTGGGGCCCTGGTCGCCTGGAACCCTTCGAAACAAGGGGCCCATGGGGGGTACCATTGAGCCACGCCCGGGGCCTCAGGCCGGGCCTTCCCCCCAATCTCTCCCATGACTCTCCAGCGCTTTTTGCCCGCCCTGCTCGGGCTGTGTCTTGTTTCATCCGCCAGCCCCCAGGGCCAGGACGCCGGCAGCGCGCCGCGCGAGGTCATGTGGAAGGCTCCCACCCGCGCCGACTGGGCCAAGCCGTGCTTGGTCCCCTGGCAACGCAACTTCGAGGACGCCTTCGCGGTCGCCGAGGAAACCGGCAAGCCGATTTTGATCTGCGTGAATATGGACGGGGAGATTGCCAGCGAACACTACGCCGGTATCCGCTATCGCACCCCGGAGATCGCGGCGCTCTACGAACCCTATGTGACCGTGATCGCTTCGGTGTATCGGCACACGCCCCGGGACTACACACCGGATGGCCAGCGCATTCCCTGTCCGCGCTTTGGCGGAGTGACCTGCGGCGAGCATATTTGGATCGAACCCGCGCTCTACGAAAAATATTTCGAAGGCACGCGCGTGGCACCGCGCCACATCATGGTGGAGCACGATCGTTCGGAGGTTTACGACGTGTACTATGCGTTCGATACCGCGTCGGTGTTTCAGATCTTGAAGGATGGTGTTGCGGATCGTGTGTTGAAGCCCACGCGCACGCGCAACTCCGATCAACCCCTCGAGGATCGTTTGACCAGTCGCGACAATGCGGATCGCGAGCAGGTTGAGAAGGAGTTTGCGGAAGGGGATGAAGAGACGCGGTTGAAGATATTGCAAGGTGCCTTGAAAGCGGGGGATGTGCACAGTGGGCAGATTTTGCGCATGGCGATCTTGTCTTCAAAGCAGCAGGGATTGGGCGGATCCGCCGTGCGCCAGATGGCTTGGAAGGCGATGGTGGAAGACCCGACGATGGAGCGCTTGCCCTTGATGGAAAAGGCCTTGGACATGGGGCTTGAAAGCGAAGATCGCGAGGTTTTGGTGGCGGCTTTGGACACCCTGGGAAAGGAGTCCACGCGCGCAAAGACCTTGGCCACCGTGCAGCGCGGACTGCTTGGTCAGGATGAATCCTTGGCAGCGCAAGAGCGCATCACACGTTTGCAGCAAGCGGATCGCGGCGCCCTTCAGCGCGAAAATCAGGAGCTGGCCGACCAGTTGGAAAAACGCTCCAAGGAGTGGGGTGGCAAGGTCGGTGACGGTTCGATCGAACTGCGTTTGGC
>JAAETM010000285.1 GCA_024228395.1 bacterium | reverse complement strand
TTTAATGCGAAGTTTGTCGATACACTTATTTTTGGAAAGGACCCAAGTGAATGGGAGGCGGTCTATTCTGCGGTTGGCTTACCCTTGCCTAGTATTGCAGGGGAGACCACAGTCAGTGGAGAGGCCACCTTGCCCTATTACAATGCCGGTTTTGTTGTCGTTCCGAGCAATGTTGATTTCGGCCGGGTTTTGCTCGAAATGTGTTTGGCGATTGACGCGGATCCGCAGGTCAAGAACAAGCGGCCGTGGCTCGACCAGATTGCTCTGCCACTAGTGGTTCAAAAGCTGAATTTGGAGGTGGGCCTTCTTGGTGAGACGCACAATTTCCCTTTGCACCTGCGCCCCATTGATGAAAGTGATCGGCCAGTATTTTGTCACTATCACTCCCCCAGGCAATTGCTCAAGTCCCGCAGCACGGTTTCGGCCCTCAGGCGAATAGCCCTTGAGCATCCCTATATCTGGGACTTGATGGAGCAGCAAAGTGATTGGCGGCAGGTGGCCAAATTGGATCGAGCACCACTGCGTCAGCGCATTTCGCACGCTCCAGGGTTGTGGTACATGCTTCAATTGCGAGATTGGCTGGGGGAGATGTATCACAAGGGCCGCACTCGAAAGGCCGAACTGGAACGCAATGCCATCGTCACGGGTTTTCCTCGCAGTGGGACGAGTTTGTATTCAACCCTTCTCAATTCGATCCCAAACGTTGTTTGTCTGAATGAAATTTCTTTCACCGACAACACGTTCTCCTTCTACCGCCGGATACGGGCACGCGTCACTGCAGGTTTGCCGGTCACCAATAAGTACTCCGGAAGCGGCTCCCTAACAACCAACACGATCGGTGGAGGGACCCAGCGGGACGGCCGGGTCATTCCTGTCGAGGATGACCAGTTTGTTCTCGCCCAAAAGTGGACCCTACCCTACCTCAACCGGTTGGAGGAACTATGTGATGAGGGGTGGAATGTTTGTGTGCTGGTGCGTCATCCACTTTATGCCATCAGTTCCTGGAAGCGGTGCCCACCCCATTTCGGTATCTCCAAAATCGACCCTCCCGATGGACCATTGACTCACATCCAGTTCCAAACAAGCGATCCGGATGAACGTCGGGTTGAGATTTGGAATCACTACGCACGTGCGATTCATTCGCTGCGGGATCGATTGAATATCGTGCGGTACGAGGAATTGGTCCTGGATCCTGGATTGGAGCTACAGTCATTCTGCGATAGTTACAGGCTAGAAAAGCCCAAGTTGACCCTGGAACTCAAGACTCGCAATCGCACAGACAGCTACCGGTCGAATGAAGAACTCAGCGAGCTTGTGAATGGACGTTGTGAAATGAACCTATTTGGAGATGAAGCAGAAAACTAGCAAATGACGAGGCCGATTCGGAATGCCTGGGAGCCCACTTGCTATCCTTGTGCTGCCGTATCCCCACACTGTACTTGAGAGATGACTAAGCTAACCGATCCCCCCAAGAGCGTAGGTGTTTTCCTACCTCCGCTGCTGCTCACGCTCCTGTGCTTCGGACTCTATTGGGGCAGTTTGTCCGCGCCGTGGCACCTGGACGATTGGTCCTTCATCGCCGGTGACCCCTCTATTCAGCAGTTCTGGCCCATTGGCGGGCACGTCAACCGCCCGGTTCTCACGTTCAGTCTGGTACTGAATAACGCCTTTTGTGGGCTTGATCCGGCCGGTTTCCGTTTCGTCAATGTGTTGATTCATGCCTGCACAGCGTCGCTGCTCTTTGCCCTTCTGCAACGTTTGCTGAGAAGCGGACGTCTGGGCGCCAAGGCTGCTGACGGGGCACAGGCCCTTGCCTTTTCCATCTCGGCCCTATGGATGGCTCACCCGATCAACACGATGGCGGTGACCTATGTTTGGCAGCGCAGTGAGTCCTTGATGGGGCTGTTCTTCATCGCGACCCTATACAGCGTTCAGCGCTGTTCGGAGGGTTTTCGGCCTAAGTCATGGGGGGTGCTTGCCGTGGCACTGTGTTTGCTTGGAATTGGTACGAAGGAGGTCATGGTCGCGGTTATTCCGGTTGCACTCATTCTAGATGCCGTGCTACTTGCTCCAAGCCTGAGGGAAGCCCTGCGGCGCCGTTGGGCCTTGCATGGGAGTTTGGTTCTAATCCTCACTGCGCTTCTTGTGATCGTAGCGCCGCGAACGAGCACATCACAGGGAGAGCTTGGACGCTGGGTCTATGCGGCCAGCCAGCCTGGAGTTGTGGTCGACTACATACGGCTCAGCATATTGCCCTGGCCTCTTTGTTTCGATTATGACCGTGCGCCCGCGCAGGGCCTGTTGGCAATCATCCTGCCTTCTATTCCGATCGTTGGGGCGTTGGGCGCAACGCTTTGGGGCTTGATGCGACGCAGTTGGATGGGGGTAGCCGGAGCCCTCTTCTTTCTCGTGCTCGCGCCCACGTCGAGTTTTGTGGAGATCAACGACTTGATGGTCGAATACCGCCTATATCTGCCGCTGTTGGCACCCGTGACCCTGCTCTCTGCATTGGCCTGGGTTCTTTGGGACCGTTGGAAACCACGCCTACCGCTGACAGCACTTTTCCTCGCAGTACTTTGTGTTCTCTCCTTGGCAACGATCAGGCGTAATCAGGACTACTCCACAAACGAACGTTTGTGGAAATCTGTGCTTGAGGTCTCTCCAACCAATGTTTGCGCCATGAACTGCCTTGCTGCCGGATATCTTGAGAGCAACGAGCCGAGCAAGGCGATTCCTCACGCCCTCCGTGCCACAGGGGTGCAGCCAGGTTTTTATGCCGCCCACATGAATTTGGGCACCGCTCTCAAGTTGACCGGCGACTTGGCAGGAGCGGTGGAGGAGTTCAAGCTTGCTTGCAAGATTAGGCCCCGCGCGAAGGAGAGATGTCATATTGGTCAAATCTTTCTTGAGCTCGACCAGCCCCGGAAGGCTGAATCGCAATTTCGCCTTGCCCTGGCAAGGAAGCCCAACATGATCGAAGCTCGCCTAGGAATCGCGAGAGCACGGATGGCCATTGGCAGCTACAAGCTTGCCAAGAGAGCCCTACTCCGTATTGTGGAGCACAATCCAGACCATGCGGAGGCTTGGTTTCTGCTCGGCACCACAGAGCGTGAACTCGGGCTCTTGGAGCAATCCGCCATAGCCCTTGAGCGTGCGGTCGAAATTGATGACCGAAAGCCCTTGGCGTGGACCAACCTCGCTAGGATCTCTGTTATGTTGCGACGGTGGGAGCGTGCGGCACAGGCTTTTGGCCAAGCGGTTAAGCTCGACCCGAAAAACCATTCCTTGCAGTTTAATTATGGTAGGACTCTAGCGGGTACGGGGCAGCCCGAGGAGGCGACTAGGGTGCTCAAGGCCTTGCTTCAAAGCAAGCCTTCCATGGCGCGGGAAGTGAGCAGTTTGGCTTCCAAGCTCGCCCGCGGCGATTCCATTAACAAGCAGACTGCCGTGGCTTTGGCCCAACTGGCTGTCCAAAGTACAAGCCGAGCTGACCACATCACCCTGCTCCACCTTGTCCGTGTTCTAGTCTCCACAGGCGATGCTTGGACTGGTGCAGAGGTTATGGATGAAATCCTCGCCTTGCCAGCAGTCCGTGGGAATTCAAAACTGCTTTCGACTTATGTACGCGAGCAAGACGCCTTAGAGAAATACCTTCAGGACAGGTAGGGTTTGGGAAGCGCCACGCCCAGTTCATGAAGAAGAGCATAATCGGTTAAACTGCGACCTGGATGCAGCTCGGTTGGAGTGAACGAAGGGCACCCCAGATTCTCCAAAATCCAGGAACACGCACAGCTTATGCCACCCGTCAAGGGGGGTAGAGAAGGCATCCCTTCCCTATTGGGGGAGTCCACGCGCAGCCAACCTCAAGCTGGCTAAGGTGCAGCGCGGCGCTCCGGGGGCGGAGCCGTATCGGGTTCCGGGCCAGGGTGTCGGTTCCCTGGGTGAAGGGGTGTCTCGTTTCCGGCTTGTCGCCAATGCCACAGTCCAAGATCGGGAGATCAGGCGCTAGAGCGTGCGGCAAGTGTGATCGGATAACCAAAGATGCCCGTGCTAATGCTCGGAAAGGCCACAGTTCGCAGCTGATGCTGCTCGGCAATTTCAATGCAGCTTCGGTAGCACCGCTCGAGCAGTTCTGGTTCCCCGTTGCTGCCACCGTGCCAAATGGGACCAACCGTATGGATGATGTGCTTGGCGGGGAGATTGTGCCCAGCTGTTCGCTTCGCTTCTCCCGTCCTGCAGCCGTCGAGCAAGCGACACTCATGTACCAACCCAGGACCAGCAGCACGATGGATGGCCCCGTCGACTCCGCCGCTGCCAAGCAATGAGGAGTTCGCGGCGTTTACGATTGCGTCCACTGTCAGCTTGGTTATGTCCGCGCGAATAGCCCGGAGAGAACTCTGCATGGTGTGATTCTGGGGGATGAGGGCTCGCTTCGCAAGGCGGCTGTGGGGGCAGGCCTGTGGGACTTGCTTGGCCATCTGCTAGCCCCGTGGTTCAATGGACCGTTCACGCCCTGTCCCGCATGCACACGGTATCCGCCCGATGGCCGTCGTAGCGTCCAGCCAGGATGCCCAATAGCTGGCGATAGGAAATCAGGCAATGACCCTGGGCGCGCAGGCGTTCGAATGCAGCGGAGTCTGGCCAACGGTAGTAGGCGCCTTCGTTCTCTACTTGTACTTCTGGGGCGAGCTCCCCGCTTTGCAGCGCGGCGAGGCAGTCTGGTAGCAGTCGCGAAGCACTCTGAATCGTCAGGTAGTAGTTCAACTGCACCGACATGCCTGGCGTCGTTGGATAACTTGCGCGCGCCAGCACGCCGCCCGTGTCGATACTTCCATCTTCGATCAAGTGCAAGGTTGCCCCGGCTTGTTTTGAACCTTCCGAAAGCTCCCAGAAGTACGGCTGGATGCCGCGAAAATCGGGCAGCAGCCCGGGATGCACGTTTACGATTCCAAGGGGAGCCAGGGAGATCAGTGGCTCCTTCAAGATCTGATGGCAGAGGCTCACAATCACGTCGGGCGCAAACCCACGGACGAAGGCCAGCGTCTCCGGGCTCATCACATTTTTGGCGCGCTGGAAGGGAATGCCCTGGCGGCGGCAGGTGGCGCGCAACCGACGGAAAATCGCGCCCCGCGCCATGACCTTGGGCAAAGCTGTGATCGTCAACAGACTCACGTACTCCATAAGCTTGCCCATGGCAAAGCGGCGTGAGAGTTGTGGCAGAATGCGTTCGGCGGTGCCCCGGCGCCCTTTGCCCTTCAGCACCAGCGGAATCTTGACCACCGCGAGTGGATCATCCGGCCGCGTGGCCGCGTAGTGCGTCAGGAGCGAGTTGTGCAACACGTAGTCGCTTAGCAAGAATAGGACCTTCATGGGCGCACCCTCTTACGGTGGATTGACGTTTTGAGGGATAGCTCGAACTCGTGGCGGGGAGCGGTGGTGAGCCGCAGGGATTGTAGGAAACCAGGGCGGGGATGGGTATGTGAAGATACCGGGTCGCACCGGTCCCCAAGCCAATGCGCCTTCTGCGTGTCACTCTTGCTCCTGACAGACACACAGCACTCCATGGACGGGGTGTCTTCCAATCCTGCCTGGGCTCCGGCTCCTCGGAGATGTCCGACCAGCGCAGGCCATCATTGGCCAGACTCTCCGGATCCAGTTTGCGCTCGAAGGGGATCACATTCAGCTTTCTCAACCGATCCGCCATGCGCTTGGCCGCGCGGTGTGCGTAAACCTCGCGTTCGCTCGTGGGTCGTTTCCAGTAGAGGTCCCAGAGCCGGTCCCCGCGTTTGCTGAGTCGATCGAACAGGGTGTCCCACTCATCCCAGATCGGGTGTTCATCTTTCACGCCCGGGGCCTCGGTAGCGCGGTCCACCGCTTCAAGCCGTCTGCGGTCTTCCTGGACCGGCGTCACAACCTTCTCTTGGTAATCCAAGTAGTGTCCGAGTTCGTGGGGGAGCGTGTGGTACAGCTGGAGCGTTCTCGCCGCGGCCAGGGTCATGGGTGCATCGAACGTGCGGCGACCCTCTTGGAATCGAAACCCTGCGGAACGCAGTCGGTCCAGCTCCGCCAAGTCGTCGAACAGCACATTGTTCAACATGTGCTCCAGGTCATCCACCGTGCAGGAGTGCACATAACCGGGGCGCGTTTCTTCCACCACGAAATGAAACCAGCGCCCCTGGATGCGGCGTACGATTTTGACGTACGACTCGAGTCGGTCGTAGAACCGCAGATCATCCCCCGACCGTGACGAGATCACCTGCCGATTGTCCTGACCATGACCCCGCTTTTCCAGATGACCTTGCCGGTTGATCCCGACAGGGCGAGGAGCAGGCCTTCCATCAGAGGCCCGTGCGCCTCGACGTCGTACACGCTTGGGTCCCCTGCCCCACATTCTTTTGGCAACAAGCCGGCGTACTGCAAGGCGTGATCCATATCCGGCACTCCCTTGTTCCCAGCCTGGAAATCACGGGAGGCCATATCGGATTCCCGCTGGCCCCCGCCCACAGCGGGCAAGGCGTGGCCTCCCGCATGCTGGCTTCGGCACTCACCGAATGCCGCCGATTGGGGATAAAGAAAGCCCTCTTGACCTGCGACTCCAACAACGAAGGCTCCAGCCGTACCATCGAGAACCAGGGCGGCCGCCTGGAACGGGATGAGTGGCTTGAATCAACGCAAAAGAATCAACGTTGGTACTGGATAGACGTGGGGTGGCACGGGGCCCTGGCCGCAAACCCGCTGCTTGACCATTCCACGGATTGCAATTTGGATGGAGTTGAAGCGCACGCCCTTCTCGATGCTCTCTTGCATCCCGGCCGTGCCCCATCTCGAGGATGTTGCGGACCATGGCCAGAGCGAGTGGGGCAAAGAAATCAGATTCCGTATTGCCGGCCCGGTTTTTTCCACCTGACTAGCCCAGGCGATGAGGGGTCGACTACCATGGGGTTTCCGCGAATGACCATGAAATTCTACTTATCCGCCCCCAAGGCCCTAATGGGCTTTGTCCTCATCTCACTTGCCGGTTGCGATGCTTCATTGTCTGCGACCTCCGTTCCGTTTGTTTCAAATGGGATCGTCGTCAACTACATACCCGTTGGGCAGATCGAATCGGAAGCTCGTTGGGTTTCGTTGGATGGCAGCGGTTCTCGCCTGCTCACCGGACCCCGGAATTCGATGGCTTGCGATACGAAGGATTGACCCTTTCTCCCGATCGAACCCACTTGGCTTTGACCATACAAGTGGGGAATGTAAACGGGGTTCACATGATGAGGCTCGCCGACCAGGTGAGCTGGGAGTTGCCCATGGATCGCAACGGTTGGACGCTCGATTCCGCGGTGGTCCTTTGGGACAAAGCGGGCCAAAACTTCATGGTCCAAAACTTCTTCTATCCCTATCCCCTGTCGAGCACAAGCGCGGTCGACAGCTACCTGGGTTGTACCACCTCAAAGGACTGGCGGCGGCTCAATGGGGATCAGGATCGGGTGCTCTATCGGGGATGGGCCGAGGACGATTCTGCGTTGCTCACCCAGCGGGTTGATTCGGGCTACCCCCCGCAGTCGGAGTATCAAGTCCGAGGACCCGGTGGTTCCATCGTGCAGGTTTTGGTGGATACTTTTTACCGCACTGGGGCCCACGTCGAATGGAGTGCGGATTCTGTCGCCTACCTGACCACCGAAGCTTACCAGGGCGGGAGCATCCTCCCGCTCAACCAATATGACGAGGCCACGAATACCTACCAACGCATCTCTGGTGCCGGGATTTCCGTCTCTGCCTTCTCCTATTCCCCCGATGGTTCGTACCTGGTACGGGTAGACCGAGAATACGGAGAAGCCGAAAGAAGGTTGGGGTTCTCCAGTACTTCCAATCCGACTTTTGTGAGCTACCCGTATGCCATGGTTCCACTAAGCGGCATCGCCCTATGCGGATGGTCTCCCGGCGGAAACAAGCTCGCATTTATGCATACCTCGTTAAATCCGGTCTCAACTCCGAGGTTGTCGATTGCGACCGGCCAGAATCAGTTCACGGACGTTTTTTCGGAGATAGAGAGTGGAGAATTCATCCGCTTCGTGACCTGGTCTCCAGACGGCCGGTACCTTGCTTTCGCTGCAAAAAAGCAAGGTTCAGGTCCCGTGCGCTCTCTGTTCGTATACGACACATTGGGCCAGGGGTCCTTGGTGGAGATTCCCTCCTCAATCCCCTTCGCCAATTACATTTACCCCGTCTGGTCCAGCGACTCGCAAACCCTGTACGCCACCCTGCGTGATACTTCGGCGCAAGAATTCTCCGCGCTCGAAATACCCATGGCGACGCCAACTTCTCCCACCCTGCTCTCTAGCGATGTTCGATGGGGCGATGCTCCCTTGATAACCCACCCCAGCAAGAACGGCGTGCTCTGGGTGGAGGACGACCCCGACAACCAAACCGAAACCCTGATCTACTCACAACCAGGGCAACTCCAACGGCCCCTGATCACGGCTACAAGAATCAACCAGGTGCTGCACTCCTATGTGAATCGCGCGGATCCCCCTGGAGCGATCAATCAATGAGAGTAGGGAATGACAACGGAGGCAGGGAACGCGTGGAGGCTCCGTTGGCTGCCTGAGGCTCGCGGCGTGCTGCGCGGGGACAACACCGATCGTTTCTCAAAGGTCGGCCTCCGTGGGTTTGATCAAGCTGGTTTGGCACGGGGGTGATCGCCCAAAGATTGGTCGAAGTTGCCCGATACCCTTCTTCACAAGCCCGCCCTTCAGGTTGCTGGAGGCCGAAGGATCGCTTTCATGAAGGACCAAGCACAGGGATGTTCGGACCTCGGGATGCTGCCACGGGTGGCTGGAGCCGGCTGGGGGTCCTTTTTCGGATGGCCATCCTCAACGGGGTGAGAAAGCGGGTGGTATTGCGGGGGAAGGAGGGTGAAATGGGCCCTGGGAGGGGGGAGAGGGGGCTTGTAGGGGTCTGGAGCGGCATTGGGGCGGTTTCCTTGACTCTCATTTCACCATTTGCGAAAATGAAGCAATGAAGAAAGGGGAACGACAGGTCGCTGAGGGCCTTTGTGAAGTCGACTGTTTGGATGGTCCGAGGGCGGCTGCCGCGCGAGCGGACCTGCCGCCGGACGCCCAGAGCCGTGGTCTGGCGACGGCCTTGAAGGTTCTAGCGCACCCCGGACGCCTGCGGGTCTTGAAGGCGCTCGAAGGCAGGGAGCTTTGCGTGTGTGACTTGGCACACGTTCTGGGGCTCTCGTTTTCCGGCATGTCCCAGCAGCTTCGCGAACTTCGCCGAATCGGCGCGGTCGATTTCCGAGCGCAGGGCAAACTCGCCTACTACCGAATTGGTGATCCGTTCTGGCTCGAACTCACCGACACTGTTGCGGAGAAACTCAATGGCACGAAATAGAATAGGTTTGGCGACAGCAGCCTGGTTTCTGGGCTTTGCTTCCTGTGCTTCGGTCTACCCGGCCCCCGACTATGACCGCGTTGTCGGCGAAATCCGCTCAGCCACCGGTTCCGAGAATGTCTTCCATCCCGAATCCAGCCCGGAAGCAACCGAGCAGCGGGTGGGGGAGCTGTTGGGTGATGGCCTCGGACTTTCGGAAGCGGTCGAGATCGGCTTGCTGAACAACCCGGCTTTGCAGGCTGCGTTTCGCAACATCGGAATGGCCCACGCGGATCGGGTGCAGGCGGGCCTCCTGAAGAACCCTTCGCTGGGCGCGGCTCTTCGTTCTCCGACAGGGGGGGGCGGGAGTGAATTCGAAGGCGGACTCTTCGCGAGCTTGTTCGATGTTTTGCAACGGCCAAAGCGGAAACGCATTGCTGAATACAACTTGCAGCGCGAAGTCCTCCAGCTCGCCAACCGGGCGGCGCTGCTCGCAAGCGATATTCGCAGCGCGTACTTGGAGGCCAATTCGGCGGATCGCCTGCTTGAAATTGCAGAGGAAAATCTGGCATCGGCAAATCAGCTCTCCGGTCTCGCAAACGCGCGCCTAGAAGCTGCTGCGGGGACCGTCGTCGACGCCAACCTGGCCAGGGTGGAGTGGCTGGAGATCAAGGTGGTCCTTCGGGACGCCACCTTGGCATCGCGAGAGGCCCATGCAAGACTGTGCCT
The DNA here is from genome assembly GCA_024228395.1 of bacterium. GTDB lineage: Bacteria > Planctomycetota > UBA1135 > UBA1135 > NORP259. The sequence continues at coordinate 20,780 of JAAETM010000285.1, read as the reverse complement.
TCTTCTTGGCCTCGAACCGGGCAAGCAGGAGATCGAACTGACTGAGCCCTGGGCAGAACCCCCCTCCCAGCTTCTACCGCTGGATGGACTCGAGAAGCTCGCCCTCGAAAAAAGGCTGGACATACGCGCTGCAAGAGAAGCGGTCAAGCAGGCCGCTGCAGAAGTGGAGAAGCAGCGGAGCCTCTTCGCTCGGAACATCGATGTGGGCCTGGTGGCTGAAAAAGGGGACGAATGGAGTTTTGGACCGGGCGTCGAGATGGCACTCCCCATTCTCGACCAGAACAAAGCCCAGATAGCCAAGGCCCGCGAGGCACTTGCTCAGCATGGGGCGATTCTCACTGCGCTCGAACTTCTAGCGAAGCAGGAAGTCTACTCCGCAATGGCACAGGTGGAAGCGAGTCGAGGCAGCCTCGCGATCTATCGTGATGACATCCTCACCTGCGCGGAACAGGCCTTTTCCCAAGCGCGCGAGAGCTATCAGTTGGGCAAAACAACCATGTTCCCCGCCCTCGAGGCCCAACGCAAACTGCTCGCGACGCGCAGCGCCCTCGCCCATCGTTCACTTCAAGCCGCCATCGCACTTTCAGATTTGGAGCGTGCCACAGGTACTTCTCGGGAAGATCTACTCGTCAAACATACACAGGAAGGAAAGCACTAATCATGAAGCACACACTACGAATCCTCGCCCTCGCCCTGATGACTATTGGCATGGGGTTGATAGGTTGCGGGCCATCTGAGCCGGCCTCGTCGGCGAAATTTGAGACCGTCGCCGATGGTGCTTGCACGAAACACAACGTCTCACGTTGCCCGTTTTGCTCGCCGGAGTTGCTCGAAACGATGGGCTTCTGCAAGGGTCACGGCGTGCCCGAAGCGGTGTGCACCAAGTGCCGCGACGATCTGGAAGCCGCCTTCCGCAGTGAAAACGACTGGTGTGGCGGCCACGGCTTGCCCGAATCGCACTGCGAGCTCTGCAACCCGGGTGTTCTGGACAAGTGGAAGGGCACGGGAAGCAAAGAGGTCGCCACGCAATCGGCGTCGGAAGCCTGTGCAAAACACAAAGTCGCGAACTGCCCCTTCTGCTTCCCCGCTGTCATCGACCAGATGGGATTCTGCGGAGGTCACGGCGTGCCCGAAGCGCTGTGCACCAAGTGTCGCGACGATCTGGAAGCCGCCTTCCGCAGTGAAAACGACTGGTGTGGCGGCCACGGCCTACCCGAATCCCACTGCGAACTCTGCAACCCCGGGGTTCTGGACAAGTGGAAGGAGATGGGAAGCGAAGAGGTCGCCACACAAGAGGCGTCGGAAGCCTGCGCGAAACACAAAGTCGCGAACTGCCCCTTCTGCTTCCCCGCTGTCATCGACCAGATGGGATTCTGCGGAGGCCACGGCGTGCCCGAAGCGCTGTGCACCAAATGCCGCGACGATCTAGAAGACGCCTTCCGCAGTGAAAACGATTGGTGCGGTGGCCATGGCTTGCCCGAATCGCACTGCGAACTCTGCAACCCCGGCGTTCTGGACAAGTGGAAGGACAAGGGAAACGAAGAGCTCGCCACCCAAGAGGCGTCCGAGGCCTGTGCGAAACACCAAGTCTCGTACTGCCCCTTCTGCTTTCCCGTGGTCATCGACCAGATGGGATTCTGTGGAGGCCACGGCGTGCCCGAGGCGCTGTGCACCAAATGCCGCGACGATCTCGAGCAGGCCTTCCGCAGTGAGAACGATTGGTGCGGTGGTCATGGATTGCCCGAGTCGCACTGCGAACTCTGCAATCCCGGCACCTTGGATCGCTACAAGACTTCGGGTGCCGATGCTGCGGGACAAGCGGGACCGGAGGCTTTCTCTGGCACGCCACGGGTGCTGACTTTCCCGTCACTGAAATGCTCGACGGGTTCCAGTGTCATCGCGCTTTCTTCGGCGAGCGTGGCTGAGACCGCGGGTCTTATTTTGGAGCAAGTACAGCGCGGCAAGTTGCGCAAGACCCTCGAGGCTCCCGCAACGATAGAGTACGACTCGCGCGCTTTTGCGAACTTGGCGCCCCGGGCGGCAGGAACCGTGGTCGAAGTGCGACGGGATCTGGGTGACCAGGTGGAAGCGGGGGATGTGCTGCTCATTCTCGATTCGGCCGACCTGGGCGTGGCCAAGGCGGAGCTCCTCCGGGCTGCAGCCCATGTGTCCCTATGGACAAAGAACAGCCAACGCGAGCAGACCCTGCTCATGAAGGGACTCTCGACCGACAAGGACATGCTCGAAGCGGAGACCAAGCTGGTGGAAAGCGAAATCGCATTGGCAACCGCCGAGCAACGCCTGAGAAACTTCGGCTTGAATGCCCAACAGATTGAAACGACAAAAACGGAATCGGACACATCTTCCCTGTTGAGCCTATCTGCACCCTTCTCGGGTGTTGTCGTTGGCCTCGACGCCGTGTTGGGCGAACTCGCATCACCGGGCGCGTCTGCTATCAGCATCGCGGACACGTCCAGGATGTGGGCCATGATCGACGTGGACCAAACGGAGATACGCTTCATCCAGACCGGTCAGCCCGTGTTGCTGTCGGTAGAAGGTTGGCCAGGAGAAACCCTTGGTGGCCAGGTGACTTGGGTGAGCAGTGATGTGGACAAGCGAACCCGTACGGTCAAGGTGCGCGCTGAGTTCTCGAACCAGGAGGGCATCCTGCGTGCCCACAGTTTTGCAACTGCCAAAATTGTGACGCGCGACGAGAGCGATGCGGTATTGTTGCCCAAAGCGGCCGTACAGTGGGAAGGCTGCTGCAACGTGGCCTTCGAGCGCAAATCTCCTACCGAGTACCAACCCCGCAAGTTGCGATTGGGGTACCAAGTCGATGGTTATTATGAAGTTCTCAGTGGTTTGTCTGGCGGAGAGTCGGTCGTAACCCAGGGCAGCTTCCTGCTAAAGACCGAGTTGCGAAAAGGCAGCATCGGTGCGGGTTGCTGCGAAGTAGATCACCTCGGAGAATAACCAAAGACTCCCATGTTTGACGCAATAGTTGGTTGGTCGCTTCGAAACCGAATCAGTGTTCTGGCCCTGTCCGCGCTGCTGATCGCAGGTGGCCTCTGGTCCCTGGCAAATCTGCCCATCGATGCATTTCCGGAAACTGTTCCGGTGCAGGTGCAAGTCAATACGAATGCGCCATCGCTGAGCCCGATTGAAATTGAGCAGCAGATTACCTTTCCGGTAGAGCAGGCGATCGGTGGACTTCCCGGTCTGACCGCAGTTCGCTCCACTTCCAAGTTCGGCCTATCCCAAGTGGTGGCTCTCTTCGAGGACGGTGTGGATGTCTACTTTGCCCGGCAGCTCATCGGAGAGCGCTTGCAAACCGTTGAGCTTCCCAAGGGGCTGGAATCCCCGCAGATGGGACCCATCGCAACAGGACTGGGTGAGGTCCTTCACTATGCCCTGCATAGCGAAAGGGTAAGCTTGGCGGAGTTGACCACTCTGCACGACTGGGTGTTGCGGCCCCAACTTCTGACCGTACAGGGAGTGGCTGAGGTCAACACCTGGGGCGGGCGCAAGCAGCAGTACCACGTCGTCGTCGAACCCCTGCGGCTGCTCGAACATGGGCTGGCCCTTGATGACGTCATCAAGGCTCTGCGCGACAACAATGAGAACGTAGGCGGCGGTGTGATTGCGAATGCGGGCGAAATGCACGTGGTCCATGGCATCGGCCTTGTAAAGAGCATTCCCGAGCTGGAAGGCATTGTCGTGGCGGAGCATGGGGGCGTGCCCATCCGCATCCGTGACCTGGCGAAAGTAGAGGTGGGGCATCAGATCCGCCGTGGGGGAGTGACGGCGGGCGGTACGGGCGAAATCGTGCTGGGCCTCGGTTTCATGCTCATGGGGGAGAATAGCCACGAGGTCACGAACCGACTCCGGGATCGTCTGGAGGAGGCGGCCAAGAGCCTGCCCGAGGGCGTGCACGTCAAAGTGCTTTATGACCGCACCGAACTGGTGGATCGGGTCATTGCGACCGTTCGGGAGAACTTGCTGGAGGGCGCACTGCTGGTCATTGCGGTGCTCTTCATCTTCCTAGGCAATCTTCGCGCCGGACTCATCGTTGCGTCAGCCATCCCGCTCGCAATGCTCTTCTCCTTCAGTGCCATGCTGCGCTTTGGCATTTCGGCGAGCCTTCTGAGCCTGGGCGCCATCGACTTCGGACTGGTCGTCGACAGTTCGGTCATCATCGTCGAGAACTGTGTGCGCCGAATGAAGCTCGAGGGGGGCACCCGCTCCAATATCGACATCGTGAGAGACGCAACGATCGAGGTGCGCAAACCGACCATGTTCGGCGAGTTGATCATCCTCATCGTCTACCTTCCCATCTTGCTGCTTGAGGGTGTGGAGGGACGTTTGTTCAGGCCCATGGCCTTGACCGTGATCTTCGCCCTATCCGGCTCCCTGGTCTTTTCCCTGACACTGATCCCGGTGCTCGCGAGCTTTGGTTTGCAGAAGGCGAAGGCGCATGCACGAGAGAACATTCTCGTTCGAGCCGTGCAGTGGGTCTATCGACCGATCGTGCGGGGCGCCCTGCGCTTCCCCCGCAGCGTGGTGCTCTTCGGCATTGGTGTGCTCGCCCTGGGTGGCGTGCTCGCCTCGCAACTCGGAACGACCTTCATCCCCAGGCTCTATGAGGAGGCGATCGTCATCAATACGGTGCGCCTGTCTGGGGTTTCGCTCGACGAGTCCTTGAGGTACGGCCAGCAGCTCGAGGGAATGCTCAAGAAAGAGTTCCCCGACGAGATACGCGATATTTGGAGTCGCACCGGTACTGCCCAGGTAGCCACCGATCCCATGGGCATCGAGGTCACCGACGTCTTCATCACTCTCACGCCCCGCGAGCAGTGGACCCAGGCCACGGACCAAGCTTCGCTGACCGCACAGATGCAAACGACGCTTCAGTCGATGCCTGGGATGCGCTCCATCTTCACGCAACCGATCGAGATGCGGGTCAATGAGATGACCGCTGGCATACGTGCCGATCTCGGGGTCAAGTTGTTTGGTGATGATCTCGATGTGCTCAAAGCGAAAGCCCTGGAGATTCAGCAATTGCTGGAAACGATACCGGGCGCCACCGGAGTTTCCGCGGAGCAGGTCACCGGCCAACCGATCCTGGAGATCGAAGTCAACCGCGAGGCCCTGTCGCGCCATGGAATCTCCGTGGCACATGTGCTGGGATTGGTCGGAGCGATCGGAGAGGTGAAGGTGGGTGAGATCCGCGAAGAGCAACGCAGATTCGACCTGGTTGTGCGGCTCGATGAGAAGTACCGCCAGGACCCCATGGCGGTTCGCAAGCTGCGCGTCCCGACCGCATCCGGCCAGAGGATCCCCATCACCAAACTGGTGTCATTCCGCGAGGTCGAAGGTCCTTCCACGATCACAAGGGAGTGGCAAAAGCGCCGAATCGTCGTTCAGGCGAACGTGGTGGATCGCGACCTGGGCAGCTTTGTCGCCGAAGCGCAGGAGCGCATCGCCGCCGACATCACGCTGCCCCCGGGTTACTTCACCCGGCTCGGTGGACAGTTTGAGCACCTGCAAAGAGCCAGTCGCCGGATGGGCGTGATCATTCCAATCGCCCTGATTGCGATCCTATTCCTGCTCTTCCTAAGCACCGGCACCATTCGTGACGCGGCGATGATCGCGACCGGCGCACCCTTCGCAGCCTTCGGCGGCGTCGTCGCCCTCTGGGTGCGAGGCATGCCATTCACGATCTCGGCTGCCATCGGTTTCGTGGCCGTGGCGGGCGTGTCGATGCTCAATGGTTTGGTTCTCGTGTCGACCATCCGACGCAAGATCGATGACGAAGGCCTGGGGCTCGAAGAAGCCGTTGAGGAAACACGGCTGATCCGTTTGCGACCCATCTTGATGACGGCGATGGTTGCGGCCTTGGGGTTCATTCCCATGGCGCTCAATACGGGAGTCGGTGCAGAAGTGCAACGGCCCCTGGCCACCGTCGTTATTGGCGGGGTGATCGCTGACAATGTGCTCACGCTGATCGTTTTGCCTGCGCTGTACGCTTTGTTTGGGCGGCGCAGTCGATAGCGATAGTACGGAGTCGGGACCCCATAATCGATCGAAGTTGTCCCGACTCCGTACCATAACGTATGATGTCTCGCGTGATATACGCCACCTTGTCAAACTCGATCCTGCTCTTGTTCCTGGCAAGCCAGGCCCAAGATGAACGGAGCGAAGTCTCGCCCCTTCCTCGGGCGGCGCATCACGGGGTCGCCCCAGCCTTGCATGCCAAGCTCGCACTGCTAGATGCCCGCGATGATACCTGGCCCACCGAGCGTTGGAATGCGTTGGTGAGCTCGCGCTTTGGGATCGTGATGCGAGCCTGGGATGCGGGCCGAGTCGGGGACCTTGCTACTCTTGCCTGGGTCGATCCCAGTCTGGCCGCGCCCCCCCTTCTTCCAAGCAAGCCCGAGGACATTGCCAGCCCGCAAGGGTGGCGCATCTCTCGTGGCTCGGTCGAAAGCGATGCGATCGGAAATGGTGCGGCTGCTCTCGCCCAGACCCTTGCCACCTGGCGCAACGGTTTCCAGGCAAACGCACGTCTCGACCTTGTGGTCGACAACGTCCGTGTGGTCGACGGCACGCTTGTCACAGGTGTGCGCGTTCAAGCGAGTGGCCATGGCGACGCAGGCCGTCTGCAGCATAACGCATACTGGACCTGCCAATGGCGAGAAGGCGACGACGGCGTGGTTTTGCTCAAGCTGGCGGTGGATACCTTCGAAGCCATCACCCTCGAGGATGCCAGCCACGGCTGGTTCGAGGATGCCAGCGGCGCTGTCTTTGGTGTTGGACCTCTCGCCGAACAGCTAGGCCAGGGCCTCGCGTATTGGCGCGCCACAATCCCCTCTGATGTCGATCCAGGTTTGTTGGGACACCAAGGCCTCGCCATCGGAGATGTCGACGGAGATGGGCTTGAGGACCTTTACCTGTGCCAGCCCGGGGGCTTGCCAAACAAGCTTCTCATTCACAAAGCCTGGGGCGTGGTCCAGGACGTCTCGGCCGCAGCAGGGGTGGATATCCTCGACTACTCGTCGAGTGCGCTTCTGGTCGATCTCGATGGGGATGGTGACCTTGATCTTGCGGTCTCGACGGCTGCCGGGCTGGTTCTCTACGCCAATGATGGACACGCGCGCTTCGAGAATAAGTACACCCTCAAAATGTCGATCCCGACATCCCTTGCAGCGGCAGATCCAGATGGGGATGGGGACTTGGACCTGTACGTCTGTTCCTACCTTTCGCCATATGGCAATGAAGGGCTGCCCATGCCCTACCACGATGCGAACAATGGCATGCCCAATGTGTTTCTGCGCAACGAGGGTGGTTGGACCTTCGCTGATGCGACGGTCGAAGTTGGGTTGGACGCGGGCAATCGCCGCTTCAGTTTTGCGGCCGCCTGGGAGGATTACGACGATGACGGTGATCAGGATCTCTACGTTGCCAACGATTTCGGACGCAACAACCTGTACCGCAACGATGAAGGCCGCTTCGTCGATGTCGCTCCCACCCTCGGAGTCGAGGACGTTGCGGCCGGCATGGGGGTCACGTGGGGTGATGTGGACGGCGATGGGCGCATGGATCTTTACGTCACCAATATGCACTCGCCTTCGGGCGCCCGTCTAACGGGGGGAGGTGAGTACGGGAAGGAATCTGCAGTGTCCGAGGCCTACCGTCACCATGCCATGGGTAATACGCTGCTGCTCAACCGCGGGGACGCAGGCTTTGAGAATGTGTCCGAGCGCAGCGGGACGGCCATGGGACGCTGGGGTTGGGGTGGCCTCTTTCTTGATCTGGACAACGACGGCAATCTGGATTTGGTATCTCCCAACGGCTTTGTGACGGGGTCGCTGCTCGGGGATCTGTGCAGCTTCTTTTGGCGACAGGTTGTGCTGCAATCACCCGCCGCTTCCGATGGGCCGAGCGAGAGTTATCAACGCGGCTGGGGTGCGATCGGCAAGTTGGTCCGGAAGGGTTACTCTTGGAACGGTCATGAGCGCAACGTGGCCTTCCTGAACTTGGGTGGCGGATCGTTTGTCGATGTGTCCAATGCTGCCGGATTGGATCACATCGACGACAGCAGAGCAGTCGCTCGGGTGGACTGGGATGGGGACGGCGATCAAGACCTGTTCGTAACCAATCGAACGGGGCCTCGCGTGCGTTTCCTCGTCAACCGTGGGCAGCCGGCGCAGGGTTGGATCGCGTTTCGTCTTAATGGAAAGCAATGCAATCGGTCCGCGATTGGAGCGCGCGTGACCGTCGTCACCGACAGCGGGCGCCGGCTGTCACGGTCGCTGCGCTGTGGCGAGGGGTTCCTGGCGCAGTCCTCCTCATACGTGCACTTCGGGCTGGGCGAGGAGAAGGTCGAGACCCTCGAAGTTCGCTGGCCGGGGGGGGATGTGGAGGCCTTTGGGGCTCCGGAGCGAGGTGCTCGTTACATGCTCGAACAGGGTAGCGGGCAGGCTCGCGCACTTTCCATGCCCATGCCCAAGACCATGCCGATCCTTGCTGGGGGCGAGATCGAGGTTCCCAAATGGAAGGGATCCACGCGCACGGTTCTCACGGCGCCCTTGCCCTTGCCGCGCCTTGCGCTCGAGTCTCGTGACGGCCGTCCCGCAGCATTTCTAGGGATCGACCAGAATGGGCCAAGCGGGACAGGCCGTCCGCTGCTGGTGATCCTGTGGGGCATCCGTCATCCGTCCAGCTTGCGGGTGCTCACCAAATTGGTTGAGCAGTCGAAGGTCCTGCGCGCGGCGGGCTTTCAGATTCTTGCGGTGAGTATCGACAAGGGCGAGGATCGTACGCTTGCGCTCGAACAGCTGGATCGAATTGGGTGGGGCTTCTCCCGGGGCTTTGCTACCGATCAGGCGGTGGACTTGCTCGAGGTCTTTCAGACCACGCTGCACGACAGTGCAGAGAGCATCGTCATGCCAACCAGTGTCTTGATTGACCCGAACGGATGGTTACTGGCCATGTATCGGGGACAGCTCGATTCAGGGACCCTCAAGGCCGATCTTGGTTTGATCGGCCTGCCACCTGGGGCCCGGCGAAATGCTGCCGCTCCCTTCACTGGCCGATGGCTGACACCGACACCCACTGCGAATCTGCGCGCCTTCGAGTCGCTTTTCGCCGCACGCGGGTTGCAGCACGCTGCCGCGGAATATCACCTGGCTGGAGTCGACCTGCAAGAAGCCTCGCCGGCAAGCTTCCACCACAAAACTGGGCAGGCTCGTTTGAAACAGGGGCGTTACGACCTTGCGATCCAGCACTTCGAGCAAGCGCACGAGCTTGATCCCCTGTACTTTCCCGCCGCCTTGAGTTTGGCGGAGGCCTATCACCATCAGCAGCAGTACGAACCGGCCTTGAAGATGTATCTCAAAGCGGTTCGACTGGACCCGAATCATGGCCAGACGCGCCTCAACCTTGGTCTTCTGCATCTGGCCATGGGCAACAAAAAGGGTGCCCGTGCCCAGCTCGCGGCCCTGCGAGCCTTGAAGAGCGAGCACACCGAAGCGCTCGCGAAATGGCTGGATCAATAGGCGATTCGCGCGGTGCCAAAGGGCAAGGTCAACGCAGCACCCACTCCATCTCACGGCGCGGCGACAGGGGGGGAATCAGACCCCGACCCTGGCGCGTGTTCCACTCCCTATCCCAACTGTGGTGCATCTCGTCCCAGGGGAAACTCTCGTCCGCGCCGTAGGGATAGCCGCCCATGCCGTGGAAGGGCAGGGGACTGACCTCGAGGGCCTCGTGGGTGTTCGGATCGCGATCCTTAGCCCAGCCGTCGAAGTACACCAGGTAATCTCGCGTCCAGCCATCGGCGAGGGGCGGCAAGTCCTTCACATCGAATTGCAAGGTCAGCGCGTCTCCGCTGCCCAGGATTACGAAGCGGTCGTCGACCTCTCCCAGGAGCGCAACCGTTTCACCATAGCGCGTGTATCGACCGGGGTGTTGGTTCCAGCGGGGACGCTCGGTCAGGAGGTCCCATTGGAATCGTTCGGGGAGGTCCTTGCGTTCGGTTTCGACCGGCTGGCTGAAACCGCGCGACCACAATCGGGCGCTGATCGGTTCGGTGGATGCGCGCCGGATCGGCAGATCACCGGCATCGATAGCCAATCGGATGCTATCCCAGTAAAGGCAGAGCGTGGTAGCGACGCGCACGCGTGGATCCTCACGATCGAGAATGTCGCTGACGTCGATCACCATGGTCTTGGTTTTGCCAGCGGGGAATCCGATCGGCGGTCCAGCGTCGACCCAACCTCCCCTGGGCCCCGGCACCTGTAGGATGGGGGGCACGAAGTCGATGCCAGCCGCGCGGGCCGCTGCCATGTTGACGCTGGCGTCGGTCCAGAGGAACCAGCCGGTGAACAGCAGCCGTAGGTGTTCGGTACTTCTCGTTTGGTCGGGGTCGAAATGCAGCTCGACCCAGTGGGGAGCGGCTAGACCCACATACTGGCGCGCATAGGGCGCTGCTGGTCCCGAGTGCACGCCGTCCACGCTTGCGAGGGCCGCAGTCCAATCCTCACCCGCATTGCCAATCGCTTTGACGGGCACCAACGGCGTCCGCACCCCATGGACTCGATCCTCGGGAAAGGGTGGGAATGTGAAGCGTTCGTTGGGGTATACCTCGGAGCCTGTGGGGTGATCGATCACATCCAAACGCACGCGATCGAGGTATGTGACCTCCCGCAGCTCCTCGGTGAGCTGCATCTCGAGCACTCCGTTGCGCGGCACAAGCTGATCCCCACGTACGAGCACGTGTTCGTCGTGGTCAGGCGGAACGAGCACCCCGGGTGCCATGGGCAGGCCGAGGGGCGTGATGCCGAGCACGTCCGAAATGAACTCGTAGGTCTCGCCGTTCCAGGTGTAGAGGAATGGGCACGAACCGCTCAAAGAGTCCGACTGTTCGAGAACGTCCCCTTTCGTGTCGAAAACGGCCCCGTCCGATGGTTCGACATCCAGCCAGGTCTGCACGGCTCCGTTGGGCCATGTGATGCGCAATACGTCGAGGTGCGGATTCGATCCACATCCTACGAGTTGCGCATCTCCGCGCCAGTAGGTGCGTCGATACGCACCCTGGGTGCGAAGTTCGACCACCGCACCGACCGCGCGACGGTTGTCCTTCAGCCCGCGCAGCGCAAGCGGGATGGCGCCGCCGACCGGGCCTTCACAGCGAAACAAAACCAAACCTTCGTCGTTGATGCGTAGGAGATCCACGTCGGAATCCGCGTCAAAGTCGCACGCGATCATTGGCGCGTCGGCGATGTCGGAGTCCTCTGCTCCCGCCAACTCGAATGCCATCTCGTCCGCTGAACCGAAGGCCAGGATCCCATTGGTCCCTTGATCTGTTCCCGTCCACACAATGTCCACAATGCCATCTAGGTCCAGGTCGGTAGCGAGGATCTGCGCCCCATCGGGCAGGTCTGGTACTTCGCGTTCGGTCACCAATCGCCCATCGGCCGTTTGTCGCCATAGGGCGTCCGGCACAAGCAGATCGGGGCGCGCGTCGGCGTCGAGGTCCGCGGCCAGTGGCTTTCTCGGCATGGTCACGCCTTCGCCGAGCATCCGTGCGGCCACGTTCTGGAAGCGGTCGCGTCGCAGGCTGTCCATGAGGAATACGGTTTCGGGGCCACCCATCAATAGGTCGACGTCCTGGTCGCTGTCGAGGTCCTCGGTGTTGCACCACGTGAGTTCGACGTCGGTCGGCATCGATGCCTTGGCCGAGATGTCGGTGAAGGTTCCCCGCAGGATGTTCCCTTTTTCGTTTCTACGTGGCGCCACCCCATCGTTGCGCAGCAGACGTGCACCGAAAGTTCCCACGATGAGTAGGTCGAGGTCTCCCTCGTGGTCGATGTCGCCGAGGACCAAGTCCGCGGGCGGTGCGGGCATGCGCGGCAATTCAAGGGGGGAAGGGACCCAACCTGCCATGCCTTCAAGCAGGATTTCGGCACCGCTGGCGGCTTCGAATAGCAGCAGCTCGGTCCCGCGGCAGGCGAGCAAGTCCATGGCGTCATCGTTTCCGAGGTCGAAAACCCGAACGTGTTCGACGGGTCCTTCAAATACCGTTTCGACTCGGTATTCGGTGCCTTCACGAAGGGCGCAGAGCAGCCCGTTTGGGCCGACGGCAACGAAGTCGATGTCCTCGTCCCCATCGAGATCGCAAGCAAAGAACTCCTTGGCCCCCGCGAATTCTGGAAGGATGGTGGCCTCGCGGCGGAAGGTCGGGGAGGGGCCAGGTTGCTTGGGACCGATGCCCGCCGGCGTCGCCGGTTGCACAATGGCCAGGTTTCCACGGTCCCGCTGGGGGGGAGTCAATGCCTTGTAGCCGAGACTCGTGAGTTGTTCATAGAGCTCGTAGTAGCGCTGCTCGTCCGTCTTTCGACCTGCCACCAGGGCCATGCGATACAGACGATAGACCGCGGTAACCGTCCAGGCTCCGCCATGCTCGACCCCAATCCCGGCCACACCACGCAGCAGCTGCTCGGCTTCCTCCGCTTCACCCAGATCATCGAGCATGAGGGCCAGTCCCAGCTGCGAGGCCAAGTCGTTGGGCTCACTCAACAGAACTGTTCGGTAGTGCTCAAGAGCGCCCTCGTACTCTCCATTTTCGACCTTCATCTGTGCCAACATGAAGTGCAGGGCGGCACTCTCTGGATCCGCGCCCCGCAAGCGTTCGAATAGGGGGGCTGGGTCCTGGTGGGCGCGATCGTGGAAGTCGATAACCGAAGCACGCACAAGGTCCTTGACGGCCGGATCGGGTCCCTCAATTAGCGGCGCCATGGCCACGCGCGCCTGATTGAGATCCTTCGCCCCGAAGAATGCGGAAGCGCGATCTCGGGCGAGGGCAGCCTGGGCGGCCGTTTCTGCTTCTGCTGAGGAACTATCGTTCAGCCCGCGAAGAAAGATCCAACAGCCGGCGAGAGCCAGCACGATCACAGCGATAAGTCCAAGTTTGTTCATGGCGATGCAACCCAGGATACCGAAGCGCTGGCCACCGAATCAGTACTACGCAGTACTATCGACTAGAATACCACGTCCTCTACGGCTTCCTCCATCAGGTGCCCGTAGTAAGGGGCAGCCACGTCCTCTAGCGGATTGCCGTGCCCGTCTTGGGTCCAGCCTTTGGCGTCGGTTAGGAAGCGGAAGGAACGGCGGTAGATCAGGCGGGCGCGTACGTGCACAGTACCGGTTCCAGTCGCGGGCATGCTGAAGGTATAGTTTGTTGTGTCCGTTGCCAGGGCCGGGATGCGGGTATCGAACAGGATACCGGTGGCGTCCGTGAAGAACGTGGGGCCCGCTCCCGTGGCATCGTGGTTGTGCTTGGCGAAGAACTTACCGGGCAGGCCAGCGTAGTAACCCTGAGCGGGGTTACCCACGCCACCTAGACCGTGGATGACCTGGGTGGATGTGTTCACCAGGGGATCGGTGAGAGGATCATTTCCGTCCTCCCAGGCCTGCACGACCAGGATCATGTTACGGATGGTGACGCCGGTGGGTACGTGGTGCCCGGTCAGGCTGTTCAGAATGTCCACTTGTACCTGGAGTTCGCCACCAACGTCGTTGGCTTGAAGCGTGAGTTCTACCGCGTTGTCAAGGAATGCGGCCGTCGTGCCTTCGATCACGTGGGAACGAATGGCGCTGGGGTCCCGGTGGTAGGGTACGTTGATGCAGGCCTGGGTAGCTCCCGTGGCAGGCATGTGACAATCCACGCAAGTCTTGAAGTGAATCGAGTTGGGGTCGCCAAAGGCAGACTCTTTCCATTCGGTATAGGTGGGCTCGGAGATGATGCCGTTGTAGCTGTGGTTCTCGTCCGGGTCGTTCTTGTCCTGGTGACAAGCACCGCAAACCTCGGCCATGAGCTGCGGTTGGTAGGCCGGCTCCATGGTGCCGGCGGCGTGGAAGTCCGAGTCGGGATAAGCACCGTACTGAATCTGGCCAGAGTCAGGCAGGTTGATGGTCACGGCGCCGGGGAAGATGCCTGGGGTATTGATCTTGTCCCTGTCCACATCCGCGATCTTGTGGCACACGTCACAGGAGATGCCGTGGGTCACGGCAGCTGAGGGGTAGGTGCCGTCGGTCGGGCCTTCCATGCGTCCGGAGAAGCCGGCGGAAACCCAGCGTTCGGGCTGGTGGCAGGAAGCGCATTCGGAATCGGGGTTGGTGCCCGCGAAGACAGAGTCCCGGGTGTATACGAAACCTCCCAAACCCCCGGCCGTGCCGTCGCCGGCGTAGATGTCATGCACCCAGGTGTTGGTTCCTGCAAGGGCCATGGCAGAGTTGTTCCACTCGGCTTCTTGGTTGGGGTGGCAGACGCCGCAATCCGTGGAATCCACAAAGGCGTAGCCGGTGTTGGTGCCCAGGGGCACCTCGGTCAGCAGTATCTCGATGTCGAAGGAGGCTGCGTTGGCGGCCACGGAGCTGTTGAAGAAGCCCTTCTTGCCGCCCGCGACGATTTGGTTGTTGCCCGGGGCCAGATAGATCTCGAAGGTGCCGTCGGATGCGGACACGGCGCGGAAAGGGGTCGTTTGCACGCCCACGATGGCATCGGCGATGGGGGCCAGGGTGGTGGCGTCCTTGACGGTACCACTGACGGCTGTGAAGGTCGCATCGGGCACGGTTACCGTGATGGTTTCCGCGTCGGAGAGGGACGCAATCGCGTTGTCGGTGACCATGATGTTCACGGAGGAGACGCTCGTGTCGCCAATGGCAGGGGTCAGCTCATAAGTGGCCGTGCCATCACCGTTGTCCGTAAGCACGGCGAAGCCCAGCGTGGGGGTCACCGAGAAGGACAGCACGTCCGCCCCGTTGCGGTCGGTGGCGGATAGGTTCACGACTAGAGTCTGCCCTTCGACCACCACTTGGTCGCCCACGGAATTCAGGACCGGTGAAGTGTTGGAGGCGTTGTTGGAGTCACACGCGACTAGGAACAATGCGCACAGGGGGAGGGTCAGGAGATATTGGGTTTTCATTGGTTGGCTTCCAAAGTTGTGAGCGGGGTTCCATTTCCTGAGGTCTCCTGGCGGGCAGGGGGGGCGTGAAACGGAGTCCGCGCTCGCTGGGCTGGGATTGTACTGAATGGCCAGAGGGTGAAGGTCCTGGTTCTTGAAAGAGGATTCGAGAGCGTCGAATTGAAGAATTACGGGTGGGGGAGATGAACTCCAAGGGGGCTGTTTGGAGGGAGGGGATGACTAGTTCGCAATGGTGAGGTAGGCACTCGACGAAGGCCTGGGACAAGGTCATACGCCTCGGTGCCGTCGTGCCACCTAGTTCTGTTGCCTTGGAAACAATTTCCACGTTGAGATCGAACATGGCTCCACCCTGAGACGACCCAATCGCAACATTCCAAATGGATGTCTTGGAGGGCCCGTTATCACGGGAATGTGATAGTATCTAATTGAACCCGAGGTACTTCTTCGATTCCCCATTCCGCACGCCAACCGGAAACAGGGCCCTTTTTCTTCTCAGCATGAATCTCTCACACGCTCTAATCGCCACGGTCCTGGTTACAACCGGTTCGGCCGCCACGGCGCAGTCATCACTTCCTCCCGTGCCAACTCCGGCTGGAAATCCCACAACTTTTGAGAAGGTGCAGTTGGGCAAGGCTTTGTATTGGGACGAGCAACTCTCATCCTCGCGGACCACCGCTTGCGCCACCTGCCACATTCCCTCCGCTGGAGGTTGCGATCCGCGCTCGATAGGAGGCAATAGTTTGCACCCCGGATTGGATGGGCTTCTGGGCACAATCGATGACGTGGTCGGCTCCCCGGGGGTCCCGAACTCCGATCTCGATGGTTCCTACTGGCCCGTAGATGTTTTTGGCATCGGAGTGCAAGTGACCGGCCGCAAGGCGCCCTCCGTCATTAACGCAGCCTATTCGCCCATGCTCTTCTGGGATGGACGCGCATCCAACACCTTCCAAGACCCCCTGACCGGCGCCACCGTGCTGTCAGACCTGGCAGCACTTGAAAGCCAGGCTGCCGGCCCGCCCCAGAGTCCCGCCGAAATGGGACATATGGGACGCGACTGGAGCAACATAGCCGCCCGCATGGAAACCAGCAAGCCCCTTGCCATGGCTTCAAACCTGGACGCAAACCTGTCCGCATTTGTGGGCAACCGCTCCTATCCGGATCTGTTTGA
The DNA here is from genome assembly GCA_024228395.1 of bacterium. GTDB lineage: Bacteria > Planctomycetota > UBA1135 > UBA1135 > NORP259. Next base: position 4,625 of record JAAETM010000285.1, on the reverse strand, counting down.
AACCGTGTTTGGCACTAACGATGTGACACCGAGCAGGATTCTGATGGCCATCGCCGCCTACGAACGCACCCTGATTTCGGACCGCACCCCCTTCGATGCTTTTGTTGTGGGCGTCCCAAATACAATGACCCCGTTGGAGCTGGATGGTTATGGAGTATTTGGAGGGTCCGGGAGGTGCCATTCATGTCACACTCCCCCGCTCCTCACCGACAATCAATTTCACAACGTGGGCGTGAGTACCATTGCCCAGGACCCCGGCCGTGGGGGCATCACCGGATTGGCCCAGGATATGGGCGCTTTTAGAACTCCGGGCCTGCGCAACGTGGCCTTGCATCCGCCCTACTTCCACGACGGCAACGCGGCGACGCTCATGGACGTGGTAGAGGCCTACGACCGCGGTGGCGATGTGCATGAAAACCTATCGCCGATGATCCACCCTCTGAATTTGACCGCCTACGAGAAAACGGCCCTCGTCGCATTCTTGGAGGTGCTGACCGACCCCCGGGTCGTCAACGAAACCGCACCCTTTGAGCGCCCCACCCTGTACAGCGAAAGCAACGCCCGGCCGCAAATCTATGGCCAAGCCACACCTGGAGCCGGGGGCAGCGCACCGATTTGCGTGGCGATTGAGCCGCCTTTGCACGGAACCGATTCTCTGACCATCGCCGTTCATGGTGGATTGCCCGACGCCCATGGCTTCCTTGCTTTGAGTCGGCTTGAGGACGTGCGCACCTTTGCGGGGATCGAGCTCATGGTGGACATCAGCACGCCCCATGCGCTCATTCCCGTGCGATTGCACGCCGTTGCAGGCAGTGCTTCCTACAGTATGGTTCTGCCCGAGGACATCCAGTCGATTGGCACGCAGTTCTTTGCTCAGTGGCTTGTTCGAGACCCCGGTTCCCCCGGCGGTCTCTCAGCCAGCCAAGGAATGGCTTTCACCATATTTTAGCGGAACGTCGATAGTGCTCGACAAGGTGCAGGCGCCGCAATAATCGAATGGGGGAGCCGGCGTCTGGGACGGGGCGCGGCTCGGGGGTGCCGGGCCAATCAATGGTCAGTTCAATTCGTGAGTTGAGCAACTCCCTCGGGTTGAAGGGGCCTTGGGCGGACGTCTTCTTCGCGGATCGTCGGTGGCGGCCCCATTCCATTTCGGCGACTGTTAGCCAGACCGGGCCGGGGGGGAGTGAACGCAAGGTGAAGGTTGAATGCCCAGGGATCCCAGCTCTTGTGGTTTGTACCTTTTGGGTTGCGGCCGCGTCTGCCCAGGCGGTGACCTCTACCGGCACGCGCTCTGGCCAGTTGGGGCAGAGGACCTGGCCCTTGATTTCAAAGCGGGCCTGAAGGGTCACGGTTTCCTTGGCTGAATTCACCCCGTCTAAGCGAATGGGGACATTGTCGGATAGTCCCCAAGGAAAGTCCTTGGCCGAGGTGGTCTTGGGCAGGTTGTAGGACCCCGCAGGCATGGAAGGGAACAGCAGGTGGTCGCCCTGGTGCCAGGCGGTTCGGCCCTTCCAAGTGTTGTCCGTTTCCACCGGTTGCAGTGTGAAAGCGCGCTGGGCCCTCTCCGGGATATCCAAGGGAAGGCCGTACTCGTCAACCAGCCAGATCCTCAGGTCGCTATGGCTGAAATTCAGTTCCGTTTGGGTTCCGATCTCCGTCGGGAGTTGGATCGTCTGCGCGCCGATGGTCTCCTCCCGGGTCGAGCCTGGGTTTATCACCTGCATGTATTGGAGATGGACTTCTCCGGTACCGATAGTCGGTACTTCGAATACGCCGTCCCTGCCGATTTTGTAGCGGCCCAAGGAGTATGGCCTGCCGCATGTCATCACGCGCAAAGTACCTTCGCTGGCTGGTTTGCCGTTGACCTTCACATGCCCTTTGAGGATGCGCACGTCGGCGGCGGGGTGGATCAGGTGCTGGGTGAGCTTGCCTGGCGAAATCGTCACGGGGCTGGTTGGCAGGATGCTTTCGAGTCCGTCGCGCGCGCCGGTGAGCGAGAAGACCAGTTCGTAGGGGCCTTCTCGCAGGTCGCCCCATTGGAAGGTCTCGCTGGTCGCAAGGGCAGAGTGCCAACCCCTTGTGCGCTGGTACTTTTCATCGGAAGGACCCTTCCAAATCAGGGCGACTCTCACTTGCAGCTCTTCGGCGGGCCACTTGATTTGCCCAGAGAAGCGACCCCGTGAAAAGGCGGTCCAGAACTCTTCATGCCGTTCGCCAGCCTTGATCTGCACGTGTCTCGCCACCAGGTAGTGGATTTCTTGGGCGGGGCTGAGCAACTCGTAGCGCCCCGGAGCCAGGCCTTCGAAAGAGACCAAACCCAGGTCCGAACTCTCCTGGGTGAGTATGCCAGCGCAGGATTCAAAGGAGGAGTTGGTGTGGTCGGTAAGCGGTCCCCTGAATTGAACTTTGATTCCGGCGACCGGGGAGTTCTCGCTGGACCGGATCCGCACTTCCAGGGTGGCACTGGGCTTCAGCTCGAGGGTGAGCGGCTCGGGCAATGGCAAACCGATGCCGGTCCATTTTTGCTCGTGCCATTCGTCGGTGATGACTGTGACGGAGTAGGTCCCCTTGGGCAGCACATTGATTTGGAAGCGGCCATCGGGGCCGGACATGGGAAACTCCGAAGCCGGCGAATAGGGCGGGCCCAGAATGAATCCGTCATTGCTGTCGAAAATTAGATCTCCACGGAAGCTGGGGAATTGGGCCTCGTACCAGGTCAGGGCTTCTTCTTCACTGCAGATGAACGTGTCATAGTCCATCGTGAGCTTTTGGTTTTCCGGTTCGATCCGCAGGGTGAAGTCCTTGAGCGACTGGCCTTGTGGATCCTGCACGAGTCCTTCGAACAGGACCGGCTCCGGGGCCAGGACGAGGGTGACTTCCTCTCCGGTACTCGTGACTTTTTCGAAGTGTTGCCGCACTCCATTTTCGACGGGTTCGGTGCCCGGCAACGCAGGGAGATGGATTTCCAGGGGCACACTCAGAATGCGCGAGTGCGTGGGGATATAGAAGCGACCGTCCGGATCGGTGCGCGTCTCCCGGTGGCCCATTCGGCGGGTGAAAGTCTCCATGTCATCGCCCGCTCGCCACAGGGACTCATCCCGGGGCCATAGGTCAATCTTCTTCGGGTTCCATCCGGCCAGTCCACGGACCAGGGTATTGGAGACGGGCAAGCCCGCGTCATCGATCACCCGGCCCCGTACTGCGGGCCCTGGATCCAAAACGACTGCTGGTGCATCGAAGACCTGCCCGGGATCGAGCTTGGGCAGCTTGAGGGTGGCTTTCCATTCGGGGTTCAAGTCGAAGCCTAGATTCCACGCGTGGCCTGGAGGAACAAGAAACTCATGGGTCCCAGGCTGAAATTCAAAGGGGGCGGCATCGGGACCGAAATCACCGGGGGCCAGCGTCAAATGCGCCCAATAGCGGATTCCAGTGTCCCGACCTGGGGGAAATGAAAAACGCACTTTCAAGGACCCGCTTGTATAGGGGTATTTCTTCGACAGCGGAATACGTACACGGGCAGGTTCGTGGAATACGACCGGTTGGATTACAGCATCACCGGGCATCAGCATGATCGGTCCCGCGACTCTCCCCTGTGGACTGACGCCGTACAGGTAACCGCCGGCATGCATGTAATCGAGCCTCAGCTCCAGGCGACCGTTGCTGTCGGTGGTTCCTTCAATCTCCTTAAGGTCGCCGCCGGTGGGCAACTGCCAAAACCGAGCACCTTCTACGGACTCACCGGAATCGAGAGCCGCTTGCAGGACAAAGTGGTGTTTGGCCGTTGCATGCAATTCCAGGGCGCGTGGCTGAGAGGCGAACCACCGGTGGCCGAGGGAGCAACCAAAAAGCTCGTGGTCTGCGCGGAAGGAGACCTGGGCTGTGCCCTTGGGCACATGGAAAAGGAACCGTCCCTCCTGATCCGTTTCCAGAACCCGTTCGACTTTTGGTTGGCCAGGGGTGGAAAGCGTCGCGAAGACTTGGAAGGTGCCGTTGGGCGTTACCTCCGCGGGCCACTTCACGACTCCGGTAATCAAAGGGTCTTCCGAATCCGACTCTCGTTGTTGTGTGGGCTCGAAGTCCACGAGCTTGGCGGGCCCAGTTTGCGAGGCGCTAGCCTGGGCCATCGGTTGAAGCTCCCAGACCGCCAGGGCAACGACCAGCATGGCGAGCAAGTTGCGGACTCGGGTGGGGGGGGGGAGCATGGGGGGCGAATGAAGAGGGCGCAGGATGGCTTATGGTAACCGCATCATTGCGAACTACCCATAGCCGTTGCCGAATGGGCCCCAGGGGCCTGAATTCGGAAGTTCCGTCCAGGTGGTTCGCAACGTTGAGGTCTACCCCGCTTGACTCTGTCGGCTACGGGGTCGGAAGCACTTTTTTTTGCTCCTCAGAGGAATCAGTGGGTAGTTTTCGGCCGGAAAGCCAAGGATGATCGCCCGCGACGACCAAGGCCGTGGACAGCTGTTGATGGTGGATAGGAATTCCAAGCGGGCAGTTTCAGGAGAGCGGGGGGAGCCAGGCGGGGCGGGGGGGGGGGCATGGGGACGGATTGTAGGCAATTGGCAGCCAAACGTGTGAGATATAACCCAAAGTTGTGGATGGTGATTTGAGGTGGAGCGCGACGT
>JAAETM010000284.1 GCA_024228395.1 bacterium | reverse complement strand
GCAGCACAACAACGGGAGTCCCAGCATGTTGCAACCATTGCTGTTCGGGATAGATGGGGTTGATGAGCGAAACCGCTGACGCCAGGCATAAGCACCATACAAGCGCCCCTTGAAGTCTGTTCCTTGACGACGTATCCACGTGCTTAGTCTAACGCAGCTCGGGGTAAATGGGCAGGTGTTCACATAGTTGTCCCACCGCCAGTAGCACGATGAGGGGGCCAGGACAAGCACCTCCGAGGCGTTGCATTTGGCTAACCATCACAGGCTTTCGAAATCAACCGCACCATGAGCGGCAAACCAGAGCCGAGGGGGACGGCCAATAGAATGGCCTGTATATGGGGCTCACATTTTTTCCAGCTCGCCGCGCAGGCGAGCCCAAAAAGGGTGAACTTGACCAAGTTCTCAATCGCGCTCTCGCCTATTGCCCGAGCGACAACGTGGTGTTGTATCCACTGGCTCTTTTGGAATAGAGTTATTGCTGGGTCCGGTGATCTCTGAGTCTGAGTTTCCTTGCGACCCTCCCGGGCGTTCTACTTCGTTATCGTGCGACTGAAGAAAGCCCAGGCGGTCTGGCTGGCATGAATGTCCATGTTACCCCGGGCTCCAGGCCAGTCATGGCCACCACCTACCACACGATAGAGCCAGACTTCAGTGTTTGACTCATCGGACCAGTGCCGATCAAATTGCACAACACTCCCATCGGAGGGGGCGGTGTCGGGCAGGATAGTGGTCTCCTTTCGTTTAAGGTGGTTGGCAGCTGTCCAAAAATCAAATCCCGCCTCGATGCTTAGGCAGGGCCCCCAACCACTCTTGGCGGTAGGATCTCCTTCACACCAATTGACCTCATCCTTGGTCCCATGAATCTCCAGAACAGAGATTCCCCGAGTGGGCGTGCAGGTTTCTGCCACCCATCTCGGAATGCCAACGATGATCCCCAATCGATAGATACCCGGGGCATGCCCCCGTGCCCAATGGCACGGGGGGTCAATCTAAGGCCGACCTAGAAGCCTAGAAGGTCACGCTCAGGCCGTTGGAGAAGTTTGAAGTACCAACACCAGCGGGAGTATCGCGGTGCCAGGCTTGGAAGTGCCAGGTGCTTCCAGCCGTGATGGTCATAGACGTTCCAGTCACGGTGTCCGGGACATCAAAACCCGTTTCAGCGCCCACCGGTCCGACTGACGATGTTCCAGCGAAGTTGACCAGCGTACCACCGGCATCAAAAAGCCCCACGGAGTTGGAAGTTGTTCCCAGCACGTTGTAGCGATAGAAAGGACCGCTAGACAAGCACATCATGCCGTTGCTGACGCTGATGCCCGGGTCGGATGCGGTCGAACCGACCAGGAAATACCCCAGCTCATTGGGGACCCCATTCGCACATTCCAGGTGCAGATCGGACAAGCCACTGGCAATGCCTCCGCCGGTCAGGAAGGATCCGCTTAGAGTTGTTGAGTTGCCAGACGAGTTCGAACTTGCAGGGTTACAAAAGGGCGTACCCACTCCCGACACCCCATTGAGAATGAAGTTGTCGAAGTTCAGGATGTGGGATCCGAACCAGGCAAAGCCGCCGAGGGGGCGATCCATTGCCAGGCCGACGTAGTTCACGTCGTGAATCACATGATCCCACAGGATGTCTGCGGAAGAGCCTGCGACCGGGCTGCCCGGGAACGCACCCCCGTCCCATCCCACCGGCATGGTGAGCTCACTGGAAGGAATCGCGGTGTTGAACGTTGTCCAGGGTAGGGACCCGAATTGAAAAGAGTCTCCCGTCTGGGTGAAAACCAGCGTGTCATCGGAGAAGTCCGTGGGCGTTCCGTTGTCGTTGCCCAACACCAGATTGATGTTTGTACCGAAGTTCGCGAATCCCGATACCAGCTCGCGGTCGTAGCTAAACGAAGACACATCCATGGCCTCGAAGTCGCCTGCCCAGGGATGGCCCGCGCCCGCGGGTACGACCATGGCGGCGGGTAGCTGGCTCTGGGAACTGGCGATGGAAACCTGGATCATGCCGCCAGGGTTGCCCCCGGCGGTGTTCCACGTGGCGGGCGTGATGAACTCCACACCCCAGTTGGACGTGTTGGCCGTGGAGAAATCCTCACTGGCAATTTGGGCCAGGCAGGGGGTTGAGAAAGCTAGTGAGATCCAGAGGGGGGTGAGTTTCATGGTGGTTCGGGGTCGGGTGGGTTGGAGCGGACTACGAAAGTAGGGCTGTCGGAACAGTCACCGCAGTGGGCCCCTATTTCTGAATTGGTTCCCCTGGTTTCTTGGGGAAGAAGGCGAATGAGACTTGGATGCCCGTCAGCGGATAGGTGATCTCCATGCGGTAGGCGCGGAATTTGAAATCCCGCCACTTCATCTTCTCGAACACATTTTCCAGCAGCTTTCCATAGGCGGGAAACTCAAGCAGGCGTGCTCGGCGCAGGTCGGTGCCGATGGTCTCGATGCTCTGGGAGAAATGCCGACGATCCAATTCCCTCTTGGGGTCGCCTGCGACCACTGGGCCCTGGCTTGTCGTATCGTAAAAGAGTAGCTCCGGTGACCTGCCCGCAAAAACGTCCTCATGCAGGAGAAGGTCAAACACCAACTTGCGCGTGCACATCCCTGGAAGAACGAAGAAGTGAGCTTCCTCGACCGCCCCGGATCCCTTGGATCCGAACTCACCTTTGTTCACTTCTGCCACAACCAGATCGACCTTCGACGCCCGCCCAAAACCGGTGGGCCCCAAGGAGTAGTGCATGGACGGCCCGTGCCGGTCCACCTTCATGGGCGCAGGGGGGGAGTTGCAGAATTCGGTCAGACATACCGAATGCAGTCCGTCTGTTGCCGGTTCGCCATCGAGATTTTCCGGCAGGCGCGGCCTCTTGCCTTCCTCGCTGGCAACCGGATCCAAACGGCGTGTTCCGAGCTTCACGACAGCGTCGGGCCGAATCCGGTCGATTCCGAAAATGCATCCGATGTTCACAAGGTCGATTTTCCCGGGCTCCTGCGAGGGATGCAGGATGATTGTGTTCAACTCCAGCTCCGAGGACACGCCGTCCAGTTCATGACGGGCCTTAAAGACGGCCTGGCGCCGCTGGTTTTCAAATTCCCTCCGTTCCTCCGGCAGCCAAGCGCTCAGCATGGCCTTCAGAGAGCTGCGATCGCCCGCTTGTTCGCGGATGAAGTGATCGAAGTGCACGATGGCTGTTGCTGCCGGTTGGGTCGCATCGGAATCCAAGCCCAGGGCGGTTGCAGCTTCCACAATGCGTTGCAACGGTTTCGGACCCGGCAGCAACTGCAAGGTCGCGATGGAGTCCTTTTGGCCGATGGCTTTCATCAGTCGGCTGGCCGTAACCACATTGATCCCCTCGAGGGTGTCGGATAGTGCCTGTGGACCGAGAATGCGGCGTGGAAGATGGGACAAGAGCGCTGTGAGGGAGTCCTGGAGTTGGGCTCCAAGCGCTTCAGCCTGGGCGCGTAGGTCCTCTCCGGCGCGGGAGAGGCTCTCGGACTCAAGAACCTTATTTGTGGGGGATGACATGACCAGAAACTACCATCTGATTGCTACGCAAGTGGGCTAAAACAGCAATTATGGTGCATTAATGCCCTTTTCTTTCCGGGAAAGAATCTTGGATAATTATCGAGATTGATGCTCCAGACTGGGAATTCGGTGATATGGTCAATCCCTCAGGCCAAGGAAACCGGTGGGCAACGCTCCCTACCTTTCGGCCGTCCTCGAGTCCGACCATCAATCTTCACCGGGGAACTTCAGGCTCTCGCCGTTCAAACACACCATCCTGGAAACCAAATGGAACTCTCTAAACGATTCGCTCTCGGGCTCGGTCTAGCCGGTCTGATCAGTGGCACGGCATCAGCCCAAACCTTCACCCGCTTGATCGCTGAAGGCGATCCGGTACCGGGCGGTGCCGTCGGTGAACTCATCACCCGCATTGACAACGTGGACATTAACAATTCCGGCGACTGGGCATGCGAATTGGACGGCGACGGGCCGGTCACGAACGATGCCTACACCCTGGTCAACGGTGTCATCGCCTTCCAAGAGGGAATGACGACTGGCATTGCAAGTCCTGTTGGGGCAACCACCATTTGGATGGACTCTGTGGACATCAACGACGATGGCGACCAGCTCTTCCTTGTGAATGCCAGCGATTCGAATGGCAACGACGTGCAGCTCGTAATCCGCAACGGGGTCACTATCTACGAGCAGAATCACTCCGCTTGCATCGCACCCGGCACCGCCCTCGGAATGACCTACACCGGCCTCTCCGAGGTTTGGCAAAACAACCACAACCAGCTTCTTCTGGCTGCCTCGATTGGTCCTCTAACCGACGGGATCATGATCAAGGTGGAACTGGACCCGGTGACCGGCGCCGTGGTCTCCGAGACCAAGCTAGCCATGGAAGGAGAAATCCTCCCCGGGCACTCTTGGCCCATTCAAGGCTTTTCCGAATCCAAGGGCCGCAACGGAATCACCGATGCCGGCGACGTTTTCTGGTACGTGGACGACGAGCACTCCACCGGTGGCAGTACCTTGGACGATTCCAACATCTACGTCAACAGCACCCGTCTCTACAACGAGGCCGATGCGTTTCCCGCAGACATGTCCCAGGAATTTGACCACTTCTCAACCGCTGAAATGGATTTCAACAGCGCTGGCGACTTTGTGTTTTCTGGCTTTGACCGCAACCCTGACAACACCCTTGATTCTTGGATTTACACCAGCATCGGCGGCGTGATCACACCCCTCGCCCATGAAGGGGACCCCGTTCCCGCCGCCATTGGCGGACCCTGGATTACCAAGGGCTACGGCTTCGGTGGCACGGTACCCATTAGTGAAAACGGCGATGTACTTTGGTTCATCGACTGGGACGATCCGGACACTGACATCGACACCGCGCTCATGTTCAACGATGCGATCATCATGCATGAAGGCACCACCGTTTTGGATGGGCTCATCGTCGATGAGGTACCCAACGGTGAATCTGAGATCGCCATGAGCGACGACGGCTCGTACGCCATCGCTGAAGTGGTCCTGGCTGGCAGCATCGACGCCCTCTACATTATCACGGACCTGGAGCCGGGCGTGGGTACTCATTTTTGTGACCCCAGCAGCGCCAACTCCACGGGTCTTTCCACTAGCTTATCCGGTAGCTTTTTGGCCGGCAACGGAATTGGCGGAGGTTTGTCCGACCTGCACCTCGAGTGTACGAATGGCATCGCCAACCAACTCGGCTACTTCCTCGTTGGATCCACTGCAACCGATCCTGGTCTCAGCGTTAGCAACGGCACGCTGTGCTTGGCCGGCGGCCCTTTCTATCGCTACAATATGATCGGAACAACCTCCAACTCAGTGGGCATCTTCGATGCTGGCGGCACCCTCGTCAACGTTGCTGGAACCTCCTCGGTGGGGCCCGTGGGCTCAGAAACTGGCTTCGATGTTCCCGATGGCGTGGCTGGAACGTCAATGGCCATCACGGCTGGCAGCACCTGGCACTTCCAAGTCTGGCACCGCGATACTCCCGCCGGCGTCGGTACTTCAAACTTCTCCAACGGTCTGAGTGTGACTTTCTAGTCGACCCTGGAGCAGGACCTGTTATTGGAGGTGGGGAGAGAACGAAGGAGGCGGTCCCCTTGAGGCGGTCCCCTTGGGGGGCTGTCGCCTTCCCTGTTTAGTGCTGGCTTGGCCGCGTGTATTGCAGTGGAGAAGCAAGCTTGCCGGAGGAATCCGCCCGTAGGCGAGTCCCAGCGGATTGTCTCCCCGACCACAAAGACACCCGATAGGCCCTTCAGCATCATGCCCGCATCGAGTTCGGTCCAGGCCGCGCCGTCCGCATTCGAGATCGGTGCCGCCACGGGTCACGGCCCCATAAGTCGAACATGATACTGTTTGATCTAGGCTAGTGTTTCGCACTTCTCAGCGGCCCTAAGCGGCCATTCCAAGCAGCTTGCGGGCCTTTTCCAATTGGGCACGGGTGCCTATTCTGAGTGGGTGTCGTTGAATGCGATGGAGCTGGATAGCCTCTCGCACCGCGT
>JAAETM010000283.1 GCA_024228395.1 bacterium | reverse complement strand
CAAAAGAAACTGCAAGACGCGGGTGGCGGGAGATCCAACGGCACCCACTGCGCCCTGATCAAGCAGAACGCTATAATGAAGCAGCGTCTGCAGCGGATGGGCAAGAGCCTGGGCGCACCCCTGCCCGAGATTGAGAAGGAGAAAGAGAGCGAGAATGAGAGCGAGAGTGGCTCAGGTTTTGGTCTCAATACCTGGTCCATCCTGCTTGCCATCCTGCTAGTGGTCGGGTTGATTGGTGGCATCGCCTACAAGAACCTGCACATGCGCCGACGCTACGGAGGGTTTCGCATCTGAACCGGCTGGAACAGGGTCACATAATACACAACAACCTGGAATGACTGAGATCTTATGGAATACAAAGATTTAAGGGATTTCATCGGGCAACTGGAGAGCCTGGAGGAGCTAAAACGCATCTCGGCAGAGGTGGATCCATACCTGGAAATAACCGAGATCTGCGATCGCACCCTGCGTCGGGGCGGACCAGCGCTGCTGTTCGAAAACGTCAAGGGCTCTGACTTCCCCCTGCTTGGCAACCTGTTCGGCACCCCCAACCGGGTCGCCCTGGGGATGGGAGAAGAGTCGGTGGAGGCCCTGCAGGAGGTGGGAAGCCTGCTGGCCATGCTGAAGGAGCCAGAGGCGCCCAAAGGCATGCGCGACGCCTGGGAAAAGCTCCCGGTATTCAGGAAGGTCCTGGACATGGCCCCCAAGGAGAGAAAAGGCGCCCCCTGCCAGGAGGTGGTACTCGAAGGTGACGCCGTAGACCTGTCCAAGATCCCCATTCAGACCTGCTGGCCGGAGGATGCCGCCCCCCTGATAACCTGGGGCCTGGT
>JAAETM010000282.1 GCA_024228395.1 bacterium | reverse complement strand
GAACCGCGTCTTGCGTACCCCTGTTCTACGACGGATGGGGATTGCCCCCATCAACAGCTTGTCAACGCACCATCACCGATCCGGTGACATGGCGGCGCGGGTGAAGCGATATCCCACTCCATGGACCGTGAGCAGGTGTTCTGGGGCGGCGGGGTTGCGCTCAATCTTCTTGCGAAGTTTGAGAACATGTTGATCCACGGTGCGGACTGTGGGGTCGCCTTCGGTACCCCAAACGTCCGACAACAACCGGAACCGATCTAGGGTTTCCCCCTCGAAGCGCAGGAAGTACTGCAACAGTTCAAGTTCCCTGCGTGACAGCCCCATCCGCCGGTCTCCACAAGTCACGGAAAAGGCCGCGAAGTCCACCTCGGTCTCCCCGAAACGGGCACGATCGCTGAGCCCACTAACCCCCGGGGCACCGCCCCCCGAGCGAGCCAACAGCGCACGGATGCGCAGCAATAGCTCGCCCATAGAAAAGGGCTTGACCACATAGTCATCCGCGCCGAACTCAAAGCCCTGGATCCTGTCGAATTCCTCGCCGCGAGCCGTCAAAACAATGATTGGGACAGCCAGGCGGTCCTCACGCAAGCTGCGCAGCACGGTGAATCCGTCGCGTTTGGGCAACATCAAATCCAGCAAGATCAAGTCGACCCCTTCGCGCAAGGCCATCTGCTCCCCGCTCAGGCCATCGGCCGCTTCGAGCACGTCAAAACCCTCGCTGCGCAAGGCATCGGCCACGGCCAAGCGAATCGGTTGTTCATCCTCGACGATCAATATTTTCGGGTTCATGCTGCGGAATCCTCGGTTGTCTTTATTCGCAAGGTCGCGCACACCCCGTTGCCGTTGGGACCTGCTGCCAGCGAAGCGCTTCCGCCGTGGGCTTTGGCAATCGCGCGTACGATCGTCAGACCCAGACCCGTGCCCCCCGCTTCGCCCTTGCGACGGAAGGGTTGGAAAAGAGATTCATGCACGGTTCCACGGGGCAGACCTCGGCCTGCATCTTGCACCTCAAAAGTGAGGATACCCTGCACCTCGATCTGGGTTCGCAAACGGATCGCATCGGAGTGCGCATGCTTCAACGCGTTGTCGACCAGGTTGGAAAGCGCGCGCTCCAGGGCGCCCACATCGAGATGGGCGCTACCCAAAGGACCACCCCGTTCTACGGAAAGGGCACAGCCAGCAGCGGCACATCGAGCGCGTTCGCGGGCCTCGAATTGGTCGAGCCATGGATCCACCTCAACCTCCATGCGCGAGACATTGGGCAGCAGGTCGCGTTCGATTCGACCAAAGTCCAACAGGCCATCCACCAT
>JAAETM010000281.1 GCA_024228395.1 bacterium | reverse complement strand
TGTGATTGCAATGCCCAGGCGCTCAGGCCAAGGGTTGTAGTTGGAGAGCCTTGGACTTTGCAGGAGGTGTGATAGGTAGAGCCCAACTCCCATGGCTAGGAATAGCCAAAACCACTGAAAGGTGTAGAATGCCAGCTCAGAAATCCAAGGCGGCTCACCAGGGTTGCCCCGCGAGTTGGCCCATTTCCCGAGAATTGCCCCATTCTTGAGCACCAATCTCCTCCCCAAAACCGCGTTTGCGACCCCGTTAGGCCACTTTGCACCCCATGTGGAGCAGCTTTGGGAGTTACGAGTCGTGGGTTCGAGTCCCATCTCCCCGACCACCCTGCGGCCGTTGGCAGGCTGGGCCAGGGTGCGCGGCCGTTTTGGGGCCTGAAGGGCCCCAACAGCCCCCATTGCACATTTTGGTCTACCTAAAAATCATACTGGTCACGGCCCTGCTGCCTCCGGGTTTGTTCTTCTCCATGTGGTGCATTGGGCGATTGGCCCAGGGGCGCTGGCCGCGCTTGAGCAAGGGGCTAAAAATAGGGGCGGGGACACTTTTGCTCCTGTCCAGCATCCCCTATCTGTCCTCCCATGCCATCGGGACCTTGCAGCAAGTGCCCCCCCTGAGGGGCCCCCTGCCCGGGGATGTGGGTGCGGTGGTCATTCTGGGCGGGGACTTTTTGCCCTATGCGCCCGAATTTGATAAAGGTCGGGTTGGGGCGTTGACCCTGCAACGACTGCGCTACGGGGCGCATCTAGCCCGGGAAAATGGACTGCCGGTTCTGGTGACGGCTGGGGAGCAGCGCCTGGATGATGTGAGCGGTGGCGAAGCGATGGCGGCCTGCCTGGAATCGGACTTTGGGCTGCCGGGTGCGTGGGTCGAGGACAGTGCGCGGGACACGATCGAAAATGCCCGGCTGTCGGCGGATTTGCTGAAGTCCCAGGGGATCGAGCGGGTTGCGCTCGTCACGACGGCCTGGCACATGCCACGGGCCAGGCTTAGCTTTGAGCAGGCTGGCTTGCATGTGTTGCCTGCACCAACCGCATTCCGGCCACCCCCACGGTTGCGGATGGGGTCCTTCAAGCCTTCGACCCGGGCGCTGAATGATACTTATTGGGCCAGCCACGAATGGGTGGGCATGGCCTGGTACAAGCTGCGCTTCTTGCTGGACAGGTAGCGGGCCAGGGTTTGGGGTGGTACGCCCGACAGGATTCGAACCTGTGGCCGTCGCATTAGAAGTGCGGTGCTCTATCCAGCTGAGCTACGGGCGCGTGGCCACAAGGTATGCGGTCAGGAGCCAGCGAACTAGGGCAAAATCGAGGAACGCTGCCCTTGAGGGGACTCCTGGGGGAAATCGCATCGAAGGCGCGCAGACCCCAAAGCCCATTCCGCCCCTTTGATGCTCCCTGACGGGCGGGGCGCCCTTGCGCTCGATACGTCAGCAACTACCCGAAGGGCGCCCATCCGCCCCCCACCCACGTCCCCCCGATCCAGCGCTGACCCCAAATTCCATGGGCAAGTAAGCGGGCCCCCGGTGGAAAAAACCAGGGCCGGTTGGGCCCTGCACCTGTCGGGGAGCGACCCCCTAGAAAGCCCGTAATTGAGGGCGGGCCATCCTCGTCTCACCGTAGGGAGGACCTTGCTTACCTAATCTCAAGAACAGGCCGATTGTCAAACCCATGGGCCTTGTTTCCTATCGCTGAAGCTACCCAAAAGGTAAGCTTTTCACCGAGTATCGTGGACGATGTATGGGCGTTTCATGTCCGGTCCACGGCTGCCCCCCCTAACCGTCCTTTGAAGCGCGTCAAAATACGCGCAGAAAGGCAAACCAAACGATTGTCATGAATCAGGTAATCACCCGCGCTACTTTGGCCACTGCCTGCGGAAGCCTCGCGCTTCTCGGCCTTGGCTTCACCTCTTGTGGTGGAGGCAACCCCACCCCCAGCAATACTTCTGGCTCTACTTCTGGCTCTAGCGTGCAGGAGCTGATGAGCGCCCGCGGCCTCAGTGAGGCCGACGTCACGGCCGCGCTCAAAACGTACATGCCCTCCGGCAAAAAGGACGAATATGTGATCTTCGCTTCGGGCGGACACGGCGGCAACGTCATCACGATCGGCGTGCCCAGCATGCGCATCCTCAAATACATCGCCGTCTTCGGCCCTGAGCCGTGGCAAGGTTACGGCTACGGTGACCAGACCTCCGATCTGATCAAGAGTGGCAACCTGGAAGGCGAGGACCTGAGCTGGGGCGACGTGCACCACCCTGCCCTCTCCGAAACCGCTGGCGATTACGACGGCGAGTACCTGTTCGTCAACGACAAAGCCAATGCCCGCATCGCGGTCATCGACCTCAAGGACTTCGCCACCAAGCAAATCGTTCAATCGGGCCTGATCGAAAGTGACCACGGCGGTTGCTTCGTGACCCCCGACACCGAATACGTGCTCGAGGGCTCCCAGTACCCCGCTCCCTTCGCAGGCGCCTACGCCCCGATCTCCGAGTTCCAGTCGACCTACCGCGGCGCGATGATCTTCTGGAAGTTCGATCGCAGCATCGGTCGCATCGACAAGAGCAAGTCCTTCGCCATGGAGCTGCCGCCCTACATGCAGGACCTGTCCGACTCGGGCAAGCTCGCAACCGACGGCTGGATGTTCGTGAACTCGTTCAACACCGAAATGGCTGTCGGCGGCAACATGGAAGGGGAACCGCCCATGGAGTCCGGTGCCTCCCAGAACGACATGGACTACCTGTCGATCATCAACTGGAAGAAGGCCGCTGAACTCGCCGCAAACCCGGCCAACACCTCCATCATCGCGGGCATGCCCGTGATCTCGATCGAGACCGCCGTCGCCAACGACCTGCTCTTTGAGGTTCCCGAGCCCAAGAGCCCCCACGGCTGCGACGTGACCCCCGACGGCAAGGAAATCGTAGTCTCCGGCAAGCTGGACACCCACGCTACGGTCTACAACTGGGAGAAGATCAAAGGCCTGATCGACGCCAAGGATTTCGTCGGCAACGACACCTTCGGTATCCCGATCCTGGACTTCGAGAAATCGATTCGAGGACAGGTCGAGATCGGCCTCGGCCCCTTACACACCCAGTTCGATGCTGACGGCTTCGCCTACACCTCGGTGTTCATCGAAACCGTCGTGGCCAAGTGGTCCCTCAAGGACCTCAAGGTCGTTGAGAAGCTTCCCGTGCACTACAACATCGGTCACCTGATGGCCGCCGAGGGTGACACCGTTAGCCCCGATGGTAAGTACGTGGTCGCCATGAACAAATGGGCCCTCGACCGCTTCCAAGCTGTCGGTCCCCTGCTGCCCCAGAACTTCCAGCTCGTGGACGTTTCCGGCGAGAGCATGCAGCTTCTGTATGACATGCCCCTGCCCCTTGGTGAGCCCCACTACGCTCAGATGATCAAGGCCGACAAGCTGCATCCCGAAGAGTCCTATCCCCTTGGAACCGACCCGCTCACCGACAGCATCGACCCCTTCGCGGTCAAGGCTGGCGAGGAGCGCATCGAGCGCAAGGCCGACGGGGTTCACATCTACATGACCGCTGTGCGTAGTCACTTCAAGCCCGACACGGTCACCGTGAAAAAAGGCGAGACGGTGCATATGCACATGACCAACATCGAAACGGCCCACGACGCGACCCACGGCTTCTGCATTGGTTCGTACAACGTGAACATCTCCCTGGAGCCCGGCGAGCACAGCAACATGACCTTTGTTGCCGACCGCGTTGGCGTCTTCCCCATGTACTGCACCGAGTTCTGCTCGGCGCTGCACCTGGAGATGGCTGGCTACTTCCTGGTCGAGGAGTGATCCTCCTTCCGTGAGACTCTCTCAGGGGGGGGCGGACCAGCGCAAGCTGCCCGCCCCCCATTTACTTGCCATGTTTTTGCGCTCGGAACAACTCCTGGTGGTCTCGCCGATTGTGGGGCTCGCCCTATTGGCGATCGCCTGGCTGATCCCCGGAGACTCACAGGCGGCCGCGCAAGATTTCCTGAACGCGTCCCCGCCACGCCCGGAACGCCCCACCAATGGACTGGAGGTTTCAGACAGTGTTTCCCTCCAGGAGATGCTCGAAAAAGCCCCCGAGGGCAGCACGCTGCTCCTGGCGCCGGGTGAATACCAAGGGCCGATTCTGATCGAGCGCGGGCTCACCATTTGGGGCCCCGAAGACGCCATCATCGTCACATCGGGAGAGGGCACCACGGTGCGCATGCACGGCGAGAACTGCGCCGCCCTCGGCTTTTCGATCCGGGGTAGCGGCACGCGCTACGACCTGCTCGATGCGGCGCTCGAACTGCAGGGCACCGGCCTGCGCGCCGAGGGCCTGAACATCAGCGGCGCGGTCTATGGCATCATCGCCAACCGCAGCCACCGCATTACGTTGCGCGGCAACCAGGTGGTCGGAACCGGCCAAAAGGCGATGGGCCTGCGCGGCGATGGCATTCGCATCTGGGAGACCAACGAATCGGAGGTCAGCCACAACCGCATGCGCAACGCCCGGGACATGGTCATCTGGTATTCGAACAACAACCGCATCTTCGGCAACGAAGTCCGCGGAAGCCGCTACGGCACGCACCTCATGTACAGCCACGACAACCAGGTGCATGGCAACACCTACGTGGGCAACGTGGTCGGCCTCTTTTCGATGTACTCCCGGCGCTTGCTGCTGGAGAACAACATCTTTGCCAATTCGAGTGGCAGCGCGGGCATTGGCCTCGGCATGAAAGAGTCGAGCGACCTGGAGATCAAGAACAACCTGTTTGTGGGCAACGAACGCGGGCTCTACTTCGACAATTCGCCCTTTGGAAGGGACACCAAGATCGAGGTGCATAGCAACGAGTTCCACTTCTCGTCGGTGGCCCTGGACTTCCACGATCCGCCCAAGAACATCAGCATCCAGAACAACCTGTTCCGCAACAACTGGTCCCTGGTGGCGGTTGCGGGCCGTGGCGACGCCCTCAAGGTTCTCACCACCGGCAACGACTTCGACACCTACCAAGGCTATGATCTCGATGACGACACGGTCGGCGACATCCCCTTCGAGGAACGCTCCATGTCGGAGCAACTGATCTCCGCCCGCCCGTCCCTGGCCCTGTTCCGCGGCACGCCCGCATCGGGCATGCTGGAAGCGATCGGGCAACTGCTGCCCCTGTACAAACCTTCGCCGCTGCTACGCGACGAAACCCCCACGATGAAACAACCTCGAGATTGGAGTCTGGCCCGATGAAGATCGAGTTCAAAGGGCTCAGCAAGAGCTTCGGCAAGCAACATGCGCTCGCCGGCGTGGACTTGTTGCTCGAGAGCGGCAGCCGAACCGCCCTGGTCGGGCCCAACGGTTCGGGTAAGTCCACCTTGATTCGAGCCTTGATGGGCACCGTGCACTGCCAAGGCTCGATCTGGCTGAACGATCAAGAGCAAAAGCGGCACCCGGCCCTGGACCACTCCCTGGCTTACATCCCCCAGTTTGCTCCCCAGACCCGGGCTCCCGTGCGGGACCTGGTCAAGGCGGTCTGCCTGCTGCGTAACTTGGATCCGCAGGCGGTTTCCGATTGCGCCGGGGAGCTGTCCTTCGACCTGAAGGCCAACCATTCCAAGGAAGTGGGCGCGCTTTCGGGCGGCATGCGCCAGAAGCTCATGATCGCCATGGCCCTGGCGGGTCCGGTACGGCTGCTCGTCATGGACGAACCCACCGCCAGCTTGGATGCCGAGGCGCGCGCGGCTTTCCTGCAAATGTTCGACCGCATCGCGCCGGACACCACGGTCATCCTGGCCAGCCACCGCCCCGACGAGTTGCGCAGCCTGGTGGGCGAGATCGCCCTCCTGCGCGATGGTTCGGTGGTCTTCCATGGGGAAGCGCGCGACTTCCTGGCCCAGAGTTCCCAGACGGTTATCGAACTGCGCTGCAAGCGCGAGGTCGATGACTCCTGGCTGCGCGGGCTCGGTTTCAAACGCGTTCACCCCGAGCAATGGATCGGTTTCTTCCCCGCACAGGACAAGGACCAGGTGCTGCTCGCGCTCGGATGGCAGGCCCATGAGTCGGTTCTCGACCTCATTGTTCACGATGTGGAAAGTGTGGATCTGGAAGTGCAATCGGAGGCAAACCATGCGCAGTAAAGCCCCCTATCCGAGCCGACGCGCCGGTTTCAGCGCCAGCCCGATGCTGCTGCTGGGTTTGGTCCTTCTGGGTGTGATCGCCTTCGTGCTCGCGACCAACAACAAGGCGGTCGATGGCCCCAAACCGGTCATCTGGGACAAGACTCCTTGCATCTTTTGTGCCATGCACCTGGGGGATCCGCGCTTTGCAGCGCAGATGACCATCGAGGATGGAACGACCTACTTCTACGATGATCCCGGATGCCTCTTCCTGCATGAGAAGCAACTGCAAATAGACGGCACCCCTATCCACGCACGTTGGTTCCGGGAGCTGGACAAGGACCACTGGCTGGCCGCCGAAGAAGCCGCCTTCCTGCGCACCGACGGTTCGCCCATGGACTACGGACTCGGCGCCGTTCCAATCGGAACCCCCGACTCGATCGGCCTCCCCGAAGCCACCGCTGAGGTGCTCTCCAAATGACGCGTACCTCGTTTTCCCGGCAGTTTCGCGCCACGGCTTCCTTGGAGCTCGCGGACGGTCTACGCTCCCGCTGGCTGCTGTTCGCGACGATCGTCGACGTGGTCCTGGTCGGCGTCTTCGTTTTCGCAGGCATGCATGAATCGAAGGTGATGGGCTTCACCGGCATGAGCCGGGTCATGTTCTCCTTCTCCCATGCGCTGGTTGTGGTCCTGCCCCTGTTGGCCCTGGCGGCCACCGGACAAATCATCGGCCAGGCGCGCAGCACAGGCACCCTGGAGTTCCTGTTCAGCAACCCGCTGTCGCGGCGCACGTACTTCGCGGCGGTGACCTCGGTTCGCCTACTGCTATTGCTGGGGCCTTTGTTCCTGGTGTTTGGGGGTTGTGCACTCATTGCGCGGCTCCACTACGGGGAAACCATCGACGTGGTCTTCCTGGCCCGCACGCTGGCGGTGTGCACCGCCGAGCTGATCGCCTTCACCGGCATCGGCATGCTGATCTCCTCCACCGTGCGCCACCCCGCACGCACCCTGATCTGGATCCTGTTGGTGTGGGCCGCCTCGATCGCCCTGCTCGACCTGGCCCTGATCGGCATGCTGCTGCAATGGCGCGTGGACCCGCAGTCGGTCTTTCTGCTGGCTGCGATCAATCCCGTACAAGACGCACGCCTCGCCCTGCTCGCCGGCGGGGATCCCGAACTCGCGACCCTGGGCCCGGTTGGTTTCTACATCGCCAACCGCCTCGGCCAGGGAGCCTTGCTTTCAATCGGTCTCATCTGGCCGATCCTCCTGGGAGTCACCTGCTGGTGGACGGGTTTACGCTCGTTCCGACGCTACGACCTCCTGTAATCCCCCACATTCCAACCCGATGAAAGTCGCACTCGAAAAATTCGAAGCCTACTTGGACAACCCGATCAATTACCGCTCCCGGTTCTTGCTCGCCCTGTTGGTCCTACCCCTGTTCCTCTCCTTCTTCGCTCCGCTCTGGAACATCAGCATGCAAGCCCCCCAGTACCCAAAGGGGCTGGAGGTCGACGTCTGGTCGTACCAGGTGGTCGGCGGCAACGATGGCAAGGACATCCCCGAAATCAACACCCTGAACCACTACATCGGGATGGCTCCGATCGAAGGTGAGCTGCTCGCTGACCTGGATTGGATCCCCTTCGCGATCGGGTTCTTGGCGCTGCTCTCCCTGCGCACCGCCGTGATCGGCAATATCCGCACCCTGGTGGACCTGGCGGTGATTTACGGCTATATCAGCGGCTTCCTGGCCTTCCGCTTCTGGTTGCACCTTTATACCCTGGGCCATGATCTCGACCCGGCGGCCCCGGTGAATGTGGAACCCTTCACGCCCGCCATTTTCGGATCCAAACAGATCGCAAACTTCTACATCACGAGCCTTCCCCGAGCTGGCTCCATCGGTGTTTTTGTGGCGGTCACAGGCGTTTTTGCCATCACGGCTTGGCACCTCGTAAAAGGCTATCTCGGCCACAAGAAGAACACCGCGGCCCTGGCCGCATCGACCCCAACCTCCTGATCCCATGAAAGTAAAAATCCTCCTCGCTTCCCTCGCCCTCGCCTCCTGCGGTGCCTCGGAAGCCCCCACGCCCACGGACAGCCTGACCGCTCAAGAATTGGCCGCTGGCAAGGACACCTTTGCCAAGACCTGCGTACTCTGCCACGGCGCCGAGGGTCAAGGCGATGGCGCTGCCTCAGCTGGCTTCGACCCCAAGCCCCGCGACCTGAGCGACGCCGCGTGGCAGGATTCCGTGGACGATGAGTACATCTCCAAAATCATCCAGTACGGCGGTGGCGCGGTCGGCAAATCACCTGCCATGCCGGCCACCCCGCTGCTCAAGGGCAAGCCGAAGGTCTTGAAGGCCCTGGTGGCCCACGTTCGAAGCCTGAAGAAGTAGCTTTCAAATGGGGCTTCTGCCGCAGGAGCCATCAAGGTGACTGCCTGGGTTCCGTGTTGACGAATCCAGCCAGCCCCCCAAGAAAGCGCCATTTGGAGCTCCGCAAGCACACCTTGCGGAGCTCCGTCCAATTCAGGGGCCCCGCTGGCCCCGCGACCCTTGTTCTTGACCCCATGGGAGTGCGCCATGCTGGCCCCAGGGAAACCACACCGAACCCAGGCAGCTACGAAAAACCGGGCGGCCCATGGGACTTGTGAGTCCCATGGGCCGCCCGGTTGATGACTGCGGCGAGTCGACCTCCAGCCTTACTCGGCGGGCGGAAGCAACACTGAGTCGATGATGTACAGCATTCCGTTGGAGGCCGGGATTGAAGCCACAATGTTCGCGCTTCTGTTGCTCGCATCGATGATGGTGTACTTGCCATCCTTGACACCGATCGTGACCCTCTTGCCATTGGCCATCGGGAGACTCTGCCCGTCCTTGAGCCAGGATGTCTGGACCGCGGAAGTGGTCACGTGGTACTTGAGCACGTTGCGCAAGGCTTCGATGTTTTCTGGCTTGAGCAAGCCCTCTACGGTTCCTGCGGGGAGAGCATCAAAAGCTGCGTTGACCGGTGCAAAGACCGTCAAGGGTCCTGTATTAGATGCGACGTGGACGTATTCAGCTGCCTTGAGCGCTGCAACGAGCGTTGTGTGATCTTCTGAACCAAGGGCCAAGGACACAATGTTCGTCGCGTCCAAGGGCGGCTGTGCTGCGGCCGCAGCCTTGGGCTTGGGCTTGGCGGCTGTGGTGTTAGCGGGAGCCTCTTGGGAGCCGCAGGAAAACACGGTGAGCCCGGCGGTAATTGCCAGGGCCATTAGGGCGCTTTTCTTCATGGTCTGTATCCGTTGGAAGTTCAGCCCGCCCGGTGGACGGGGGACTGCGGTGGACGCGAAGGGGACCTCAAAATAACCGACTGGCACCGAGGACCGGACTTTGCGAAGGTGGACAGGGTATGGCCTCAATGCTAGCGCGCCCCCATGCCTTGGCAAGCTGCCAGCGTCAGGAGCTTGATAAATCGTAATAAAGGTGCCGACCTTCCCGGACTAGCCCCCTGTGGGGCGATTGCACGCCCTAGCTTTGGGGCAGGCGTTCGACCTGGGGCTGCCAGGCTCCCAGGCGTTCCCCCATAATGTCGATCGCTTGGGGGTTCTCATCCACCAGCCAAAAGGACCGTCCCAGCTCCGCTGCGGCGTGATCGGTGGTGCCGGAACCCGCAAAAAAAATCCAAGACCAGGTCGCCAGGGTTGGTGTGCACATTGATGAAACGCTTGAGCACCCCCAGGGGTTTTTGGGTGGCGTAACCGGTTTTCTCCTTGCCCGTGGGGCTCACGATCGTGTGCCACCAAACGTCGGTGGGCGTCTTGCCCCGGGCGGCTTTCTCCTTGCTCACCAAACCTGGCGCCATGTATGGGATGCGATCCATGGCGTCGAAGTTGAAGGTAAAACCCTTGGTCTCGTGCGTGTACCAGAGGATGTTGTCGTGCTTGGCCGGCCAACGACTCCTGCTGCGGCCGCAGTAGTAGTCGTAAGCCCAGATGATTTCGTTCTGGAAGCGGTCGCGACCGAAGATGCTGTCGAGCCACACCTTGGCGTAGTGCACCTCGCGGTAATCCATATGCAGGAAGAAACTCCCCGAGGGTTTGAGCACACGGCAGGCCTCGCGCAGGCGTGGTTCGAAAAAAGCCCGGAAGTCATCGAAGGCGTCGCCATAGGCCGTGCTCTTCCCGGGTTCGCTGCGGTAGCGCTGCCCCCGAAAATCCACGCGATCGCATTCTTCGTCGCGCACGGTTTTCACGTTGCGGCGGGTCTGGGTTTTGCTGTGTTGAACGGGGGATCGATGTAGATCAGATCCGCACACGCGTCAGGTAGGCCGCGCAGGAAAACAAGGTTGTCCCCCTGAACGATACGGTTCTGATGGGCCACGGTTGAAGCCGGTCCGGGTTACTCCCTGCCGCCGGCAGTTTTTTTGGTGGTGGTTTCCTTGGCAGCTTTCTTGGTTGCCTTTTTCTTGGCGGCTTTCTTTTTGGAAGCGGCCTTTTTGGAAGCGGCCTTTTTGGTGGTGGCCTTTTTGGCGGCCTTCTTGTTGGTCGCCTTCTTCTTGGTGGCTTTCTTCTTAGCCGCCTTCTTCTTGCGCCCCTTGGCGGGTCCCTTGGCGCGGCGCTGCTCGAGCAGTTCGATGGCCATGGTCAAGGTCAGCTCCTCGGCCTTGGCGCCCTTGGGCAGGGATGCGTTGTATTCGCCATCGGACACATAGGGGCCGTAGCGGCCTTCCATGAGTTTGATTTGGCCACCATCGAGTTCGGGCACGTCATCAAAGGTCTTGATGGGGGTGGCCGTGCGGCGACCGCCGCGGCCAGGTTTCTCCTGGGCCAATAGTTCCAAGGCGCGCTTGAGATCGATCTCGAGCAGGTTGTCCTCGGCGGTCAAACTTCGCGTATCCGCGCCACGCTTGATGTAGGGACCGTAGCGGCCGTTGTAGGCCATGATTTCCTCGCCCTCGGCGTCCTTTCCCAAGTTGCGCGGCAGGGAAAGCAGCGCTAGCACAGTTTCGAAGGGCAGGTTCTCGGGATCCATCCCCTTGAGCAGGGAAACCATCTTGGGGCGTTCGTCGTCGGTGCCTTCACCGAGTTGCACATAGGGTCCGAAGCGGCCGGACTTCACGTAAACAGGTTCACCGCTTTCGGGATGCTCCCCAACGGGTTCGGCACCGCGTTTCTTGGCTTCGATGCGCTCGATGGCGAAGGCCAGGTCGACCTCATCCGGGCACACATCGTCGGCCAGGGGGGCGGAGTCTTCTTCACAGGAGAGGAACGGGCCGTAGCGGCCCACACGCACTTCCACGTCCGCGCCTTGGGAGTTCTGCCCCAGGGGAATGGTGCAAATCGTACGGGCATCGATGACCTCGATGGAATTCTCCACCAGGGGTTTCAAGCCAGGGTTTCCGTTGCCGTTGTAGAAGGAACGCAGGTACTCCGTGCGACCACCTTCGCCGCGGGCGATGGCGTCCAGTTGCTCTTCCATGCGCGCCGTGAACTTGGGATCGATCAGCGTCGTGAAATGCTGTTCGAGCAAGGCCGTCACCGCAAAGGCCGTGAAAGTGGGCACCAGGGCTGTGCCCTTCTTGAACGAATAATTGCGGTTCTGGATGGTGTCGATGATCGAAGCGTAGGTGGAGGGCCGGCCGATGCCAGACTCTTCCAGGGCCTTCACCAGGGAGGCTTCAGTCAAGCGCGCGGGAGGCGTCGTATGGTGTTCCTCGCAGGTGAGTTGCTTGGCTTTGACCTGATCGCCTTGGGCCAGGGGCGGCAGCACTTTCTCGTCGCCACCCAGGGCATCGCCACTGTCATCGCCTTCCACGTAGGCGCGCAGGAAACCGGGGAAGTCGATCACCGAACCGCTGGCCTGGAACACGATTTCGCGGTTGCCATCCTGGGCGGCCACGCGCAATACCATGCGGCGTCCCTTGGCGTCCTTCATCTGCGAAGCCAGGGTGCGCATGCGGATCAGCTCGTAGAGTTTGGCTTCATCCACGCCCAACTTCAGGCGTACCGCGTCCACGGTGGCTACCTCGTCACCCGCGGGTCGGATCGCCTCGTGGGCCTCCTGGGCATTCTTGACCTTGCCCTTGTAGGTGCGTGGCGAATCGGGCAAGTATTCGGCTCCGTAGAGTTCCTTGACCGCGTCGCGTGCCAGATCGATAGCTGCCTGGGAAAGCACCACCGAGTCGGTTCGCATATAAGTGATGAAACCGTTTTCATAGAGGCGTTGAGCCGCGCGCATGGTGCGCTTGGCTTCGAAGCGCAGCTTGCGCCCGCCCTCCTGTTGCAAGGTCGACGTGGTAAAGGGTGCGGCGGGTTTCTTGGTGAAGGGTTTTTCCTCAGCGCTGATGACTTTGAAGTCTCCTTTTTCGATGGCTTTCTTGAGCGCATCGGAGGCTCCCTTGTCCAAGTGAACCACCTCGCGCCTGCCGGCCAGCTTGCCCGTGTCCGGATCGAAGTCCTTACCAACTGCGACTCGCGTGCCGTCGATGGTGGTCAAACGTGCGTCGAAAGAACGGCCTTCGCAAGTTTCAAAGACAGCCCCTAAGTCCCAATATTCGGCCTCTACGAAGCGCATTCGGGCTCTTTCGCGATCCACCAGCATGCGTACCGCCACGCTTTGAACGCGCCCCGCGCTGAGCTTGGGACGCACCTTGCGCCACAGGGTCGGGGAGATCTCGTAACCGTAAAGGCGATCGATCACGCGGCGGCTTTCCTGGGCCTCCACCATGTTGAAGTCCACCTCGCGAGTGTTCTGTGTAGCCTCCATGATGGCCTTCTTGGTGATCTCGTGGAACACCATTCGCTCGACCTTGACCGTTGGTTTGAGCACCTCCAAGAGGTGCCAGGAAATGGCTTCTCCTTCGCGGTCTTCATCAGTCGCGAGCAACAGTCGGTCGACCTGCTTGAGTGCGTCCTTGAGCTCCTTGATTTTGGCCTTTTTGTCGGGCCGCACGATATAGAGGGGCTGAAAATCCTCCTCCACATTAACTCCCAAGCGAGACCAGGCCTCGCCTTTCAGTTTGGCGGGCACCTCGGAGGCGTTGGCGGGCAGGTCGCGAATATGCCCCACCGAGGACTCCACGATGTAATCGCTTCCAAGGTACTTTTTAAGGGTGCGGGCCTTGGTCGGTGATTCGACGATGACGAGGGTTTTGCTCATGGTTATTAGGTCTCGGGAAGCGACAGCGCGCCCGATCCGAGGGGGAATCTATGCACCCCGGACCCTCTCCCGTCAACTCCCTGCTGCCCACAAGCCGTAAAAACCCACGATTTACCCTCCCTGGAACCCACACAAATAGGAAGTCCCATAAGGAAGCGACATCAGGGCACCAGGGTGACCCAGATGGCGTCGGACAGATTCACGCCGCTACCGCAGGGGCTGGAGGGGTCTCTGTAGATTCCCTGGAAGCACCAGGCTGTGCCAGCCACCAGGCTGGTCCCCATGCCCTGGGATAGGGCCACCAGACCCGCCCCTGAGCGCAGCACGCCTGCCCTATCCGCCAGGCCGGGGGCCCAGCGCACGATTCCCTGGGCACCGCCATGTACGCAGCGGTATCCGTCGAACATGGGCACCCGCACCGAGGCATCCCCCATCCAGAAGAACCCAAAAGCCCCCGCCGGCAGATCTTCCATACGCAGGACGATGTCGTCCGTGGCCACCGACGTGCTGCCTTCTATTCCAATGTGTGCGCCCCGCCCGGTGCCATTGCGGCATCCACGGGAGCTTCCCGGCCCGGTGCCACACGGCGGGCCGTCGTCGCAACCACAGAACGTCACAACCTCCGGGGCTTGCCAATGGGCCGGCAGCAGACGATGAACGGAACCCGCATTCCACGCCAGGCCAGAATCGCGCATGGCGCCAATCACCGGGTCCGGAGTTTGGATATCCACATCCGCGCCAACGAAGTCCCCCACCTGCAATCCTGTCAACTCGGGCTCCACGGTGAACAACCACTGCCCCGCAAAAGACTCGTATACATAGGCGCTTCCTTGACCGGCGTTGGCAGCAGGTGCGCCGACCATGAGGCGCTTGCCGGACAGATCCACCGAAAAACCAAATGCATTTCCGGAGGCCAGGTCCGGGGCCTGCAAACTCTGCACTTCGCTCCAGGTGCCGAGTTCCCTTGCGAATAGGGTGACGGAACCACCCCTCAAATCAGGGGCATGATCATTGGAGGCTCCCACCGCAAGGAGGTCCCCATCCAGGCACAGGGCCCTGCCAAAGCGAGCGTTGAGGCGCGGCTCCCCTTCGAGCAGCCGGGCTTGAAGCACGACTTCTGGCCCCTTCAGATCAAAGACGTATGCGGCGCCCTCGTTGAATACAACAGAGTTGTCGCTGAAAGCCCCCACCGCAGCACGATCCCCGCTCAAGTCCACAGCGTTGCCAAAAGCATCCCCTGGTCCGGTGTGAGCTGTCCGAAACTCCTCCCGAAGGCCCCAAACCCCGGCGACACGCTCGTATAGGAATGCGGCTCCCGCCTCGGGACCCGCACCACGGTTCCAGGGCGCTCCAACCAAAACTCGATCCCCATGCACTGCCACGGAAGATCCAAATCCGTCGCCGACATGTCCTGGCAACCCATCCAAACGGGCCACCTGTTCCCAACCGCCAGGACCGCCATGGAACACATAGGCCGCACCGGATTCCATGTTCGTTGCGGGAGCCCCTACCACCAGGATGTCCCCATTCAAATCCACGGACCAGCCGAAGCGCTGACCGGCATGTCCATCGGCGGCTTGGAGCTTGGTCACCTCGCCATTGGAGGTGTTGCGAAGGTAAGCCGCACCAGCCCGAGGGCCGAGCCCGGTTTCGTATGGGGCGCCAGCCAACTGCCAACCGGAATCGCTGACCACCGAGTACCCGAACCAATGCAGGGCCTGCCCATCGGGGGCTGTCCATTCCTGGCCGAGGGCGAGCGGAGCGGTGATCAGTAGCGCGAGAGGGATGAGACGTGGGTTCGAAAACATGGGAGCGGAGGGAGGGCGGAATAGGACCGTGTCCTGCTGCATCGACCGTTTGAGTCGGGAAGAAAAGGGCATACAGGCCCGCCCGACCCATATTTCGTCTAACAGGAACCCAGCGTCCCCGTACCCCCAATAATGGGCCATGGGATCCCATTGGCAGAATTATCCACAAGCCTGCACCCAGGGCACCTGTCCGCCCTTGAATCAGACCCCAGGCCCATGTAAAAAGTGCCCTCGGCCCCATTCGCCCCCCCCCCACAATGATCGAGATTCAGAATCTGAGCAAGCGATTCGGCCGCCTCCAGGCGGTGGACGATGTATCGCTCCAAGTTACGCCCGGCGAGGTGCTGGGCTTCCTAGGCCCCAACGGAGCCGGCAAGTCCACCACCATGAAGATGGTCACCGGCTTCTTGACCCCAGATAGCGGCTCGGTGACGGTCTTGGGCCACAACTTGGCCAAGAACGCCATCACGGTCAAGGCCAGCATCGGATACCTACCCGAGGGCGCCCCGCTCTACCCGGACATGACGCCCGAGAGCCTGCTGCACTTTTCTGGCCGGGCAAGGGGCATTGCCTCTGGCCTGCGCCGAGAGGCCGTGGCCCGCGCCCTGAACCTCTTGGAGTTGAACGGGGTCCGCCACCAACGCATCGAAACCCTGTCGAAGGGATTCAAGCGCCGGGTGGGCCTGGCCCAGGCCATCCTGCACGACCCCGAGGTGCTCGTACTCGACGAACCCACCGACGGTTTGGATCCCAACCAAAAAGAGCAGGTGCGGGGTTTGATCCGCTCCATGGCGCAGGGCAAAACGATCATCCTGTCCACCCACATCCTGGAGGAGGTCGAAGCGGTCTGCACGCGGGTAGCCATCCTCTCAAGTGGTGCGCTTTGCTTCAACGGTTCTCCCTCCGAACTGCGCAAAAGCTCGCGCTTTGCCGGCGCCGTGGAGATTCGTTTCCAAATCGAAGTGCCGTCGGGCGCGCTGCTCGAACTGTCCAACCTGCCCGGCGTCCGCGTGGTCGAACCCCTGGACGAAAACGAAAACCATCAGGGCTTCCGCATCTTCCCCAAGTCCGGCGAAAGCGTGCTACATGCGGTCTCCGACATGGCCCGCGATTGCAATTGGCCCCTGGAAGACCTGCATGTGGACCGCGGCCGTTTGGACGATGTCTTTCGCAAAATCACCCTCGGGTACGAGAACCCCGCAGAGCCCCAGGAGGCCTAAATCATGCGTGGCACCATCACCGTTTTCCGGCGCGAACTTGGGGGCTATTTTGGAACCCCGGTCGCCTATGTGTTTCTGATCATTTTCCTTGCTCTCAGCGGCTACCTTACCTGGGTCATGGGCGGCTTCTACGAGCGCGGTCAAGCAGACCTGCGGGCCTTCTTTTCGGTTCACCCCCTGCTGTATCTGGCTTTGATCCCAGCCCTATCGATGCGCCTTTGGGCGGAGGAGCGAAGGTCAGGAACCATCGAGTGCCTGTTGACCCTACCGATCTCCATGGGGGGGGCGGTCCTGGGTAAATTCCTGGCGGCCTGGGCCTTCATCGGCGTGGCCCTCATACTCACCTGCACCAATTGGATGTCGGTCGCTTACCTGGGCAACCCGGACCACGGGGTCATCTTCGCTGGTTATGTGGGGTCCTTCCTGATGGCTGGTGCTTACCTGTCCGTCGGGTCCTTGGTCTCAGCATTTACCAAGAATCAGGTCATTGCGTTCGTGGTTTCCCTGGTCGGTTGCTTGTTGTTCTTCCTAGCGGGTCAGCCGGGCGTGATCGATGTGGCGCGCACCTTCCTGCCGGAAGCCATGGTCGAATGGGTGCGCTCCATGAGCCTCTTCACCCACTTCAACGCAATCTCACGCGGGGTGCTGGACTTCCGCGACATCGTCTTCTTCCTGTCGTTCATCGGCCTCCTCCTGTTCGCCAACGCCGTCGTGGTGGACCACACCAAGGCCCGCTAGGCCCCTCTTCCGAACAACGAAAATGGGTAAGAAACTATTCTCCTTCACCGGCTTGATCACCGCCCTGGTGCTCTTCATCGCGGTCAACAGCGTATCGGAAAGCGCCCTGCGTCAGATGCGCGTGGACCTGACCGAAAATGGCTTGTACAGCCTTTCCGAAGGTTCCGGCAACATCCTCACCAAGCTGGATGAGCCGATCGATCTGAAGTTCTACTACAGCAAATCCAGCGCTCCGGATGGCTCCCCCATCCCGGCCTATGCCCAACGGGTACTCGAACTGCTAGAGGAATACGAAGCGAAGGCGGCCGACATGGTTCGACTGGAGATCATCCACACCGAACCCTTCTCCGAAGCGGAAGACATCGCAACCCAAGCGGGGCTACAAGGCTATCCGATCAACCAGGCTGGAGACCGTTTGTTCTTTGGCTTGGTGGGCACCAACAGCGTGGATGACACCGAGGTCATCCCCTTCTTCGAACCCAGCCGCGAGTCCTCCCTGGAGTACGATATCACCCAGATGATCTATAGGCTCAGCACCGAAGCTCGCACGGTGATCGGGGTGCTGTCGAGCCTGCCCATGGACGGCGGAGCTCCCGACCCGCGCACGGGCCGCCCGGGCCAACGCTGGGCGATCTTGGATTACATCTCCCAGACCCAGGAAGTACGTAACCTGACCGCACAGCTCACCAGCATCGACGAAGACGTGGATGTTCTGATGCTGGTCCACCCCCAGGGTCTCACCGATTCGGCCCTGTACGCCATCGACCAGTTCGCCCTGCGCGGCGGGCACATTTTGGCCTTCGTGGATCCCCACAGTTGGTTCCAGCCCACCGACCCCTCCGATCCCCGCGGCGCCATGGCGGCGGACCGTTCCTCCCACCTGGAGGGCTTGCTCACGGCCTGGGGTGTTTCCCTCGATTCCAAGAGCATCGCCGGAGACAAAACCAAAGCCCAGCAGGTGGCGACTGGGGTTTACTTACCTGTGTTCGTATCCCTGGATGGGGATTGCTTGAACAGCGATGACTTCACCACCCGCGACCTGGCCCAGATCCGATTGTTGACCCCCGGTTTCTTCGAAACCCTGCCCGACACCGGTGTGGAGATAGACCCCTTGCTGCAAACCACCAGCGAAGGCGCAGGCACCATGGATGCCACCATGCTGCAGATGGGCATGAGTGATCCTACTCGGATGGCGGACATGTTTGCAGTCGATGGAACGCCGACCAGTCTGGCGGTGCGCATCCACGCGGCTTCGATCCAAAGCGCGTTTGCAGATGGTGCGCCGGCTGGGCCCGAAGGGGAAGCTGGCGAGGCTCCCGAACTGCCCGAGCACCTGGGCCAATCCAGCGTTCCCTTCCACGCCGTGCTCGTGGCGGATTCCGACATCCTGTCCGACCAACTTTGGGTCCAGCGCATGGGGCCCTACCTGGCGCCCAACGCGGGCAATGGCAGCTTTGTGGTCAACATCCTAGAGAACCTGAGCGGCTCCTCCGACCTAATCGGTCTGCGCAGCCGCGAAGGTTTCGCCCGACCCTTCTCCAAGAAGATCGAATTGGAGATGGCTGCCCGGGAACGTCTGCAAACCAAGCAGGATGAACTCGAAGCTGAAATCCGCCAGACCGAAGATCGCCTGACCGCGCTGCAAGCCCCTGGCGAAAACGCCGGCGAGTTGCTGCTCGACGAGGAACAGGCCAAGGAACTGGAGAGCCTGCAAGCTACCATGGTGCAGCAGCGCAAGGAGAGCCGCGAAGTCCGCCGCCAGCTCAATTCCGAGATCAAAGCCTTGGGCACGCGCCTCAAAATCTTCAACACCCTGTTGATCCCGGCCCTGCTCCTGATTGCAGCCCTGCTTTCGGCCATCCACAACAAGCGCGCGAGGAAAGCCTGATGAATGCAAAAACACTGATTTTAATGCTTCTTGGAATCGCCCTACTTTGGGGCGTTTCCAGGATGCCAGGCCCGGATGATTCCGCGCAGGCTCCGGAGCTGGACAAGGGCCCACACCTCTTCCCCGCGCTCCAGGAGAAGGTGAACGACGTGCATGGATTGGAGCTCCGGGTCAGCGACGGCAGCTTCCATTTCACACGCAACTCCGAAGGACTCTGGACCTTAAAGGAACGCGGCGACTACCCCGCAGACCGCAAGAAACTGGATGGTTTGGTGCTGGCCGCTGCGCGCTCGAAGTGCTTGGAACAGAAAACCAAAAGACCCGACCGCTACGCGGCCCTCGGCCTCTCCACCGAAGCGACCGGCACCGGCGACGAAGCCGTGCCGCCCGCCGGCGCCATGAAAGTCACGGACAAGGATGGAGAAACCCTGGCCTCCCTCTGGGTCGGCAAACGCCGCGGCCGCTCCGCCACGGAAGCGTACTTCGTTCGCAAACAGGATGATGATGTTTGCTGGGCGGCCTCGGGCAACCTGGCTTTGGATCCGAACATCGTGGCGTGGTTGGACAGCACCCTGGTGGACATTCCCTCCGCCGACATTCAAGCGGTTCGCATCACCCACCCAGATGGCGAGCAGGTACTACTAGAGCGCCCAGACGGCGCGACTCAAAACACTCCCCTCTCCATTCTGAAGATCCCGGATGGCAAGGAACGTCAAAGCGAGTGGGTCACCTCGCGCTTCGAGTCCGCCATGCAAGGATTCAAAATGCAGGACGTAAGGCCCGCGTCCCAAGTCGAGGTGCCAGAAGGGCAAACCACCCGGAGTGAGTTTTGCACCAAGGACCGTTTGGTCATTGCTCTCACAACCTGGGAAGTGGAGAGTTCTATCTTCGCCACCATCGAGGCGGACTACTCCGATGGTGGCTCCGTCCTGAATTGGTCACCAGCGAAGGCCCGGGGGCAGTTTCCATTCAATCCGTCGACTGCTCAGCCGGCGGGCCTCCTGCCCCCACTTGCGCCCGATGGTGGTGGAGTGTTCGCAGAGATTGAGCGCCTGAACCAGCGCTTCTCCGGCTGGGTCTACGAGCTGCCCTCCTGGAAAGGAGCCGCCCTACGCGGACGCATGGAGGAGCTGGTCAAGGCCAAGGACGACGCCACCGATCCCTTCGGGGACGCCGCCCCGACTTTGCCGACCGGGGAGCCCGAGCAGATCATGACCGTGAAGCCGGAGCAATCCCCCCCCGTCGAGAAACCCAAACCGGACCCCGACGCCAAGACCACCGACCCGGTGTTCGAAATTGACCCGGAGGCCGTGAAAAAACAGAAAAAAGGCAAAGAGGATCTAGTTTCCGATCCAGATTAGGCGAAAGACCTGTTTCCCAACGCGAATGAAACCGTTCGTGCTGGCTTGGAGCCCGGAGCGCCTTCACTAAAGTGATGCTGCTCCGGGCCCGTTTTTTGTGCCCTTTTTTGAACGGGATTTGCACTTCCCATGGAGCACGGTCGCGGGAATCATAACGGGCCGCCGGGCTAGCGCCAACGGCCCCGCGCATGACCTCCACCCCCAAAGCCCCCGCCCAGCCCGTGACCATGGGCCGCATCTTCCGCTTGTGGAGTCCCCTGGCACTCTCCTGGTTGTGCATGGCCGTCGAGCTGCCGCTGATCACCGCGGTCATCGGGCGCATGGCGGACTTCAAAGTGCAGATGGCCGGCGTGAGCTCCATCGCCTTCCCCCTGGCTCTCCTGATCGAAGGCCCGGTGATCATGCTGCTCTCCGCATCGACCGCCCTGTGCCGCGATGGCCAGAGCTTTCGACAGGTACGCCGTTACGCATTGGTCATGGGCGTGGTCTTGTCCGGTGTGCATGCACTGGTGTGTCTGCCCAGCCTGTACGGCCCGGTGACGGAAGGCCTGATCGGCGCCTCACCCAATGTGGCTGCCGCAGCCTACCCGGCCATGTTGGCCATGATCCCATGGACCATGGCCATCGCCTACAGACGCTTCCACCAGGGCGTATTGATCCGAGCCGAAAAGGGCAAAGGTGTCACGCAGGGAACCCTGGTGCGCCTATTCACCGACTGCTTGGTGCTTGCCCTGTGTTACAGGCTCGAGGTCCCTGGCGCCCTGACAGCCGGCCTGGCCCTTTCCGCAGGCGTCACCACCGAGGCCTTCTATGTGGGTTGGGCCGTGCAGCCTAGCATCCGGGCACTGCCCGAGCCGAAGGAGACCGGCAAGGCCCCCCTGCACTTCGCAGGTTTCATGCGCTTCTACGCGCCCCTGGCACTGACCCCCATCCTCGGGTTCTTGGCCATGCCGCTGGGCTCCGCGGCCATGAACCGCATGCCCCACTCCCTGGACTCCCTGGCGGTTTGGCAGGCCCTGCACGGCATCGTCTTCATTCCTCGCTCCCTAGCGCTGGCCTACAACGAGGTTGTCATTCGCTTGAGTGAAATACCGGGATCAGTCCCACGACTCATGCGTTTCGCGCGCATCCTGGGTTTTGCAATCACCGTTCTGATCGCCCTCTTCGGGTTGACTTCCCTGGGGCAAGAACTGTTCGCCCTGTTGTTCGATATGCCCCCGACACTGGCTGCTCTCGGTGCAGCGGGTCTGTTGTTGAGCTTGCCGCAGCCTGGATTGATGGCTGGCCAGAGTTTTCACCTTGGGCTTCTAGTCGGCCATGGTCGCACGAAGGCTGTAACAAAGAGCATGGGGATCTTCCTCGTGATCTCTGGGGTGTGTTTGTATTTCTCGGTTCGAAATGCTGAGGGGTACGGGCTTCTGTATGTGGCTGGATCCTTTTCAATTGCCACTGTGGCGCAGGTCGTGTATTTGGCTTGGAAGAGCCTGCCGCTGCGGGGCCATTGAGTTGGTGGAAGTTGAAGGCAACACTCCGGTTGCTCTGCGGAGAGATGGTTGCGGAGATTGGGGGGGAAAGGAGATAGATTTGGGTTCGTGCGAACCCTCTTCCCCTCGGCAGATCCAAACGCCCACAACTTCTTAAACCGTGCACGTCCAAAAGGCCCGCAACTCAGAAGCCCAGTTACTCAGAATCCGCCTCTCCAGATGTATTAGGGGTCAACCCCAGCAGAACCTTCAACCCTTCCACCTTCCCGTTGGGAACAGCAAAAGCCATGCTGTAATGGACAATGCGCCAGCCCTCCGGCAGCAGTTGTAGAACGCCAGTGCCCCGCAAAACTCCGTAGCCCGTGTTCTCCAAGCGTTCGTCAAACCAAGCAGTCTTCTGGCTTGGACCGTAAACCACATTGCGTTCGGAAGGCAGATATGTCCAACCCCGGCCCAAGTCCGTGAAGTAATGGCCCACATAAGCAGCAAACTCCGCTTTCGTCCAACGTTCACCCGGATCCGTCCCAATGAAAACCGAGTGCGCGGACAGATACCCGAGGTACCCTTCCGCATCGATCTCCGAAGCGGCCTTGTGCCACGCATCCATAACCTCATCCACACTCAACCCGTCGGCTTCCACCTCGGGTGTGGCGCGATCGTCTGGATCCCTGGAGGTGCTTTGGCAGGCGACTAGAGATAGCAAACAAAGGACCAGAATGATTTTCAAAGGGTTCTCCTTGTGACGTTCAATGGGAAGGTACATGGCGGTTCAACGGGGCGGCACGCCTATCGGTCAAGGCCAGAGCAAGGTTTCCACAGCCCAGGCTGCTGGCCAGGACTCCACGGACTGCAGCTCCCCCAAAAGAGCCTCCTGGTCCCCAGCTTCTCGAGCCTCACGGATGGCCTGCAAGCGCTTTGACATGAAAGGTGCACCGAGGGACTCCATGCCATCGATCCAACCTGTCAGCTTGCTGTCCAAGTCCTTGCCCTTCTTCAAGTAGCCCACCATTCTGCGGGCCTGCTTGATGAACATTTTGTTCTTCTTGTTGCCCAGGAGTTTGCCCAGGGCTTTGGCTTGGGGGCGGTCGAGTTGGGTTTTAGTCAGGGCAAACCATGCCTTGAGCGCAGGCGCCGCCGCATGGCCCTGCTCGACTTCGAGGAAGGCGATAGCAGCATCCGGTTTGGAAGCCAGACTGGAAAGGCGCTTGAGCACGCCCTGGGCGCGACCTGTTTCCGTGCTGTAGGCCTCGCCGAAATCTTTGGCCTCATGCAGTACGGGCAGGACCGCTTCCAAATTCCCTTCCAACAGGGCGTGACGATGAATGGCCAACCAAGCCTCCCTCCATTGGCGGCGCTCCACCAAATGGAAATCATTGACCATGGCCTGCAGGGGATCGTCCAAGAACGACGGGTAAGGTTCTTCTGGAGTCATGCCCACTTTAAAACCCGGGTCTCCTTCCCAGGAAACCTTGCCCGAGGGATCGATCAGGATCAGGCGTGGTAGGTTGAAACGCGAAATGAAGAACTGATCAAAAGCCTCCCCAAGCCCCCCTTCCTCGAGGGGAGGTTTGTCCGCGCCGACAGCCCCGGGGAAAGCATGCGAATCCATGTAGAAGCGCAACTTGCTCTTGTCCCAACACTGCGCAACGCTCACGATCTTGAGGCCGTACTCCTCCCCTTGTTCGGAGAGGTACGACAACCAATCATGCAACGGCATGAGGTCGTTCTGCTGCAAGCTAAACAGCACCAGTAGCTGCGGAACCGGGCCAGCCTCCTGCCAACTTTCGCGTTGGCCTTGCACCCAGGGATCTACCGCCGGAAAGGGCGGTACCAGGTTCTGGTAGCTGCCCCCCACGGGATCCCCACTACCCACCCCCATGTTTTTTAATCGCGCTTCGCGGTCCACCCGGCCCGCAGGGTCGCGCGGGTCGCGACCGATGAAACGCACGTTCCGGAAGCTAGCTTTTCCGGGTCCGATCATGAGGCCCACCGATCCGGTCAGCACTGAACGGCTTGAGAACTTGTGGGTCGTCAGGCGTTCACCATCCACCCACACATCCACCTCGCGCCCGGTCACGTCCAGGCGGATACGGTGCCAAACCCCTGCCACCGAATGGCCCGCGGGAGGTTCAACCACCTTCGGCACATGGCGCCAGGTTTTGATCGTGCCGCCGAAGGAACTGAACAGGTCCAAATATCCGGTGTCGGCGGCGCCTTCCTTTTTAACGCCGGGGAACAACGCCATTCCATGAAAATCGTTGGTGCCCTTCTGCCCGAACACAAAACCACCGAAGGCGCCTTGGCCACGCCGCACTTCCAGCTCCGCCTCAAGGGAATAGTCACCACTGGTCAAACGGTCCAAGGTGAGGAAACGGAAGGAATAATCCGCCTGGTCCACCTCGCCGAATTTACCGCGCAGGTGTGCTCCTTCCGCCGTGAAACTGCCTGTGCCATAGAGCCAACCATCCAGATCCTCTTCATTGTAGATGCGGTCCCAAAGGTCCACGCTGCCGCCCCACTCGATCACGACTTCGCGGTACATCTCGTAGAAACGTTTTTCGCCAAAGTCGCGACCCAACCGGCGAGCCCATTCCAGAACCATGCGTGGATGATTCGCTTCACGATATGCGAGCAGTTCGATCTCCGCCTGCTGCAAAAGTTCGTCTTCGATACGGGTGAGGTTGCGGCGTGAGGGATCGAGCTTTTTGATGCGCCGCTCAAGCTGGGCGATCTGAATGGGGTCCGCGTCGGGATCCGCCTCCATCACGCGCAGCATGCGCTCCATCAAAATAGATGCGCGGTCCTTCTCGTCGAACTCCTCGACCAAGACTTCGGCCAAACCATCTAGGGCCTCCAGGTCGTTGGGGTTTTCCAATAGGGCCTTCTCGTAGAGTTCCTTGGCTTCCCAGCCCAAACCCGCCTCCGATGCAAAGCGCGCCCAGCGCAAGTACGGTAACGGGTCCTCGAGTTTCCCTGCTTCACGATCCCGCAATGCTAGGATCCAATCCTTCCAAACCGCATCCAGCTCATCCACATTGGTCGGCAACTTCACGGGTTCGAAGTTCTCAGGCTTCTCCTTCGTGATGGCTTTCATGGGGTTCTGTAGCACGACCTCTTCAAAGTTCTTCACGGCGCCCTTGCCCACGCGCCCACCCGAGGAGTTGATGAATTCCTTGAAGGCCGTGCGATACACGAAGCGACCATCCCAGGGATCCTGGAAGTTGTACAGGAAGTAGACCAAGCCCCAGGTGGGCGCGTACCAGGGCGGCCCCCATGAGTATTCATTGGCCACGATGATCCGGAAGGTCGGCGCCTTGTCGGGGGTCTTGCTCGGATCGGCCGGGTCGATGCCATCGTCCCAACTATCCATCCAACCCTTGTCCATGCGTTTGGCCAGGGGGAACAAACGATGACCCGCAGGCAGGTTCATGACCACCGTGCCGTTGGCCTGGATTTTGGTGCCTTCAAAAAAGGACGCCAGCCCCTCGTTGAGCCAACCGGTTGCGCTGGTGGCCAAACTCACAAACTGGTGGGCGGCCTCGTGAAATAGGGTTCCAACAACGCCTTCGAATCCGGTGCCTGGCAGAAAGGTCTCCACGTGGCTGCCCGTGAAATGCCCACCCGACCACTCCACCGGATTGAAACCGCGCTCCAAGTATTCGTCCTTGTCCTTGAACAGGTGCACCGTGATGCGTGGAACGCTGCGGCTGTCGTCGGCGCCCCCATAACCAAAGAACTCACGATAGAAGGTGTTCACCTGCTCCATGGCTTCCGCGGTGCGGATCAGATTCTTGTAACCCGTGTCGGTGATCGTGATGTAGTGTTCGCGCTCTTCCCGAGCCGCCGTATCCCAGGTGTTGTGGGCCGCATCGAATTCATCGATGAAAGCCTGATCCACGCCCTCGAACAGGTCCACCGGCGTGGCGTGGGGAGCCAAACTCGGGTCGGGCGCGGAGGCGATGCGTTCCACGGCTTCCTCGGCCACTTTGTTTTGGGGGTCCAACGCCAACATACGTTTGTACACACGAATGGCCCCGTGGGGACGGCCTTGCTTTTCGTACTTCTTGGCCAGGTCCAGTAGCTTGTCCGAAAACTGACTGGTCAACTCGAACAGCCCGCCGCCGGTGGGATCGAGGGTCTGCAACTCGGCGATCCGGGTCTTGCTCTGCGCTTTGCTAAGACCCTGGGCTTCCGCCAAACGCCAATCGCGGTACAGCGCCCATAGCTGAAGATCCTTGTCGTTTTGCTTGACCGCCCACTTCGCGAGCAACTGCCATCCCGCGCGCGAGTTGTGATCGCGCTCCAGCACCTGCTGAATAGCATCGTAAGCCGTATCCATATGCCCCCGTGAGATGTCACGGGTGGCTTGATCCAAAAAACGCTGGAGGCGCTGGGCGCCTTCTCGAACGGTTGGCGCGGATACGACGGGAGGCGCTAAAGCAGCCCCCATGGGGAGCAGAAGAAAGGTCCCAGCGACGGTGGAGAAAAGAAGTCGTTTCATAGGAGCGAAGCGAGAGGAGGAAGGTCCCTGACCAAGAAGCCGCCTTCAGTTTGGTGGTCTAAATACTTGGGCGCACGCTTGTTGCCGAATTTTACACATTGGAAAAGTGAATCGGGACGGAGGCACGTCCGGACACCAAAAAAAACCGACCGCAGCTCGCGATCGGCACTTTTGGCGTGCGGTGGACACCGAATCAGCCGGGGTCACCGGCCAGGAACAGGACCCCCATCTTTTTCCACCAATCCTGCCAGTCCTTGAGGGGCCGGCGACGCTCCGATTCACGCCCGTCGGCGCGGTAGCCAAATTGACGCTTGGTGATGGTTCGCAAGGCATCTAGGAATCCGACGCGCACGGTTAGAACAGGATCCTCCAAACCAGCGATCAACTGGGGGACCGCCTCGCGGTAGCGATGGTCCTTCAGTACGCGCGCACAGGCAACTCGCACCAAGGGGTCCGGATCGGCCAACAAGGGGATCAGATAGGAGCAAATCCGTCGATCCCGGGTTTGCTCCAAGGAGAACAGGGCTTCCAAACGCAAACCAGGGTTGGGACTTCCCAGGTTTTGGGTCAAAGAAAACCAGGGGGCCGCTTCATCTCCCGAGGGGGACTGACTGGGTTTCTGAAGCGAGTTCTCAAACGCTTGCAAGCGATCGGCCAAGACCACCCAAACCTCTTCATTCGCAAGACGCTGCTCTTCGATACGCTGGCGCAGGCTGGCCAGGTCCTCGAGCCATGGGGTCTCATCCACCGGCGCTTGGGCCGCCGCCAATTTCCATGCGGCCCAATCCGCCCGCAACTTGTTCTGCCTTGCCAAGGCGGTGCGATTCGCGCCTTGCACCTCGCTCTTCAATGCGGCCATAACCTCCTGCCAGCGGGCCCCTTGCCCATCCAGGTCCGCGGCCGCAGCTTGACTCCAAGACGACCAGCGGGTGTCTTGCTGGCTATTCAACCGTTCCCAGCGCTGGTCGATTTGCCCGGTCACCACATCCATGCGCTGGCTCAAGGTCTGGGTCGTGCGGCCCGATGCCTGGGCATGCCAAAGCGCCCAACCCGCCAGCAGCAGCGAAACCAGCGTCACCCCAGCGAATGCCCAGGAAGGGTTGTGTGCGGGAACTGGAACTGGCGTCGTGACTCCCGGCGAGGCCTCTGGCAAGCCTTGCTCAAAACCTCCACCCCCCATGGAGGCATCGCAAGCTGCGCAAATCAAACGGCCCCCGCGTTGATAGGCCGCACCGGCCTTCAATTCCTTGGCAGCCACCGACTCATTGCACAGATCGCAAAATTGAATGTTCATGGTGAATGAAACCCTGGCGGGTTCTAAGTGATGGTTCTGGGAGGTGACAACCAACCAGACCATGGATTTACCAGGCCCACATATCTGGCCCCGATAACGGATCCGACACGGCCCCCATGGGTAGGTGCGATTTCGGATTCATTTTTGGAGTCCCCGTGGCCCACGGGAATAGCCCCTCAGGGCTCCAGGGTACCCTATGGACCACATTTAGGCTTTCCATGACCCCATAACCCTTGTCAATCGACCCGCTACCGGTACCCTGCGCCCCAAATGGATAGGTTTAGCCCCAAAAGTCCCCATAACCAGCCTGGACCCGGGAGGTCCGGCGAGACCCCACCGTGCAGACAGGGTTCGGATTTCGCCATCCCCCCGGTCCTGGCAAAGCAGCTTGCGGTCACCGGACGCGAGTTTCTGACCGACCTACTGGGCGCCGAAGTGGAACGCAGGCCGAGCAACCAGCCAGCCCTGACCACCCTCAGCCAATGCCTCGCCAAACTGGATCGCCGCCTGGAGGGTCTGCAGGTGGACGAGAAACTGGCTCAGCTGAACCCGCTGAGCCCGATCGTGCAATACAACTTGGCCTGTTCCCAGGCACTCAATCAGGATGCGCCCGCGGCCCTGAAATCTATTGGCAAGGCCATCGACCTGGGTTTCACCGATGCAAACTTCATGGCCAGCGACCCGGACCTGGAGAGCCTGCACCCACTCAACTCATTCAGGCAATTGGTGCAGAAGCTGAGCCACAACCACCCCACCAGACCCGAGTGATCAAAGCTGAAACCTCCCTGGCGAGACGGCTGGATCGTCTTGTTTCGCTTTGCGAAGCGAACCGCGTGCACGCAAACAACGAGACCCCGGCAGGCCGTTGATAAGCCGCGACTTCCGGTCGGGCCATCAACAAATCACCTGGCGGCGTGGTCAGGACCTCTCGCCTGGGGCCACTAGCCCGGATATTTCATAAACACGCACGCCTGGCTTCGCAAACGGGCCTCTTCGGGCCCCTTGCCAGGTTCCCTGTGGCCCCCACGTCCCAAAATCCGTTGACAATCAACGGCCTGCTGGCGCGCAAGAAGAACGAAAATCCAGGGAGCCCGCCCTAGTTCAAGATCGCATCGGCGGCGCGTTCTTCGTACCACTCCTTCCAACGCTCAACCGCTTGGGCACGGTCCATTTCCCCCATGCGGTAGTCGTAGCCGAAGTTGTTTTTAGTGGTCGCTTTCAGAATGCGAGCACACAGGGCGCGGTTGTACGCCACATCGTCCTCTAAGCCAGCGATCAGCCTGTCGATATGCGTCCAGTCGCCCAGCTTCAGGTGGGCGCGGGCGCGCGAGTACTGGAGGGGTTTGGGCAGATCATCGGACCAGGGAATCAGGCGCAAGTCTTCGACCAAACGCTGATCGCGACTGGCTGCCAACGCGGCGAAGGCCATGTTGGCGACCTTGGGCCGGGAATCCGCGGCCAACTCTAGGAGCTTGGTGAAAGCGGCTTCGCCCGCGTGGGAAAACCACTCGATCATCTCCTGCTGTTCGGTGGCTGTCTGGAGCCAGGGCATACGCTCGGCATTCATCTGCAGATCACTGGCCAGCTGGGGCGATGGTTGCAGATACCGGCCTTGAACCATCCCCGTTTCTTGTCCATCCGTGGGGGCGGATGCGCTCGTGCTGGCACAGGAAAAAACGAAAAGTAAAAGACTGGATGAAAGGAGGGTTTTCAGCATGTTGGTCGAGATTGCAGGACTCGACGGCGACACGGCTGGGGGCGGGGTCCTGCATGATCCCTGGAAAAGCCCGCCGTGCGAAATCGAGAAGTATGGTGCTACCAGGCACTTATGACGACCGCGAGAAATAAGCTCTCGCCTGCCGGTGTGCGGCGCACGCTGCCCTTACCTATCGGCAGGACCCGACGAATTCTTGCCACCTGGAAGGCGGAACCAGAGGCCCAAGACCAGGCTCAGCATGCCGGCCAGCAGAAGAGCAGGCCCTGCGGGGTGGGTGCCCGTCGGTCGGGAGCGGGCCACAGCCGGGGGCTGCGGCAGGGTCGCGGGCCAAGAATGCCCCCCCGGCAGCAGCTCTAAGGGGGCCCCCAAGGGCAGGGCCATCGGCAGCAGGGTGCCATCCGAACGCCACAAGCGGAGCCGGGGCCCCTCCCCATGCCAAACCACTGATCGAAGGTCCAAACGCAGCCAGTCGCGGGGGTCCAAACCACCGCCACCGAGCCCCAGTTCCAGGGGAACCCGCAGCCACGACTCCGCCCCAGCGGGCATGACCTCCAGCACGGGTGCTTCGGAATCCATGGCGCCCGTCAAATAGTAGTCCCCATCGTGGGCCACGATTTGCGGGTCTCCACCCTGCGCCCCACGCCCCAGTTGGGCGAGCCCTTCCACCAAGGAGCGCATGGAAACCGCACCACTCCAGAGGAAATCCGCGCCCCCCAAACTCGTCACCTGGGCCACGCTTCCGCGCCCCCTGGAAGCAGCGGCCAGAATGGGCTCGGCGCGTTTTGTGCTGAGCAAGACGCCAGCACCCCGCCGGGCGCGCGTTCTCACCAAGGAACTTACCGACGCCTGCGTGCCAAAAAGGAAATCGGGCAAGCCCCAAGCAGCGCCGCTACCGGGTGAATTTGGCACCACGGCCATGCCAGGATCCCGGCGCACCACATCGCCCACCAAGCGCTGCGCTAGGAGGTCGGCCAAACCGCTCAAATCCCCGGCCAGCAGGATCTCATCCCTTGGCACAAGCAACTGAAGCGTGCCCAGGTTGGGGTTCTCGCCGGTGGCCACGATGGACAATTCCATTTGCGCGTCCTGCATTTGCGTGCGCAACAGTGCGGGATCCCAACCACCAATGTTTTGGTGACCATCGGTGATCATCACAACCTTGCAAGGTCCCAGGCCTTCGCGCTGCTTGAGCAAGCTGCTCAAACTGCGCATGATGTTCGTTCGCCCCCCCGGCACGCGCGATTGCAGAAACCTGCGCAATGCCCGTTCGATCCGACCGCTCTCCTCGGGCTCGTCGCCAGCGGCCAGGGGCGGAAGTTTGAGCTCCGCATCCAACAAGTCCCCGGTGAACAGGTCCACCTCAAAACCGACCTCCCGGGAAACGTGGCGCAAGAGAACCAGGGTGGCGGCCTGGACCTGGGCCCAGGGCTCCCCCTGCATGCTGCCCGAACCATCCACCAACAGGATCACATCCTTGCCCGGTCCATCCCCATCGTGCAAGGACAGGGGCAAAAGGGATCCCAGGTCTTCCCCCTGAAAGATGCTGCGCCCGCTCCAACCCGGCAACATGGACTCCTCGCCCAGGGCCAACCAGGATCCTCCCTGGGCCACAAATGCGGCCAGCTCCCTGGCCGGGAGTTCGCTGGGAGGCAACCCGAAGGTCACTACGCAATGGACCTCGGGCAACCAACGGGACATGTCCTCCACGGTTGCCGACTTGCAATTCAAACCGGTCCCGGACAATCCCCGCGCGATCGCCTGCCCATCGGATCCCGGCCCGATCGACCCCACAACCAACGCCTGCATCTGTTCGCCCACGCGCAGGAAACCCG
The DNA here is from genome assembly GCA_024228395.1 of bacterium. Lineage (GTDB taxonomy): Bacteria > Planctomycetota > UBA1135 > UBA1135 > NORP259. The sequence continues at coordinate 25,075 of JAAETM010000281.1, read as the reverse complement.
TGCTCGCCTGATTTTCGAGGGCCCGATCCCCCGCCACATCCTGGAGCTGCACGCGCACCTGGTACACGCCCTCATTAAATGCGGGCAGGGGCAGGACTTGGATTTGCGAGGACCAACCCGCGGCCTGCTGTTCGGGCTGGATGTGCGAACTTCCCGTGCCTTCCCAGGCGACTCCGGTGGCGTTGCTGGCGGTCAGTTTCCACGCCAGGGTGCTTCCTACTTCGAGGGGCGCACCGCGCCAAGCCACGCGTACCCTGACAGAACCTGGGACCCCTGGGGGTAACCTTGAGGGAAGATCCATGGAGACAAGCGCCACATCCGCATTGCTGACGGGGGGTAGAACACCGTATTCAAAACTGCAGCCCCGGGCATTCAAACTCGCGATCCCTTGCCAGGCACGGGCATCCCTGGCCTGGCCATCGGTAAACAACACGGCCTGCAATTGCGCCACGGCCCCATCCTCCAAATACCCCCCCAACAACTTCCAGGTCCCGGCCCAATCCGTGGAAAGGTCCTCGCCAAAAGAAGGTGACCAATCCAGCATGCCCAAGAGCAGGCCTTGGGTTTCCTGATCGAGGAAATCAGCCGGATCCCCCGGGCCCCAACGGCGGACCGCATTCGGGGAGGCTGTCACCACGGCGAATCCCTGTTCAGAATCCACGGCGCGCAGGGCTTGTTCCCGCAGCAATGCAACAAAACTCCCCGCCAACCCATTGCGAACCCTGGACACGCTGGCGCTGGAGTCCATTACGACCACCCGCAGATCCTCGCCGGCGCGGATCTGCGGGGTCGGCCAGAGGGCAAACGCTGCGAGCACAAAACAGAGCACGCTGACGCCCATGCACCAGGCGGGGCCGCGGGGGAAAGCGCCGGCTTTCAAAGCGGAGTCAGCCGCCAAGGCGCGCCTCCAAGGATTCATCCGGCAGATCGATGGAGCGCTTCACCCGTGCGATCCAACCACCCCCCACGAGCTGATCGTCGATGTAGAATGCTGCGCCCTGGCCCGGCGTCACGGCCAAAACGTCGTCCTTCAAATACACCTGGGCAGCATCCCCGCTGCACTCGACCACGCAAGGTTCGGGGTGGCAGTGATAGCGATGCTGGACGGTGCACTCGAAAGAATCCGGTGCGTCGTAGCCGATCCAGTTCAGGTTCTCCACATGCATCGACTGGGCCAAACCGTGCTCGTGGCCTCCGACGACCACCAGGCCCTCCTCCGGCAACAGTTCCACCACGAAGATCGGTTTGCCGGTGGCCACCCCCAGCCCGCGGCGTTGCCCGATGGTGAAGTGCTCGGTGCCGGGATGGTCCGCGAGCACCTTGCCATACACATCCACGATTTTGCCGGGGTGCAGTACCGTGCCGCGCTGGGCCAGGAGCTCGCGGTAGTTGTTCGAAGGGATGAAGCACACCTCTTGGCTGTCCTTCTTGGCGCTGGTGCGCAGACCCGCCTCCGTGGCCAACGCACGCACCTCCGATTTCTGGTACGCGCCCAGGGGCAAGACCGTGCGGGACAGGTGCTCCTCAGAAACAGAAAAGAGCTGGTAGGACTGATCCTTGTGCTGATCCACGCCGCGGCGCAACTTCACGCGTCCGTCGCGCACTTCAATCTGTGCGTAGTGACCGGTGGCCACGCCCGCCGCCCCGAACTCGTCCGCAAAGTCCATCAGGCGGCCCATCTTCAAATCTCGATTGCAGACCGCACAGGGGTTGGGTGTGCGACCCCGGCCGTATTCGGACACGAAGTAGTCGATGATCGAGCCGAATTCCTCCGCCAAATCCACCGCCTGGAAAGGAAATCCCATGGAGGCTGCAACCATGCGGGCATCGCGAGCGTCTCCTAAGGAGCAACACGACTTCTTGACGACCTCAGCAGGGTCGAGCTTGATGCCGTTGCGCATGAACAGGCCCACCAGGTCGCGCCCCTCGCGCTCCAGGAGCCAGGCGGCAACGGAGCTATCCACGCCGCCGGACAGGGCCACGACGAGGGGAGCTTTGGCATCGGGGGCGGAGAATCGCATGGATCTACAAAAAAGTCGAAGGGGGGCATACGGCCCCGGGCCAAGGACCTTACAAACGGGCCCGCAGTTTAGCCGCCTTTTGCAATCAGGCGGTCATCCCACACCACAAACCGATCATGTTCCCCCTCCTAGCCTCTCTCAATTCCCAGCTCATCCCGTTTCTTGCCTTCTTGGAAGAAGTCCCCGCGGCCCCCAAGGCGTGGGACTCCCCCTGGCTGATGATCGTGCTGATCGGCGGCCTATTCTGGTTTCTGATGATCGCCCCCGAAAAGAAGATCCGCAAGGAGCGCAGCGCCATGCTGGCGGGCCTCAAGAAGAACGATCCCGTGGTTACCACCGGTGGCATGTACGGCATAATCACCAAGGTGGACGAGGAATCGGTCACCCTGCGCATCGACAAGGACGTGCATGTGCGCATGCAGCGCGGTGCTGTGGCGGGCCTTCCGAACCAGGAAAGCGAAGCGAAGAAGTCCGACGAGAAGAGCACCGAAAAGGCCGAATAGGCCGCCTGCGGCCTGCGGCCTGCCCCCAGGGAGGTTCGCATGTTTGAGAGCCTGCCCTTCCTGCGGAAGCACTTCCCACGCGCCTTCTTTCACCTGGCGTTTCCGAGTTCCAGTGGAGTTCCTCACCTGGAACTGGGTCAATTGGGCGAAACCCACGTGGCCCATCGGCTGCGCACCGCCGGCTGGCGCATCCTGGCGCAGAAGGCCCTGACGCCCAGCGGCGAAATCGACCTGGTGGCCATCCAGGACAACGTGCTGGTGCTGGTGGAGGTCAAGAGTGGCCTTTGGCCCATGGGCAAGAGGAAGCTGGACCTGGATGCCCTGCGCTGGCGCCCCGGCCACCGATTCGGTCGGGAGCAGTTCGACGCCTACCGGCGCGCCCTGCCCCAATTGCAGACCCGACTGCCCGGGGGCCCGGTTCCCAGCGGGCGAATCGACCTGATCGAAGTCTTCTGGCGGCATGGAAAGTTGGGGCCGGCCCTGGTCCACCATGTGGACCTCCAGAGTCCCCTGTGCTGGTCGGGGCCCGTTGACGGAGGGGGCGGATCCGGGCCCCACGGCGCTCCCAGGCCATAAATGGGATTTGCGTGCCCTCCCATGAATTCCTGTTCAGAATCGACACACTCCACAGAACTGGCTTATGGGCCATAGCCAAATTCCGATTCGCCGGTAGTATCTTGCCTGCGTTACGCAATCAGGTCCCCGCTTGCCCCCATAAGGGGGCTTTTCGTTCCACTTTAGGGCCCTGCCAGGTCGATGAATGTGTGCCCCCTTAGCCTGAAGCCCCTATGCTGAGAGTTCTCCAGCACTACATTCCCCTCCGAATCACCCTGCTCGTGCTGGGTGAGCTGCTCATCCTCTGGACAATCCTGTCCATTGGCATGTCTGAGCATTTGTGGGATGTCGCGGCGGAGCGGAATATTAAAGATGGCTACATGCTGCGCGAGCTCAACGTCCTTGAGCTGACACCGAAGCAAGGCTTGGTGCGCTGCCTGATCTCGTCGGCGCTCGCGGCATTTCTAGCCCAACTGGCCCTAGGCTTCAACCAGCTGTACGAGTTCTCAGTCTCCAGCTCGCGCTACCGGCGAGCGGCACGCTTTGTGGAATCCGCTGGCATCGCCCAGCTACTCAACGTGGCTGTGATGACGCTGGCCCACGTCTGGGGATTGACCGGAATCTTGGACTTTCCAGGCCTTGGTTTTTCGCAAAAGCTGCAGGCCCTTCTGCTCAGCCTGCTCACCGCATTTGCAGCCCTGTACCTCTTCCGCTACGCCTACCACGCGCTGCTGCATCGGGCGAACCTGAATCAACGCCTCTTGATCCTGGGGTCGGGTGGACCCGCCCACTCCCTCGCTCGCCAGATCTTGGAACATCCCGAAGCGGGGTTTGAGATCGTCGGCATGCTGCCCGAGCCCCCTTCGGACCGTAACGACAAACGTCGGGAATCGGATCGCATCGTGACCACGGTGGATCACCGCGCCACAGTCGCAACCGAACGCTTGATTCTCAAGGAAGAAAAGCTCCTGTATGGAGGTGTGCAAAATCTGGGGGCCGCCATGAACGATCTGACCCATGTGCGCGCCAAACGCCTCATGGAGTTGGTTAGCAACCACCAAATCGACCAACTGGTGGTGGCGCTGGATGACCGCCGCAACACCCTGCCCGCCCCGGCCCTGCTGCGCTGCCGGCTGTCTGGAATCGACGTGCGCGAGCGAGAAGAGATCTACGAAGAGATCACCGGACGCATCGCCATCTCCGCCATGCGGCCCTCCTACCTGATCTTCGGCGAAGGCTTCCGCCGGCACTCTTGGGCGGGCCTCGCCAAGCGATCGATGGATATCTTTTTCTCCCTGATCATCCTGGGCCTGTGCGGGATCCCCATGGTACTGACCTATTGGGCAGTGCGCCTCACCTCACCGGGCCCCGCGATCTTCACCCAAGAGCGCATCGGTCTCAACGGAGATCCCTTCATTCTGATGAAGTTCCGCTCCATGCGCATCGACGCAGAAGCAAAAACCGGCGCTGTCTGGGCCACCGAAAACGACCCCCGCATCACCAAGATCGGCACCTTCCTCCGCAAGACCCGCCTCGACGAACTGCCCCAGCTCTTCAACGTGCTCAAGGGCAGCATGTCCCTGGTCGGCCCGCGCCCCGAGCGCGGCGTCTTCGTCGACCAACTGGCAAAGCGCATCCCCTATTACCAACAGCGCCACACGGTCAAACCCGGTATCACCGGCTGGGCGCAAATCAGCTATCCCTACGGCAGCACCGAAGAAGACGCCCTGCACAAACTGCAGTACGACCTCTTCTATATTAAGAACCACTCGATGCTGTTCGACATCTCGATCCTGTTCAGCACGATCAAGACGGTGCTGTTGCGCAAGGGGACTTGAGCGGGGGATGTGGTAGCGGAGAGGCGACATGCGCCGACTTGCTCAGGTTCTGTCGGAACCCGATACCGGGCGCGGGGTTGTAGTGGCAAAGCGAGTTCCCCTATGCCCATCGAACCAAATCCCCTAGCTCCCAATCCCCATTACCCCGTCGGCATTCTGCGACAGCACGGCCGTTTCCATGTGCTGGCAGGGGCCCCCATTCCCAAAGGGGGGCACATCATGGACCTGGGCGGCAAACTCTCCAGCCGACCGTCGAGGTATTCCGTGCAGGTGGACGTGGACCTACACGTGGAGACCTGGGTGCCCGTGCAGGGCGATACGTCGCTGGATTCCTGCCAGGTTCGCTATATGAATCACTCCTGCAAACCCAACACGCGCATTTGGAACCGGCAAGTGATCGCGCTGCGCGACATCGAAGAACGCGAAGAATTGACTTTCGACTACAACGCCACCGAATGGGAAATGGCCGAGACTTTCATTTGCACCTGCGGCCATTGCGATGGCCGGCGCATCTCGGGGTTTAAGCACTTGAATCCTCTGGAGCAAGAAGAACGCAGGGATTTGCTGCCCCCACACCTGCAAACCAAGTTGGCAAGTCCGGGTTAGAGATCTGAGGGGTTGAACCCGGATTCGGGGACTGTTGACTGCCCCACAATGTCGCTACACTGCCCGCCATGTGGGAAGCCCTTTCTATATTCGGTGTTGCTCTGGTTGGTGGAGCGGCGCCGCTCTTGGTTCGATGGAATGATCGGACCTTGCACATCGCCCTGTCACTGGCGACGGGTTTGTTCCTGGGTGCGGTGTTCCTGCACCTGCTTCCGGGCGTGGCCGCCATGGAAGAATTGGGGCATGTGGAGGAAGCTGTGCACGACCATGGTGGACATGCGGGCCATGGCAATGCGCTGCCGTGGTTGTTCGTGCTGCTGGGCGCCTTAGGGGTCTACCTTTTTGAGGCGTTCTTCCTGCGCAACCAGGGTCACACCCACGACTGCGACAACCAGCACAAGGCTGTGAGTATGGCCGCGCTGGCGGGGCTTTCGGTGCACGCGTTGACCGCCGGTGTCAGTTACGGCTTGGCGCGTTTTGATCCCGAGGTGGGCAAGCCCCTGTTGGTTGCGATCCTGGCCCACAAGGGGTTCGAGTCGTTTTCGCTGACCAGCGTATTCCAGTTGGCGGGCATGTCGCGCAAGACCGTGCTGCGTTGGATCCTCGTGTTCGCATGCGTGACCCCCTTGGGCATGGCGTTGGGTAGCGTGCTGGCCGAAGGTGCGGGCGAATCGACCTTTGGCATTTTGCAAGCGCTGGCTGCGGGCACCTTCCTGTTCGTTTGCCTGGGTGAGTTGCTGCCCGAAATGTTTCACCACAAAGAGGATGGACTGCTCAAGATCAGCCTGCTGGCCCTGGGTGTAGCCTGCATGTGGTACCTACACGGAATGGGTCTCTAAACCTGGACTTCACCATGGAATTCGTCACTCTTTGGATGCACTCCATCTGGGACTTGGTCCTGGAAACCGCACCCTGGCTGCTGTTCGGCTTGCTGGCCGCGGGTTTGGTGGACATGTTCCTCAGTACCGTCTGGGTCGCGGACCGTTTGGGTCGTAAGAGCCGGCACCCGATTCTGCTGGCGTCGGTGCTCGGTATGCCCCTACCCCTGTGTTCCTGTTCGGTGCTGCCCACGGCCTCCACCCTGCGCCGCAATGGTGCTAGCCGTGGTTCCACAGCGGCCTTCCTGGTATCGACCCCAGAAACCGGTCCCGATTCCGTGGGCATCACGTTTGGTTTGTTCGACCCCGTGTTCGCGATCGTGCGCCCCCTGTTGGCCTTCTGGAGCGCCATCGTCGTCGGCATGTGGGTGGACCATACCGAAGGCCCCGAAGAAGAGGCTCCAGAACCGGAGCCGCACCACCATTGCGAAGACCACTGCGGGGCGGCCCAAACCAAAGAGCGTGGCCTAAGCCCCATGCTGCGCTTCGTGCTGGGTCCCCTTTGGAATGACCTGGCTCCCTCCCTGTTTGTCGGTTTCGTACTGGCGGGACTCTTCAGCGCAGCCCTGCCTGCGGAGGCCATCGAGCGCTTCCTGCCCGGCGGCATCCTGGGCATGCTCGCCATCGGCCTGATGGGCATCCCCCTTTCGATCTGCGCCACGGCCTCCACACCCCTGGCCGCGGCCCTGGTGGACAAGGGCCTGGGCCCCGGTGCCGCCCTGGTACTGCTGCTCACCGGCCCCGCCACCAACCTGGCCACCCTTGGGGTCGTGCGCGGCATGCTGGGCAGCCGCGGGCTGGCCGCCTATCTGGGCGGCATCTTCGCTGCGGCCCTGGCCGGCGGGTTGCTGGTCGAAAGCCTATACGCCTATCTGGACCGGCCGCTGCGCCGGGGTCAGGCGATCATGGAACACCACGAGCATGGCGTCATAGCCCAGTATTCAGCCGTCCTGGTCAGCCTACTCTTCGCCTGGTATGCCCTGCAATGGGTCCGCAAGCGGCTTTACAGCCATTCCTGACCCCGAAGTGGCCTGATTCCAAGTTTTTTGCCTAGGAATGGTAGGAATCCTGGACAGCTGGGCCTTGCGTGGGCAGAATGCTGCGCTTCCCAGGCCAGGGATCCCCCCCGCCTGGTGAAACCGTACACCGAACACGCCCTAACACCCCTTCTTAAGTACCCCTCTCACCATGTCCAGAGTTTGCAAGGTCACCGGCCGCGGCACCCGCTCCGGCGGCTCAGTTACCCGCAGGGGTCTCCCGAAAAAGAACGGCGGCATCGGCCTCAACATCACCGGCCGTTCCAAGCGTAAGTTCAAGATCAACGTGCAACCCAAGCGCATCTGGGTTCCCGAGCTCGGCGAATTCATGCGCCTGCGCATCTCCGCCAAAGTCCTCAAGGACATCGACCGCAAGGGCGCCTACAAGGTGCTGCTGGACGCGGGACTCATCTCCCCCGCCCGCGCGCGTCAGGGCAAGCTCAAGAAGACCGAAGCGTAATCCGCTCGCCTCTTCGAACGATCGGGTCCCCCGGACGGTAATCGCAGCGCCAGCGCGCTGGGAACTTGCCGACCAGGGGACCCGATTGGTTTAACGACATCTCCACGTCTTCATCCCGCATCCGCTCCCGTCATGTCGATTCAGATCCACGACACCATCAGCCGCAAGATCCAGCCCTTTGAACCGCTCCAGCCCGGCAAGGTCAGCATGTACCTGTGCGGTCCCACCGTCTACTCGGATTGCCACATCGGACACCTGATGGGCCCGGTGGTTTTCGACACGATCGCGCGTTGGTTCATTGCGCGTGGCAACGAGGTCCAGTTCGTGGTCAACATCACCGACATCGACGACAAGATCATCAACCGCGCCGCCGCAGAGGACGTCTCTTGGCAATCGATCGCGGAACGGTACACCCAGCAGTACTTCGACTTTCTGAAAGACCTTGGCGTGAGCACGGTCACCGACAACCCCTATTGCACCCATCACTTGGATTCGATGGTGGCTTTTATCGGCAACCTGGTCGACAAGGGCCGCGCCTATGACGCGCCCGATGGCGTGTATTATCGGGTCGAAAAGCAGCCCGACTACGGCAAACTTTCGGGGCGCAAGCTGGAGGACATGCAATCGGGTTCGCGCATCGACGGTCAAGATGGACTCGAGAACCCGGCTGACTTTGCCCTTTGGAAGAAGGTCAAACCGGGCGAGCCCTCCTGGGAAAGTCCCTGGGGTCCCGGCCGCCCCGGCTGGCACATCGAATGCTCCGTGATGGCCTCGGACCTGATGGGTTCCGCGTTCGACATCCACGGCGGCGGGGACGATCTCAAGTTCCCCCACCACGAAAACGAAATCGCCCAAAGCGAAGCCCGCGGCGACGCGTTCGCCACGCTGTGGATGCACCATGGCCTGGTGCAGTACGGCGGTCGCAAGATCGGCAAGAGTGACCCACGCATGCAGGACCCGGAGTTCTCGCGCCAGTTCGATGCGCGCTGGTTGCTCGACACCTACGGCGCTCCGGCCGTGCGCTACTTCCTGATTCGCTCCCCCTACCGCCGTCCGATCGACTTCGAAGCCTCCGCCCTGGACGCCGCCCGCACCGGTCTGGTGCGCCTCTATCGACAACTGGGCGAACTGCTCGAAGAAGCCAGCGACGCTTCCTTGGAGGAGATCCTGGGTCGCGACCTGCCGGAGAACCTGGCCACCGAACGCCAGGCTTTCTGCACATCCATGGACAACGACTTCAACACGGGTGAAGCCGTGGCTGCGTTGTTCCGCATCGCCGCCATAGCAAAGTCCAGTGAGGGCGAAGCCAACGCACAAGCCCTCGTGCTCATGCGCGACCTGGCCCGCCTACTCGGCATGCTTCAGGTCGGCGATCTAGCCCGCGTGGAAAAAGCCGGTATGGAAGAGGACTCCGACCTGGCCTCCCTGGTGAACCAGATCATCGAAGCCCGTGCAAAAGCCCGCCAAGATAAGGACTTCGCCCGCGCCGACACCCTGCGCGACGCCCTCACCGAAGCCGGCATCCAGGTCTTGGACGGCGCCGAAGGCACCACCTACGAGTGCACTCCCGGTGCCGCCGACAACCCCGAAGAGATCCTGCGCGCCGCGCTCTAGATAGCGACAAAAAAAGGGCCGCGTGCCGCCGTCACAATTTGACGGGGTACGCGGCTCGTTTTTTTTGGTATCGCATCAATCCCAATCCAACAAACGCTGCTCGCCTTCGAGCTTTTGGATGTCGGTCACATCCTGGGACATCTCGATGACGCCGCGATAGGCCTTGTTCTTGTCGCGAATGGCGAAGTAGCGAATGTGCGTCATACGGCCCTTGAAAGGGATCCAGAACTCAGCCACGTCCTTGATTCCAGCTTTGAACTCGTCGACGATTCGCAGGACCGTATCCACGCTCTTGGGCGGATGGCAGAAACGCACTTCGCGGCCGATGATGCCCTTGCTTCGGGGGAAGACGCGCTCCTCGCCCCGGTTGTAGAAGATCACTTTGTCGTTTTCGTCCACGTAGGTGATGTCCACCGGCAAGAACCTCAGTAGCAGGTTCACCTGGTCCGGGGTCATGTAACCTTCGTCGTAGTGGAAGGTGCTCTCCGTATCGAAGGAGTGTTCGCGCTCGGTGTGGTCCTGGCTGGGGTGAATGTACCCACCCTCCGGCTGCGCGGGATAGGGCTTCGGTTTCTCGGGCAACATCCAACCGATTTCCTCATCGCCCACATAAAAGTCATTCCAGTCCTCTTCGGTGAGAAGCTGCATGGCGGTGGGAAACAGCCGCGCATCTTCAATCGACATCAGACGGCCGATTTCAGCCATCAGGTAGGCAACGTTCTTTTCGATCTCGTCAAGATCCTGCTCCTCGTTGTACTTCTTGAGGGCTCGCATCAGATCACGAATCTGATCATGAAAGGCCCACATGCCCGTGCTCGGGCCTGTCCAACCATGCTTCTCCAAGTAGGGAAACAGTTGGTTCTCCTTACGCGCAAACCTCAGCTCGATCGTGGCCAACTGGTTGAACACGTTGAAGTAGGTTTGGAAATCATCCCGGGGGTTCGCATTGGACAGCTCCCTAAGAAGGTGCTGAATCAAAACGCCTTCGGCGTAATAGACCCGGACGGGGTGCCCATCGGGCAATTCGTTGACGACAGAAAGGAAGGTGTTCATTGGGGGAGTCTCCAGGCGGGCGGCCCCTCAGCATCTGAGAAGCGGCGCAATTTATACCAGGGCCCCCGAACCGGGTCGAGGATGATTCGTGCCCCGGACTGTCCTTCCACCCGAGCCCCGGCCTAATGGCCTCGGATGTGGAGGGAGAGCATGCGGCACCCGCCCTGCTCGCGCACACTTGGGACTGGGTGGCACGCGGGCACTCCCCCGCATGTTATGATCGGGGCATCATGATCAAAGTAGCTGTAATCCTGTGTGGATCTGGACGCTTCGATGGGTCCGAAATCCACGAGTCCGTTCTCACCCTTCTGCACCTCACAAACGCGGGTGCCGAGTGGATGGCTTTTGCCCCCGATGCCCCGCAATGGGCGGTTTGCGAGCACTTCGAAGGTGCTGCGGTCGAAGGACAGGACCGCAACCAACTGCAGGAGGCCTCCCGCATCGCCCGGGGGCAAATAAAACCCCTCACCGAAGCGCGAGCCGAAGATTTCGACGCCCTGATCCTGCCCGGCGGCAACGGTACCGCCAGCAACCTCTGCGACTTTGCCAGCAAGGGAGCGGCCGGCAGCGTGCGCCCCGAGTTGGCCAAGCTGATGACCGACTTCCACAAAGCGGGCAAGGTCATCGGTTCGATCTGCATCGCACCGGCGATCGTGGCCATGGCCTTGGGTGAGCACCACCCCGAACTCACCCTCGGCGCCAGCCAAGACGACACCGCCAAGGAGACCAGCAAGACCGGCGCGCAGATGATCGAGTGCGGAGTGGAAGAGATTCACGTCGATCAGAAGAACAACTTGGTGTCGACCCCGGCTTACATGCTCGGCCCCGATATTGCGGCGGTGAATGTTGGCATTGGCAAGTTGGTTGGGGAAGTGCTCAGCCGGGTGTAGGAGCCGGGCGCGGATCCCTTTTCGGGGACTGGGCCCGCTCCCAGGGTATTATTCGCCGGCACCCTCCATTCTCCCATGGCTAGTGAACCATGGAAGGCGTGAGCATTGGGCTCATGCTCCCGTGCGAGAGCGTGCAATGAATTCATCTTAAATGACATGGATCGCAATCAAGAACAGGTTCCAGGATTCGGAATAAGGTCGGCACGGCGGAAGTGATGCTGAATGAGCAAACAACAAGCCCAATAACTCAGAAACGAAAAACCCAGATACGAAAAGGCCAGCGGGCCCGGCCCCAACGCCAGCACATGGGAGGCATCCACGACCCACCTCAGTGCTTTAACCAAGGCATAGCCCACCAAGATACTTAAGCCGAATGCCAAGTTCGGCTTCCCAAGACTGATCCCCTTTAGGGCCACAACCACGAACAAGGGAAACACCGCCACAAACAAGAGTCCCAAACGGAGCGACAGCGGCACGGAGGCGACTTCGATAGGCTCTCCCAATGCACGCAACCCGTAGCCCACCGCGCAACCAACCACAACCAAGGCCACCGCACCACCAAGCCCATACCTGACCGTATTCCAAAAGACCAAACGTGCTCTTTGGTGCCGCGACAAAGGAAAATAGTAGCCGCCAAGGAGCGGCATGGCTGCCAGGAACGCGAGGATGATCCCGACATATCCCATTGCTGTATCCGGCAAAATCCAGATTTCGAGGCCGTCCCTGGTTAGCAGATTCGAGGAGCCTAGAAGCGCGTGAACAAGGTCCTGGCGCACACCCACCTTGTCACCAAAAAACCAAGGCAAGCCAAGGGGGATGAACTGCAACCAAACGAAAAGGCAGGCTACCCGGAGAACGTACTTCCAAGATCCCGCGCCAGCAGCGCTAGTGTGCAACGCAAAACGCTGGGCACGAACCCAACCAGCGAGGCTCCCCCCCAACCGCTCCGGAGGCATCCGATTTAGGAACTTGGCCCTGCTAGGTTCCCTGAGACGTGGCTTTTCCCCAGCCATGGCTCCAATGAATGTGGGCCCTCGAACGACGTCCTTTCGTTGGATTTTTTTGGGAAGCAAGCGCAATAGCAAGGCGGTTGCTGCGAGAAGCCAAAGCCCCCACCCAATCCAAGCTTGGTGGATGGACCCCTCGAGAATCGGCCGGGTCCAATAGCCCAAAATGCAGCACGCTACCATCTGCCACAAAAAGCTCGCGCCCCATGAAACCCGCGGCCGGCCCCACAAGCCTCCTGCAAAACTAGTGGTTGCTAGCGCCAAAGCTGTGACCCAGGAGTGTGCGCCACCGCCACCTATTTCATATCCCTTGATTGTTCGCGCCAGCTGGAAAGCAACAACCCCCAGAAGAACAGACCCGACCGCTAGAACCATATGGGCCCTCGCAAAAAGGCGCTCCCGCCCGGGCAGCAAAGTCATCACCGAACGCCAAGCCAACTCCCGATCAAGGTCTCCAGCCACCTTACCGAACAACGCGGGCAGAAGTGTAATCCAAGCAGTCGCCACCATCTCGGTTCTGTCCACCCAACCAGAGTAAAGGCCTTCAGGTGAATTCCTTTGGTACAGTTGAGCCCCCACCACAAGCATGCCGCAGACAAGGGCCACGGATACCAACAGCCCGAACCAAACCCGCGGTCCCACCATCAGATCGGTCAGCGGGCGAAGGTCTTTGCGTAACGAGCCCTTCACGCACCCGACCCCGCGATCAAGGGAAATATCTCTTCAAAGTTGAGGCTACGGGAAACGACCTGCACGCCATGGCGATCCTGGAACGCTGCGAGATCCGCATTTTGCAGGTCTATGGCCAATCGGGCCTGGGGCCCGTTGGCTTCGCAGGACAAAACGAAGTCCTCGGAGAAATGGGTCGGGCATTTGCGCGCGCCCTCCTGCACTATCCATTCGCCGTAGCGCTCTTTCAGCGCATCCAAGTTGCTCTCGTGCACGATGGAACCTTCGGATAGGCATAGAACATGGTCTACGACCTTCTCAATGTCATGCAACACATGGCTGCTGACCACCACACTCGTGCCATCGTTGATTAGGCGGTCCATGATGCGGGCCATGGAGTCCCTACGGCTGATGGGATCCAGGTCGGAAAAGGGTTCATCGAGCAGCAAGAGATCGGGGTGATGACAAAGCGCGAGCAAAAGGGCTAGGCGGCGCTGCATTCCCTGGGACAGGGTCTGGACGCGCTTCTTGGCGGGGATGTCGAAATCGTCCCGCAGGTCTTTTTCTAGGTCCTTATCCCAATTCGGTTGAAACGAAGCCACATAACGAATGTGCTGTTCGACCGAAAGCCAACCCAAAAGGGACACGGTCTGGCCCACGTAGCCGATGCGGCAAAGTTGCTCTTCGCCCAAATGGCCCGCGTCCACACCCAGGGTTTCGCAGGTGCCGCTGGTTGGCAGCAGTAGTCCCGCTGCGCATTGCAATAGGGTTGATTTGCCCGATGCGTTGCGGCCGATCAGGCCCACGGCCATGCCTGGTTTCAGATTCCAGTCGACTCCTTGTAGCGCTTGGGTCTTGCCGAAGGACTTGCTTAGATCCTTCATTTGAATGCGATTGATCAGTTTCATGAGCACCGCTTCCTGCTGCCTTTGGGGCCTTGGTGTCGCTTGCACAGTTTGAGGAAGAGGGCGCTGGCCTCTTCGGGGGCGAGTCCGAGCTGGTCGGCGGCTTTGACCGCGGGGTCTAGGACTTGGGTCAACTCCTGCCGGCGTTGTCGGTCGCGTTTAGCTTTTGGGGAGCCGATGATCACGTGGGGTAGGCCGAGACGCCGGGCGACGATGCCTTCGCGGACTAGCTCTGCGAAGGCTTTGCTCACGGTCATCGGATTGACGCCATGGTCGGCGGCCAGGGCGCGGGTAGATGGGAGCTCGGAGTGGGCCGCAAGCTCACCGGAAGTCGCCTGAAAGCGGATTTGGTCGACAATTTGACGGTAAACGGGCGTGCCGGAGTGTCGGTCGATTGTGAGGATGAGAGGCATGATGTTGTTTGCGCCAGGGCTATGGGTCGCCCCGCGCAGGTGCATCATACACTATATACACCCATTCAGCAATGGGGAATTCGGCGACTCCAAGACGGCTGCAGAGCCTCAGAAGGATGGGGCGTGACGCAGACCATCCTTCCACATGCGCAAATGCTCAATCCTGGCGAAGCTCGGATTGAGCATTTGTGTATGGGTGGAGGGAGAGTGTGCGGCACGCCCCCTCCTCGGGTGCGGTGCGCGCTCTTTTCTACTTGATTTTTTGCAGGCGCTTCAAGTGCACGGATAGCAACGCGATATCTGGGGGCCTTACGCCATCGATTCGGGTGGCAGCGCCTAGGGTGTGGGGTTTTAGGTTGGCGAGCTTCTCCTTAGCTTCGCCGGTCAGACCTTCGAGGGATGCGTAGTCGAGGTTGGCGGGCAGCGGGGTGTGTTCCTGCTCGGCCATGCGGGCGACTTCGGTCTGCTGGCGGGCCACGTAGCCGGCGTACTTGGCTTCGATTTCGAGGACCTCGGCCCAATCGGGGCGTAGGGTGAGGGCGGCGACGGGTGGGTGTTGCGCGGCCAGGGTTTGCAAGGTAACCCCGGGGCGACGCAACAGCTCGTAAGCGCTCTTGCCGCCCTCGAAACGCAGGGCCTTCAAGACCTTGCGAGCGTCGTCGATGGCTTCCATCTTGCGGTCCAGCCGATCGACCGCATCTTGACCGATCAAACCCGCGTCAAAGCCGCGTTGGATCAGGCGTTGGTCCACATTGTCATGGCGCAGGAGCAAACGATGCTCGGCGCGGCTTGTGAACATGCGGTAGGGTTCCCGGGGTTCGGTGACGATCAGGTCGTCGACCATGACGCCGCTGTAGGCTTCGTGACGGCCGAGAACGAAAGCCGGATCGCCCCGCAACCAAAACGCGGCGTTGGCGCCGGCGATCAGGCCTTGTGCCGCAGCCTCCTCATAACCCGACGTGCCATTGATTTGCCCTGCCAAGTACAAACCCGGCACATGCCGCACGGCCAAGGTATGGCTCAATTGACTCGGTCGCACAAAGTCGTATTCGACCGCGTAACCGTGCACCAAGAACTCAGCCTTTTCCAGGCCGGGGATGGTGTGCGTAAAGGCCTCCTGCACCGGGGCCGGCAAACTGGTGGAGATGCCGTTGGCGTAGATAGCCTCCGTTGTCAGCCCTTCCGGCTCCACGAACACCTGGTGCCGATCCTTGTCGGCAAAACGCATGATCTTGTCCTCGACTGCGGGGCAATAACGAGGCCCCACGCCCGAAATACTGCCACCATACATGGCCGAAAGATGAATGTTGTCGCGGATGATCTTGTGGGTGTCCGCGTTGGTGAACGTGATGTGGCACGGGACCTGGGGCAGCACCGGAAATGGCTGGTCACCGTCTTGCAGCGAAAAGCGCGCAGGATTCGCATCACCCGCTTGTGCTTCCATCCCGGAGAAATCGATGGAACTCGCACGCAACCTCGGCGGCGTGCCCGTTTTCAAGCGACCTAGCTTGAGGCCCAAACGCTCGATGTGACCGGACAACTCGTCGACGGAACCTTCCCCCACCCGCCCCCCATGACTCCTTGCGGAACCGGTAAACATGAGCGCGCGCAGGAAGGTGCCGGAGGTCAAAATCACCGCCCCCGAACGCAGCTCCTTGCCATCGGCCAACACCACGCCACAAACCTGGTACGGTCCCGCCCCCGGTTCTTTGAGCGCGTCCTCACAAAGCAACCCCACCACAGCGCCTTCGACCAAGGTCACGCCATCGGCCTGCGACACGCGCCGAATGACCCCGTCCCGGTACAGGTGTCGGTCGGATTGACAGCGCAGGGCGCGCACAGCCGCGCCCTTGCCCGTGTTCAACATGCGGAACTGGATACAGGTGGCATCGGCCACCTGCCCCATGATGCCGCCGAGCGCATCGACCTCGCGCACGATCTGCCCCTTGCCCAAGCCACCGATGGCCGGGTTGCAGCTCATCTCGCCCATAAGGTCGAGGCGCAGGCTCACCAGGGCCACGCGCTGCCCAAGGCGCGCCGCGGCCAAGGCGGCCTCCACCCCCGCATGACCCCCCCCCACCACAATCAGATCGTGGTCGGAGTCGCCCTTGCCCTGGGGCTGGGAGAAAGGGTGATCGATGGGCAAAGTCGGCATAGAAGAGGTCCCCCGGTGGGTTGAAGCATGGCCGGGGCCGCAGACTTTAGATTGCGGGGGCCCAGCGCCGATAGGGTTTTTGTCATGCATTCTTGGGTCTTTCGAAACCGTAAACACCTCATGGAGGTGTATGCCGTTGCCAAAGAAAATGCTCCCCTGGAACCCACCCCCCTATTGCCCATGAGGCCTCCGGGGCTCATTCAGAGGGAGCAAGATGACCTGGTGATGGTTCCCATGACCGCTGGAGGCGGCCCTCCCTGCCTGGGAACGCCCCACCGCCGGGATGCGGGCACGGCCTGACGCCGCAACGAGTCCCCCCTCTGGTCAGGCCCACCCCTGGGCCCTATCCTAGGGTCATGATCGCCGTTTCTGCATTGCTACTCATGGCCGGGCTTGCCCCCATGCCGTCCCAGGACATTTCCCTAGAGGAACTCCTGCGCCGGGCTCGTGAGGCCCAGACCGAGGCCCAAGGACCCATTCGCCAGGAGGTCAGCGCGGCTATCGAGCGACTCTCGACCCCGGGCCTTCGAGAAAACACGCTCAAGAGCATCGCCTACAACCTGGCAAAACTTGGGCCTGCTGCAGGCCCCATGCTCGTACCTGCCCTGCACCCCGGAGACACCCTTCCGGCCCCGTACCAGGAGCGCTCCGACCAGGTTTTGTTCGTACTGCAAAGCTTCGAGGACTTGGGCACCACCCTCGCCCTTCTCAAGACAGTGAATGACGGCTCACCAGCCCACGCGCAAGCCGCGCTAAAAGCCCTGCGCACATCCACCCATCACAGCATCGTGGCCGAAGCGCTCCTGCCGACCATCGCCAAGGGATCGGACAGTCCCCTGTCGATTCCCGCCTTGGCCACCCTGAGCAATCTCGACAGCCAAGAAGCTGCGCTTTGGTTGCTCGATTGCACGGAACGACAGGATGGAGCCGGCGAAGTGGCGGCGCTCCAGGCTTTGACAGCTGCACGCAACCCGGCCGTCGCCAAGACCGTATTGCAAACCCTCAAGCGCACGGGGCGGCCTGCCGCGGGCAAGTATTTGGTCCTGAACAATACCCTGCGTTACTTTGCTAGTGTGCCCAGCTTGCTCGCCAAGGACGACACCTATCGGCGACCTCTCTTGGATCTGGCGAATGGGGTGCGGGCCCAAGCACGCGGTGGACAATCTGGCGCCAACCCTGCCAGCGGTCGCAGGCTGATTCTAAACACCCTATTGAACGTTCCTGGATTCAAACTATCCGGCGACCTTCGCAAGCAGCTTTGGAACTGGGAAAAGTCCTATGACAGTGACGCCCAAACCATCCTGGCCGTGTTGGCCAAGGGAGGAGACTCCAAGGGAAAGCGGGAGTACCTCGCCAATCACAACACGCGGGTCAAAACCCGACGCAAGGCCAGAGGCAAAGAATACGCTAGCGCTCTTTTGGGGCGTGGGCAAGCCTTCCACACCATCGGCGATTATCGCTCCGCGCTGCGCGACGCCGAAAAAGGCATCAAGGAATACGAGGCCATGCGCACCGGAGGTGAATACCGCCCGGCCATCAAGGCCCTGCGCATTCTGGCCGCCCGCGCCTCGGCCGCGGGGGGAAAGTTCCGCTCCACCGCAGATTTCCTTGAGAAGGCCCGATTGGACAGCAAGGAAGCCGCCAAATGGGCCAAGGCCGCCGAGTTCCAAGAGTTCTTGAAATCACGCTACGGCGACATACTGAGGCCCTAAACCCGAGGTCCAGTGTGACAATTGTCCGTTCTTGCTTTCCATGCACAGTCACCATCCCTGTCCGATGATTCCCCTCCGCTTGGCTTCCCTAATCGCCCTTGGCCTGGTTCTCGTGCCTGGAGCCATAGCTTTTCAAGAACGCTATGTGACCTCACCAGGTATGCCCGATAGCCCGATCACTGAATCCTACGCGCACGGTTTGGAACTGGAACTTGGTTTGGCCGTGGACTTGCGGTCCCGCATTCACCTGGGCGGCTTTGGCCGGGGTGGTGAGATCGACGCTGGGCTGGAAGCGGCGGACGTGGGGGCGCGCGCGCGCTTCAACCGGGACCTTTGGGGCTTTGTCCTTGTGGAGGGAACAGAACATGACCTAACCCTGCGCCAAGCGGCTCTGGTATATGAAGGTCTCTCGGGATCGTCGTATCTGCGGCTTGGTTACCTGCCCATCGACTTCGGCAAGCAAATGCAGGCGCGGCCCTACGAATTGCCCTACCCTGAACGGCCGGGTGTTTTGCGCGCCTATTTGGGCGACCAAGTTTTGGGTATGGGGGTCTCGTATGGCGATGTGTTTGCGACCGGCAAGAGCTCGACCCTGCGCGCTTCCTTAGGCCTGTTCACAAACACCAAACGTCTTTCTTCGCCCGTCGAAGGACGCCCCCTGGCCCTTCCAGAATTGGAGGTAACCGATGGTCCGCGCATCGACGAACTCGCACTCAACGCGCGTATCACCGGGCTGGTCGACGTGGGGTCCAACGGTCTTTTCCAATGGGGAATCTCCGCCCATTCCGTGCCAGACTTTTCGGTGTATCTGACCGCCGATGATGGAACGCGCTTGAGCGCCGGACATCTGGAACAATGGGTGTACGGCATCGACCTGACCTTTGGCTTAGACACCGAGAGTTCGCACGCATCCTGGTCGACGGGCTGGGAAGGCCTGCTCGCCGATGGTTCGATCGGTGCACGCGCCCTGGGCGCGGGCCCCGCGACCCTCGAGGTCGTCGACGACCAAGCTTTCGGACAGTACCTATGGCTTGAACGACAAACCCGTTCCGGGCGCGCCCTCGGCGCGGTTTACTCGAGCTTTGAACAAACGCTTCCGGGCTCACCCCTGGAGACCGAACTCAGCTTCTATTTCTCACGCCCCCTGGGCCAGGGATCGACCCTTCGTTTCCAAATCAGTCACCGGGACGCGGAGGGAGAGGAATCGAGCGAGCGAATCCTGATCCAGTGGATTGGATTGGCTGGCCAACTCGGTCACGCCCTGGATTGGTGAACGTACCTTCCCCGGGCAGCAAGCAGGTCCTTGACCCCGCTCCGAATGGTCCTACAAGCCCAAAACACCTCCCACTTGGCAAATAGTGGAGCAATTGAGAAGCTCTTCCCTTGTCTAGTTGGTTTCCTCACTCAAAATATTGATTCGAACGACAAAAGATTTCGCTGGTCCGTTCGGAAAGCTCCCAGTGCAAAAACCTAGTTCCAAGATCACCGGCCCCATTCCCAGGGACACCGCTGCAGGCACGCCACTAGCGCGTCTCGAGCAGATCCCGCCCTTGCATATCAAGCGAGGGCGATATGAGATGTTCTTTGCACGCACGCGGGAACAGCGGGGGGCTATTCTGCGCCTGCGCTATGAGGTGTTTTGCATGGAGCTCGGCGAAGGCCTGGCCGACGCCATTCGCACGGGCCTGGATGAGGACCCCTTTGACGAAGCTTGCCAGCACCTGCTCGTCTGGGATCGCCAGACCGATCGCATCGTGGGCACCTACCGCATGCAAACCTGGACCAACGCGTGCGAGGGTTTGGGCTTCTACACCGGTCAGGAGTTTGATCTCGGCCGCCTGGGCACAAGGTTCGCCAAAAACAATGTGGAGCTGGGCCGCGCTTGCGTAGCCAGGGAGCACCGCGGGCGCAGCGTGCTCATGCTTCTCTGGCAGGGTCTCATGGCATACCTCGCTTTCCATGGCAAGACCGGCTTCTTCGGTTGCAGCTCGCTCACCGGCCAGGACATGGACGAAGGTAGACGGTTGTACGCCCAACTGGAGCAGGCTGGGCACGTTCACTCGAGCCTGTCCACCGTTCCGCTGGAGGGCTGGCAATGCGACAGCCCCCTGCCCGGCACTTCCCCCGGTGCTAAGGTCGCCATACCGCGCCTATTCCGATCCTACCTTCGCCAAGGTGCCAAGATTCTCTCGCCTCCCGCCATCGATCGGGAGTTCGGCACTATCGACTTTCTGACCTTCGTGCAGGTAGACTCGGGACACAGAAAGCGCTTCGATCTGGCGCTGTAGACCCGACCATGGCCCTGCTCCGCGCCCTCATCCGAATTCCCCTGCTCATGCTGGTCGTGGGCATTTTGCTTCTGCCCCTCTGGCTGGGTCGTGGCATGACGATCCTGGGAATACGATTCGGATCCAAGGTCTCGCGCTTCGCGATCATCCGCTGGGCACGCTGGAGCTGCGCCATCATGGGTGTTCGCGTACGCCGCGACGGCCCGATTCCGGAGCCGCCCTTTTTTCTGGTCTCCAATCACCTGTCCTACATGGACATTTTGATTTTGCACGCCACGGTGCGCGGGCACTTCCTGTCCAAGTCAGAGATCGGATCCTGGCCGATCATGGGCAGCCTGGCTAAACTGGCGGGAACGCTCTTTATCGACCGCAAAAACCGCAGGGATGTCTCCCGGTCGATCCCGGAATTGCAGGAGGCCATGCGCAGCGGCGAAGGTGTCATTCTGTTTCCAGAAGGCACGTCCACCGCGGGTATCGGCGTGGACGCGTTTCATCCCTCGTTGCTGCAAGCGCCCCTGGCCCTCGATATGCGAACCCACGTGGCCAGCCTGCATTACTCCACGCCGCCCCGCTGCGAACCCGCGCATATCAGCGTTTGCTGGTGGGGCGACATGTCATTCGGCACGCACTTTTTGAAGCTGCTCACCCTGCGCAGCATCGACGCCAACATCCGTTTCCACACGGACACATTCCACGGGCATGATCGCAAGGCCTTGGCACAAACCACGCGCGCGGGGGTGCTCGAAATGTTCCAACCGAGCGCGCCGGATTCCTTTGTTCTCCCCAGCATAGAACCGACCGAAACATCCTAGGGGGTTTGACTCCCACCCACCTTGACCACCCCCCGCTCCCCCTGGCGCCTTTTCCCCTGGCGCAGTGCATTGGCCCTGTGGTTGGTGCTGCTTGTGGCTTCGGGTGTTTGGCGAATGCGCCAAGGGCCTGAACCGATCCCGGAGGGCGCAACACGTTTCGAACTGGCTGCGGTCACGAATTCGGAGGGCTCGGGAAGCGTGGGAAAGTCGAAGGTCGCGTTGGACGTGTGGGAATCCGGGTTGGCCTCCGGGCCCACGCTGTTGTTGCTGCACGGGAGCCCCGGACACCACGGCAACTTCGACGCCATGCTGCCACATCTGGAAGAGGCCCATCGCCTGCTGGCCGTGGACCTGCCCGGCTTCGGTGTGAGCTCGAAGAAGCTTCCCGATTACAGCCCGAGAGCCCATGCCCTGTACCTGGCGGATTGGTTGCGAAGTACCGATGCCGCGCCCCTGCATGTGGTCGGCCATTCGATGGGAGGCGCGGTTGCTTTGCACCTGCAAGACATCGCACCCGAGTCTGTAGCCTCGATCACCTTCATATCCTCCCTGGGTGTGCAAGAACTCGAGCTGCTGGGCGACCCCACGCTCAACAAGGCACTGCACGGGGTGCTATTGAGTTTCGTGAGCTGCGTGGATTACGTCGTACCCCACTTTGGCAAGCTGCATTCCTTCCCGATCAACGTGGCGCACGCACGCAACTTCTTCGATGATCGGCAATCGGAACTGAGGCCGCTCCTGGAGAAAGTTCCTGTGCCTTTTCTGATCCTGCACGGAACTCTGGATCTGCAAGTCCCGGTGGATGCGGCCCGCGAGCATGGGCGCATCGTGCCCCAAGCCGTGCTGCACGAATTCCCAGCGCGCGGGCATTTCATTCCTTGGCAGGAACCGGAACGCTGCGCGGCCTTCATTCAGGAATTCGTCAGCGCCGCAGAAAACGGCAGCGCCATGGACCGCGCCCATGCCACTCAAAAACGCTTGGCCGCGTCGCAGATTCCATTCGACCCCACCTCGATCCCCGAAGTGGAAGGCATGGCGCTCTTCACGCTGATGTTCTTGCTGGCACTCGCCACCTTGATCAGCGAAGACCTAACCTGCCTGCTGGCGGGTTGGTTGGTGTCCCTTGGCCGGCTTTCATTCCCCCACGCATCCCTGGCTTGCTTCCTTGGAATCCTGGTGGGCGACCTGATGCTGTATCTACTCGGGCGTTTCGCGGGTCGACCCGCCCTGCGGCGCCGCCCGCTCTCCTGGTTTGTCAAACCCGAGTCCCTGGACAAGGCCTCCCACTGGATGCAAACACGCGGGGCACGGGTCATTTTCCTATCGCGCTTCACGCCCGGGCTGCGCCTGCCCATGTACCTACTGGCGGGCGCATTGCACACGCGGATCCTTTCCTTCACCGCTTACTTCGCCCTGGCGTGCGCGATCTGGACCCCGATCCTGGTGGGCCTCTCCGCCTATTTCGGGCGGCATCTCATGCCGGAGAACGGCGACATCTGGGCCTCCCCTTGGAAGGTGGTCCCGGTATTCATTGGGCTGTGGATTGTGATTCGCAAACTGCTTCTGCCCGCCTGCACCTGGCGCGGCCGTCGCCGTTTGGTGGGTTCCTTCCTGCGCCTTCGGAGCTTTGAGTTTTGGCATCCGGTTGCGATCTACGGACCCATCGTGCCCTACATGCTCTGGCTTTCACTGCGCCATCGATGCTTGGCCCCGTTCAGCGCCACGAATCCTGGCATCCTCGGTTCCGGGTTTGCTGGAGAGTCGAAGGGGGACATCCTGGATGGCTTTGGTGACGATCCGCGCATCCCAAAATACTTGAGATTGCAAGCTTCGCTCGCCCCGCAAGTGGCCATGGAACAGGTACTCATTTGGCAAGCGGGACTGGCTTCCCCCTGGCCCATCGCCATCAAACCCGACATCGGAGAACGCGGCAAGGGCGTTTTTATCGTGCGCACCAAGGACGAGTTGCAAGCCGCCTTGCAAAGCCCGGGCGCGCCATGGATCGTACAGGAATTCATGACCGGCCCGGAATTTGGGGTGCTATTCAAGCGCGATCCTTCCACTGGCCAGGGCGAAATCCTATCGATCACGACCAAACATTTGCCCTCTGTGACCGGGGACGGGGTGCATGCAATTGGAGACCTGGTTTACTTGGACAGTCGGGCAATCGCCATGGCGGACGCCCATGAACAAGACTTGGGAAACCGTTGGACCGAGGTTCCAACGCGTGGAGAGGAGGTTCGGTTGGTGGACGTGGGAACCCACAGCCGGGGCGCTGTTTTCCTCGACGGGCAACACCTGAACAGCCCAGCCCTCTTGCATGCGATCGATGATCTGAGCCGCGCCTTCCTCCCGAAGATGTCAGGCGAACATGGCCTCCAGGGAATGTACCTGGGGCGCTACGACCTGAAGGCCCCGAGCGAACGGGCCTTGAGCGAAGGCCGCGACCTGGTGGTCATCGAACTCAATGGCATCACCTCCGAGCCCACGCACATTTACGACCCAATACACGGGCCCTTCTATGGCTGGCGCGCCCTGGCCAACCAGTGGAAGCATGCCTACGCGATCGGGGCCCACAACCTGCAGCATGGGGCACAGGGCATGGGTCTTTGGGCCCTGCTGCGACTTTGGCGGAAGCATGCCTAGCTTGCTTCGAGCCGATGGCGTGGATGATCTCCAGGGTTACGTGACGGGCCTGCTTCCTAAATGGGACAGCAGGTGACTCACAATGGGGCCCAGCCGGTTGGAGCTCGCGATTTTTGCGCCGCCCTCTATGTAACCTTAGTCCATTGAACGGTTTAGGCGCGATCATTTGATTTCGGATCTGCTGCTAGGAGAATACACGGGCCTCTGATTGACGGGAAGAGGGGTCAATCAAAACCAGGGGGGGGTCCATTGGTGTCCAATCCGAACCGCGCTGGCGAGTTCACTGGCTTGATGGCACAATAAAAGGGTCTGAACCAGACAACTCTCCCGCCCTTTCCTCGACACACTCGAGGGGCTTCGACAAACCCAACCCATTCGCACTTCAAATGAAAGGTATCTTCCTTCTCGCAACAGCTATTGCGCTGACCGCTTCTGCCAACGCTCAATTCTCTGCCTCCTCTGGTGGCGGTGATCTCATCCCGGCCGTGGGCTCAACCGGTGACAATGCCGGTTGGGACGCTGCCAACGTGGATCATGATCTCACTATCGCCGCCGCCCCCGGAACCGCTTCGGTCACTGTCCCCGTTGCCGTGACCTGCATCGACTCTGTTGTCCTTGACGGCCTTACCCATACTTGGTCGGGCGACACAATGGCTATTCTGCGTGACCCCAACGATGTTGGCTATGTGATCTGGATCCGCCCGGAAATTGAGGTCGGCGAAACCTGCTGCGGCAATATCGGCGACTTCCTTGCGGGGGGCAGTTTCACCTTCGTCCAGCCCGGAACTTCCGCGAACGGCGAACTGACCGCGACCGGCGACTATGCTCCTGGTGAATGGGATCAAACCCTCAGCTCGAATAGCCCGACCCTCCCCGTGGTCTGGCCCAGTCCCGATGAAAACATCTTCAACACGCCCCTCAACAGCATCACCGGCCCCGCTGGCGTGTGGACGATTTCTATCTATGACTTCGCTGGCGGCGACTCCGGCAGCTTTGACGACTTCACCTTGAAC
>JAAETM010000280.1 GCA_024228395.1 bacterium | reverse complement strand
TGGATCAGCGCTCCTTTCAGCATCCTCGAATAGCACGGGAGATTGCGCCAGAGCAAAATCCGCCGCTAGTCTGCAACCCTTGGAGTTGAAGTCAGTCCTGACCCCTACTACCAACCAGGGGGATATTGAATGGCGCGGCAATCAAGAAAAGACCCCCCCGGCTCTTGGCATCGTGTCATGAATCGGGGGACTGCCAGAAGGACTGTATTCGAGGATGGGACTTGCGCTCGCTACTTCCTTGCCTGCCTGGCAAGGGTTGTGCGGCATGGAGGATTAGAGGTCCATTCCTACGCATTGATGGCGACCCATTTTCACCTACTTGTGCGTTGCCCCAATGGGTGCTTGTCAGAGGCGATGCAGCTGGGTGGATAGGAATTCCAAAGGGGCAGTTTCGGGGGAGCGGCGGGAAGCGAGGTAGGTCGCGTGGGTGAGCATGCAGGCAATTTCCAACTTGGTCACCAGGGGTAGGGACCGAGGCTTACCTGGCGAACGGCGAGGGGGCAGTGACGGCGATGGGTAAGGTGCCGTGGCCTTGGCAGTTTGGGCAACGCAGTAAGTCCTCGTTGAATACGCGGGCGATCCGTTCAGGCTTGCGATAGGTGGGTGAGCCGGTGGAAGTTCAGTGGTGGGCTCGGGAGGGTAGTGGCAGTGGGCGTCTTCGGGGTCGGTGGCAGAGGGCCGCGGCACGATGAGGTGGCGTTAGGAGGTGCACTTGGATCAAGTTCGGTCGTACTGGGGTTTCCTCTGGGTCACCCTTTGCCCTTCAGAGGCTCGGATCGATAGGCTGGTTCATGGGTAAAGTAATTGAGCCTCACTCGAGCACTACGCGCGACTCCTCACCAGCGGTCAGTTGAACTTCTAGGGATCCGGAGTAGTAGGGGCTCTTGGGGCTCAGGGTTTGGCCGTCCCTGGTCCTAATGGTCATTCTTCCGGAGGAGGATGTAGGGTCTGCAGGCTCAGATTCGCAGAGGTCGAGTTTGAGGGTGAAGTCACCAGGGGCAAGGCCTTGCATGGCGATTGTGTGATCCAGAACCTGAGAGCCGTGTGGACTGAACATGATCTCTCCATCGATCAGGACTCGATGCAGAACTGATTCGCCTTCCTGCTCCCCTTGGCGCGTCAATGTGACTTGAACGGTTCCATCCTGGGGAGTGACAACGCCCTCTGGAAGTTGCAAGTGAATTGAGCAGAGGTCGAAGTTCAGCTCCCTCTCGATCGGTGGACCCGGATTAATTATTACCGGGGGGCCGGCGTATTGGATCGACACGTCGAGGAACCGAACGTCCACGACAGATTCTCCCCAAGCCTGCAGTCGCGCGGTCACCGCCCCAGACGAATCGCTCGTTCCCAGGTATTTTGTGCGAGTGGGATCCAGCGCGGAGGTCACCGTGACTTGCACGCCCTCCCTTGCCCGTCCGTTGAGTTTTATGGTCAAGGTTACATCGCACTCGGCATAGAGCGTGGCATCGATCTGAACGGTGCTGGTCTCTCCCGGCCGTAGATCGACAGTTGTGCTCGCGCCCGAACTCAGCCGGCCTGGGACCTCGCCGAGTGTGAAAGTGTGAGAGCCGGAAGAGATGTCATCGAAGGCGAATTGCCCGGAAGCGTCCAGTGGGGTGGATACCTCTTGGCGCCAGTCGTCCAAGTAGACTTTGATGCCAAGGGGGTTGATCCCCGGAGGCAACAGAACGCTTCCACGCACGAAGGATCCGGCGAGTACATTCAGTTCGCCCATGTCCGTGGTTCCTTCTCGCTTCACGGTCGTCGGCTGAATGATCAGCGGCGTGCCATCCTTCGGTAGAACGCTCAGTTTGTACATGCCACCCTTCAACCCCTTTAGCTCGAACCGACCTTGATCATCGCTTTGAGTCGCAACCAAACGATTGTTGTCTTCGCGGTAGGACTTGGCTTCTGGCATCGGGCCACCTGCTTGCATGGCAGCGAGCATTTCGGGAGTGATTTTTCCGAAGCTGGGGGAGATGGCGACGATTCGCACAACTGTGTCTGTTAGGGCTTGCCCGTCGCGCACGATCCGTCCGATGACCGATGCGCCGCGTTTGAGTCGAATGGTCTGAATGGCCTCGCCAGGGGTGTCCCATTTGACATCGCCATACACAAGGGGGTATCCGGCGGCAGCGACCAAATACAAATCCACACCTTCCCGGGCAGTGGCTAGCGCGAAGCCTTCCGCATGATCCTTGACCCTTGGGCGTCGGCGTTCGGTACGTCCCCCGCGTGACGCTTTCGACCCCTCGTCCAAGTAGATCCCAAGGCCAAACTGATCGATGCCTTCCCCGCTGGCATCATCCAAAACAATGAAACGCGTGCGCTTCACAGATTGCATGGTGATGACCAGGTCACGCGTGCCGGGGGCGTACTGGAACTTCCCCCTGTGTTCGTTTCCCCACGGCGCGTACCCCTCGAGCGTGGCTGCGATACAGAGCTCCTGCTGCTGTGGAAGGTTGATTTTGAAGTGACCTTGGGCGTCCGATTTGGCGTCTGCGTACCGCCCTCCATCCCCGCCTCCGGGCCAACCGCCGACCTTTACACCTTGCAAGGCCTGGCCGTTTTCATCGACAACCCGACCTTCAATTGTGGGCGCTACCTGCAGAACGAAGTCTATCCCGATCGTGTCCCTACCGAGCTCCACCGTGATGGGGCTCTGAAATAGCGAGAGAAACCCTTCGGCCTCAGCTTCGGCCCCATAGGTGCCTGGGGGAGCATGGGCCACTACGTAGGTGCCATCTTCGGCGGTGAGTACGTCCCTGCTAAAGGTGGTGTGGGCGGTCGATCCTATACCCACTTCTATGTCTGCAAGGCCGTTGCCTTGGGCGTCGGTCACGCGCCCTTTGACTGCGCCGGTGGGGCTGAGTTGGATGTCACCCAATTCACGCGAGCCAGCGGATAGGGCCGGTAGAGTCCCACGCCCTCCCCTATCCGAGAAGCGCAACCACACCGAATCATGAAAGCGATCCGGGTTGATCCTGAGTGAAGTGATCGCAATGTCCGGCACCGGAACCTCAAAACGGAAGCGCCCGTCCTCATCACTCTTATGCTCCCACCCGCGCAGGTCCAAACGTCCTGAAAGTCGCGGAAGTTCAAGGCCTTCAGCCCAACCTTTGTATCCTGACAGGCGTACGTTGGCACCCGGCAAACCCCGCCCGCGTTCATCAACGGCCCGACCGAACACGATGCACTGAGCCACTGGGGGCACTTCCTCTTTCGGCGTAACTGCCAGTAGATCGGGAATCACCTCCCGGGTAGGAGTGGACTCCTGTTGCAAGCCGGTGAGGTCACTTTCAACCTTGGCAACGTCCGCATCGCTGGGCTCAGCATTCACAGCTCCCACCGGGTTGTTGGACTGGTTTGAATAAAACAGCAGACCAAGAATGCAGGCCATGAGGAGAAAGACGATGGGGAGTTTCATCATGTTGGACGTAGGCTCTGAATGGTTATTGAAAGTGAGCGGGAAAAGCCAATGCTCAGTCGGCCCTCGACGGGCGGGCTATAGGCCCTTTTCAAGGAGAACACAATTTCCTCAGGGGTCAACCCCGCTAGAAGCCCGGCCGAGAAGGGGAGCTTTTGGTGGTGGAGCCGACTTCGTATCAGTCCTACAGGCAGGATTGAATAGTGTTGGTAAAATCACGGTTCGGAACCCGGACGGGACAAAGGAATACCAAGTGGATAGGAATTCCAAGCGGGCAGTTTCAGGAGAGCGAGGGGAAGCCAGGTGGGGCGCGGGGGGGAGCATGGGGACGGATTGTAGGCAATTGCCAACCAAACGGGGCCTCCGGGGCGAGGATCGGCGGTGCGGTGGCGGCAAAAAGGGCAGGGTTTGGCGTAGGGACCATAGGGCAGTAGCCCGGGACCTTGAGTTTGGTTCGGGCTTGGGGTGTTTGTGGGTGCGGGCGGCGCAGGTGCGCGAGAGTTAGGCCATGGGGGCCGGGATCCCGTTACGCGGGAGCGAGGCTTACCTCCCACGGCAAGTCGGGCTCAGGCGGTGGGCGGGGGGGCTCGAGTGGGGTCACTTCGGTGGGGAGGCCGAAGTGCGCGAGTATGCGACGGATCGCGAAAGGGTCGGTGACGGCGGTGAGCAGGGTGCGGTGGCCGCGGCAGTTTGGGCAGCGCAGTACGTCTTCGTTGAATAC
>JAAETM010000279.1 GCA_024228395.1 bacterium | reverse complement strand
GCGACCTTTGCCAAGGTGCTGGCGAACCTCACCCCGGAAACGCAGGGTCCCGCAACGACCACCGACCTGGCCCACAGCCTGCGCAAGTTCGAAGGCATGCGCCTGCGCAATGGCCTAGTCGTCATCATCTCCGACTTCTTTGATCCCGCGGGCATTGAAGCGATCACCAAGGCGATGGGCCGCACGCGCCACAAGCTGTTGCTCGTTCAACTGGTGCGCAAGGGCGACCGCGATCCCGACCCGGTACGCATGTCAGGCGATCTGCGACTGGTCGATTCGGAAACCGGTGACGCACAAAACCTCTCCATTACCGCCGATCTGCTGGCGCGCTATCGCGACGCCTACGACCGGTTTGAAACGGGCCTCACCGAGTTCGCCACCCGCCGCCAATGCGGCCTTCTGCAACTGGACGTGGACCAACCCATCGTCGATCAACTCGCCACCCTCTTTGAAGGCGGACGGTACGAAGTATGAACCTAGAGTTCCTCTCCCCCCTCGGTTTTGCCGGCGGTCTGGCTGTCCTGGCCGGTGCCCTGTACATGCTGCACCGCCTGCGCGTGCGGCACCGCGAGGTCATCGTGCCCACCACCCTGTTTTGGAAACAGGCCCAAGAGGACACGTTGGCGCGCAAGCTCACCGCGGTCTTCCGGCACCCGCGTGCGTATCTGTTTGTACTCGCGATTCTCGCGCTGCTGCTGCTCGCGATCGCAGGCCCTTCACTCAACAGCAACGACGACACCGACTACGTGATCCTGCTCGACGGCAGCGCGGACATGGCACGCGGCGATTGCCTCGAGGAAGCGGTGGAGATCACAGGCGCCCTGCTAGACGAACTGCCGCGCACCCACACAACCCTGGTCTACGCCAACGCGACCCCAAGTACCTTGCTGGCCGCTGAGGAATCAAGCTTGCTATTCGAAAGCCGCTCCCAAACACTCAAGCCTTCCGCTGCACCCGAGACGATCACCGCGGAGCTCCTGCGCTTGGCGCGTGAGTCGCGTAGCTCCAAGAAGAAAACCGCCGTATACATCGTCGGCGAAGCACTGCTCTCTGGCGATCTTAAGGCGGAACTCATGCAAACCAGTGAGGGGCTGCTCGCGATTCAACGCGTGAGTAAAACCGCCAAGGTTCCGGCAGACAACTTCGAGGATTTCGATATCCAAATAGTCGCTGGGAGTCTCCCTGATACGCGCAAGCCTGCGAATATATGGGACTACGCTATTCTCGGGTTTGGAATGGCCCCTTCCGCCTCCGGGCAGTGGGGTTCCGTTGATTTATGGATCGAAACCAGCAATGAGGAGGCTCCGACGATCGAGGGGATCGACAGCGCGCAGGTTGAGAGCGCGATTGGCGAAGACAACGGCCATCCCTGGGGCTGGTGGGTTCGCGACCTACCCCTGGATGGGCTACCCCGTAGCCTCGTCGCCATAACCGGTGACGGTCCGCCGCACCCCAACAGGCTCGCCCTCGACAACCGTGCCGAAATACTGATGCCCACGGGTCGTGGGGCGATCGGTGCTTGGCTTGGGGATAGCGTTCCGCCGGCTTTTGCGGCCGCGGTCGCTGCGGACCCCGGTTTATTCTTGAGCGCAAAGGCAGATGCTGCGATTGCCATTGGCAGCGCGGAGGACTTGGCTGGTGTCAGCATGGACACCGCAAGTTGGACACTGGCAGCACGTTCAGACCTTCAAGCGTCCGTAGTTGGAACATCCGAAGGACCCTCCTTCGCTTCCATCTTCCACAGCCTGGACCTGGCGAGCATCGAGCGCACCCAGGGCAAAGCGGAACAAGCAAGCGACACGCCCCCCATCTCCTTGAGCGAACAGGCCGGTGCATTGGCACTCGCAACCGACGTCGCACTTTTCTCCGCGCCGTATGAGCTGATCGAAAGCCGCTCCTTCCCCCTGCTCGTTGGCTTTGCCGCGCGCTGGTTGGCTGGAACAGAAACGATCATGCCGTTCGCTGCTGCGGGCAAGGCTTTGCCGCTTGGTTACACCGGCGGCATGACCGCAGACTCGGGAACGAACTTCGCCACGGCCGGAACCGCCAGCATTCCGCCCACCGCCGGCCAGTTCGAAGGCGCCATCGCCTCCCTGCTTTCACCGGTCACCTCCGGGTCCACTTACCCCGCCGGAATGCTCAAGAGCCAAAGCGGCTCCGCCTTCGGCGTGGTCACGATCGACGACATCAAAGGGGGAGGTCAAAGCCTCCTGCCCACCCTCCTCCTACTGCTAGCCCTGTTGCTGCTCGTCATCGAGTGGTACGTCTTCCGCACGGGGCGCATGCCATGAGTTTCACTTTCCTTGAACCCGGCTGGCTGATTCTGCTGCTGGCCATACCCGCCATCTGGTTTTTCCCGCGCCGCCTGCGTGGTCGGGAAGCCGTGGAGACGGGTCTCTTGCGTAGCCTTGTGCTAGCGCTGATCGTGGTGGCCTTGGCCAAGCCCGCCAGCCTCACGCCCGATGAAACCGAGTACCAAGTGCTACTGGTCGACCGTAGTGCGAGCATGGACCCGGGCGCCTTGCAGCATGCCGATGCATTGGCACTGGAACTCGAAGCTGCCGGCGATTCGAACACGACGGTCGAAACCTTCGACATTGGATCGGGGGACGCCGCCAGCACCTCCCCCCTGGGCGACGGCCTCTGGCGCGCCGCCCGCGCTATCCCCGCCGGGTACCCCGGCGCGGTGACCTTCGTGACCGATGGCGCGGCCACCGACCGACGTTGGGGCCCGGCCGTGGCTGAACTCTCAAGCCGTGGCATTCCTGTACACACCCTCAGCGCCCCGGCCCCAGCCATCGATGCGCGTATCGTTGCATTGAACGCCCTGGCTACCTCGATGGCCAGCCCGCGGGTCGGCACGACCTTGACCCTGGAGGCGCGCATCGTCGACGCCCCCGAGGCCTTTGACCTGGTGCTCATGGACAAGGAAAAGGAACTGGCGCGCGAGTCGTTCCAACGCACTCAAGACTCCTCGGTCACTGTGGCCGACCTGCAATTCGAACCTGCCGCCTCCGGCTTCCTGCCGGTCAGCGTGCGTTTGGAAAGCACCAGCGACCTGGGCCGCGAAGAGAACAACACCTTCGGCACAACCTTGGCGATCGGACCTCCGCTCGAGGCCCTCTACATGGGCTCGCGTATGGCGCGCGGTGGCGAAGCGCTCTCCAAACTGGTGGGCCCCGGATTCCGCTTCACAAACGTGACACCCGAAGACCTGATGGACGGCGAAGCCTCCAAGGCTTTGCTCTCCGCCACCGACCTGGTGGTGCTCGACGACGCTCCCGCGTCCGCCGTATCCAACTCCACCTTCGAAGCCATCACCCAAGCGGTCAAGCAATCGGGTACGGGCCTGTTCGCCTCCGGCGGCACCGGCTCCTTCGGCCCGGGCGGTTGGCACAAGACTCCGATCGAAAACCTGCTGCCGATCGAGTTCGTACAGAAGGAAGAAAAACGCGACCCCTCCACCACCCTGGTGATCATCATCGACACCTCCGGTTCGATGGGCGGCAACCGCGTGCAACT
>JAAETM010000278.1 GCA_024228395.1 bacterium | reverse complement strand
GGAGGCCTACGGCGCCTCCAAGTTGCGCCTGTTCAAGATGCCGGGCATTCGCTGTGCTGTGGTCAATCTGGATGATCCATTTGGATTGAAGGTGATGGAGCGGTTGCCAGCCGGGGTGCTAGCCCTGGGTTATGGCCTGAAACAGCCGGAAGAGATGCCGGAGCGGCTGGAAGGATGGGCCTGGGCCCAGGATATTCGACTGGATGGGCATGGCATGTCGGTAAAGGTGCAGACTAACCGGGGTGATGGTGAGTTCAGCACCGGCCTGTTGGGACGCTTCAACGTCAGCAACCTGTTGGCGGTATTGAATGTCATGCTGTTTCAGGGCGTGCCACTACATGCTGCCCTGGGACGTCTATCCCAGCTGCGGACCGTGGCTGGTCGCATGGAGCGTCACGGCGGTGTCGATCAACCCCTGGTGGTGGTGGATTATTCACACACACCTGACGCCCTGGAACATGCCCTGGTTGCGGCTCGGGCGCACACCACAGGTAGGCTGATCTGTGTGGTTGGCTGTGGCTGAGATCGGGATAGCGCAGTGCGTGCCCAGATCGGAGGGATCGCCGGGCGTCTGGCTGATCGGGCGATAATTACCGATGACAATCCGCGAACCGAGGATGGTGATCGGATCATTGCCGACATCCTGAAGGGGATGGGTCGGCCCAATGATGCCTTGGTGCTACGTGATCGCGCTGCTGCAATCCGAGCGGCGGTGGCCGAGGCGGCCGCTGGCGATCTGGTCCTGGTGTGTGGCAAGGGGCATGAGGATTATCAGTTGGTGGGTGATCAGAGGCTGGACTTCAGTGATCGGGAGCAGGTGTTACT
>JAAETM010000277.1 GCA_024228395.1 bacterium | reverse complement strand
GTCATAGGACTCACGCTGCGCCAAAAAGCCAAGGCCGGGTCCGCCCCCACGTTGCTCAGGAATGTCTTCGCCCTGAGGAATCTGGGCGCCCAGTCTAGCTTGGGATAAACCGCTCCCGCGGCTGTAGCCAGTGCCCGGCCCGAGGCACCAATGCGGCCACGCAAACGGTTTTCAGCCAGGTCATGGACGTAACGCCGATAGCCTGCGAAAGTCTCATCGCCTCCATCACCGGAGAGCACCACGGTCATGTGACGCCGTGCCATTTGGGATACGAGGAAGGTCGGAACCGTGGACGTGTCTGCCAGTGGTTCATCGTAGAACCAAGGCAAAGTTTCAATGGCCAGCTTGGGGTCGGGTTGCAGGGTCTCCACATGGTGGATCGCGCCCAAGCGATCTGCGGTAATTCTGGACAAGTCGACCTCATCGTGGGTCTTCTCTTTGAACCCCACCGTGCAAATGATCGGGGCGTCGCTCTGTGATCGCGCCATCGAATCGACCACCGCATTGCTGTCGATTCCACCCGATAGAAAGGCGCCAAGCGGGACTTCGGATACGAGCCGATCCCGCACCACCCTGTCGACCCACTCCAGAACTTCCTCGGTGGCTGCGGGGCCCCGGAGTTCATCCAAGGGCAGGTCCCAGTAGCGCCTGATTCGGGTTCCGCGCTCCGGACTCCAGTGCATGATATGGCCCGGCGGCAAGCGTTCCATGCCGACAAAAGCCGCATGTCGGCCGGAGTGATAGCCCTGCACCAAATAGTCCATCAGCCCTTCCGGTCGCATCTCCCGGCGGAACTGCCCACTTTCCAACAGAGCCTTGGCTTCGCTGCCGAAGAAAATGCCCCTATCGGTCTCACCCCAATAGAGGGGTTTGATGCCGAGGCGATCGCGGCCAAGCATCAGCCTTGGATTCTTCGGTTCACGCAGATCGATGATGGCAAAAGCAAACATGCCTACCAGATCATCCACAAGATCCTCACCCTTCTCCAAATAGAGGTGGAGAATGGTCTCAATATCCGAGTGGCTGTGGAAGCGTGCGCCACGTTCGATCAGGCCAGCCCGTAACTCGGAGAAGTTGAAGATCTCCCCGTTGCCCACAACCGCAACGGGCAGGCTATCGTGCTGGATAGGCTGATGTCCCCCCGCCACATCGATGATCGATAGCCGCCGGAAGCCGAGCGCCATGGGTCCCAATTCCACAAAACCCTCATCATCAGGCCCCCGGTGTTGGAGGGTGCGCGTCATGTGGGTCAACAGCTCCAAATCTGGGCGGGCACCCAGATCATTTAGAGCAAAGCCGGTAAAGCCACACATGAGATTTCTATGAAAGAGGTGGTGGTTAGGGATCAGCCGCGCTTCTCACGACCCTGAAGGGACACCCTTCGAAAGCTTGGACGTGGTTTCACAGCAATGGGATCGGCCAACCAGTCGGCTGGCCCTTCTGAATCATGGCCGGCCCCGCCCGGGGGCAATTTCTTTGTGCTGGCTTCGTCCTCGTCCATTTGTCGGCGCGCCACCACCCCAAAAATGATCACCAGCGCAAAAAGGGTGTAGACCAAGTCAAATGCTGCCCGGTTTAGGAAAATACTTCCGACCATGAAGGTCGCCAGGGACACCTCGAACATGGAGCAGTACGAGAGCACCCAACTATCCAGATACAGCTTCTTCGCTCTCCAACGAACGCGCCAAATATCCCATAGAGTTGCGGCCATCAATGCCAAGTAGATCAAGAAGGCGGGGGTACCACTCTCAGCCCAGATCTGCAGATAACTGTTGTGGGCCACAAGAGCCGTGGTCCCGTTTTGCTCCCCAATCGTGGGGTTGGGTTCGTAATCCAAGTGATTCAGTGCGAACCGCCGGAATCCCACACCAAACACAGGCCGGTCATCGATCATGCGCAGGGCGACTTTCCATGCACGGATGCGCCCCATGGCAGAACCATCCTCCTGGTAGGTTTGAATTGTTCCAAGCCGCGCCTTGTACTCATCTGGAGTGGCCACCACGATGACCACCACCGCGAAGACCCCAAGGACCACGCCGATCAGACGGTTTCGAGAACGCCAGATGATGAACGCCCCCATGAGGGCCAAGGACAGCGTACCACCGCGGGAACGGGTCGAGATCACGGTGGCAGCACACAATGGCACGATGACCTTCAGGATTCGAACAAGGGTCGGGTTGGTTTCCGACTGAGCCAAGTAATAGATCCACGGAATGATCATGGCCACAGCGAGCGCAAAATCGTTGTTGTCCTCGATCAAACCGCCAGGGCCCCGGGATACGAACAAATTACCACCCTTGACCACGGCCATGATTCCAACCTTGGTTCCATGGAACCCAAGGGACATTGCAATCACCCACACCATGATCCGCAGGTGGCTTTGGGTGCGAACGACGGCCGTGGTAAAAATGGTGACGCCGATAATTTTGACGAACTCACGGTAGCCCACCAAATCCACCCTCCCTGGCCCTGCGGCGAAGAATAGACCGACACCCACGTGCAAAGCCATCAATATCAATAGCACCACACGCGCATTCATTCTGGGGAGCTTGCGATTGGCATTCGCTATATATCCCACTACGGTGACCAATACGATGTAATAGGACCAGCGTATGTCCTTGGCGAACCCCCACGCCAAATCCTGAAGGCGCATATACGCCAGCAAGGAAAACATCAGGACGCCAAGAAATGGTTTCCGGAAGCAGAAGGGCATGGAGCCCAGGACAAGAAGGGCTACGACAAGGTCGCGCATCGGAGGCCTTTTCAGTACTCGGGACCGGTCGCCCGATCAGCCAAGCATCTCCCGAAGGCGGTCAATCGATTGCACCACTGAGGGCTTGAGCAGACTGGGGTCCAGCGCCCAAGCCCACAGGGTAAAGCCCACAATCCCCATGGTCAGCAGCATGCAAATGCTAACCGCTAACTTCTGTACGCGCTTGAGATACCGCTGCCGACGGGTCTCGATGCGGTTGACAGCGCCCAACACCGGAATTTCCATGGCCTGCGCAATATCATTGATACTCCGGAAGCAATTCCTGGAAAACTCAATGGCAACAGCCAAAGCGAGCCCCACCCCAAGGCCCACGACGACCGAGAAGAGGGAAATTAGCCAAGCATTGGGCTCGGTGGGTTCGTCGGAAGCCTCCACGCCAAGCAGCTCCTCAAAGGGCGTGCCCTTTGGACCATCCCCGGTGAACATCATTTTTCCCACCTTGAGCAGACCGTCAGACGTGGTTTGCAAGGCCATTTGCACAACGGCCATCTTGCTTTCTTCCAACCGGATCTCTTTGTAGATGCCCTGGAGTCTGACCGTCTCCTTCTTGGCGACATCCAATCTCTCCCGGGTCGCAGTAACGGCCCGCTCGGACCTCAGAAAGTCGGCCTCGTCATTGACAATCTGATTCTGTTTGTTCTCTTTCTCCGTATTGGCGACCAATTTGTGGATGCCTTCCATTTTGGGTTCGAGGTTTCTCAGCTGATCGATCGTCCTTCGAAGCTGGGCTTCCCTATCGAACAGAGGCTTGGCAATGGTATTGTTAACCCCATACCTTCCCTTGGCGAGTTTCGCCTGGACTACCGCCAACTCGCTCTCCGCCTCAACCAACTCTTCACTGCTCACTTCCGGTTCGGTGCTTTGCTTCTTGTGAACCTCTTTGGGCATGGCCGCTTCTTCTTTCACCAAGTGCTCAAGAGCGTACTTGCGATTTTCCATATCCTCAATTTCGTCAACCAAAAGCTTCTTCAACCTTTCGACCTCGTCGTAGGCCGGGGCCAACTGGCTTCTGGGCCGCCCCCACTCATCGCTCATGTTGGGCGGAATATCGTTGTCCTTTCGCAGCGCGTGCAATATCTCTGCGATTTGCTCTCTTTTCATTTCATGATCAACCCTGGCCTGGGTCAATTGATCGAACTCTTCGGTCAGGCTTCGCCTGTGCTTGGCAATAACGTCTTTTTGCCATTGGGAAACCAAAGCGCGCAGGAACTGCTCGGCCATGTCAGCCCGGGTGTGGGAATAGCTGATATCCACCCTCTGCTGCTGCACCTTGCTTTCCATGGGCGGCACACGGACGGTGATGTTCTTGTTCACCCATTTGCGATATTTGGCTTGTTCCGAATCTGTTGGCAGTTCATGGTATTCAGCCCAATCCATGCCTTTCAAGACCAGCTTGACGAGCTGAGGAGCCTTTAGCTTGTGTGCTGCG
Source organism: bacterium (assembly GCA_024228395.1). Taxonomy (GTDB): domain Bacteria; phylum Planctomycetota; class UBA1135; order UBA1135; genus NORP259. The sequence goes on along the minus strand of JAAETM010000277.1, from coordinate 13,533 downwards.
ACCCGCCCTTCTGCCGTGATAGATGTGGACCCCTGCCCCCTAGTTGCCGGTCGTTCGTGGACCATGACGCGGGCTCTGGCCACATATTTTTTGGGCACAATTATGGCATAGCTCACGCCAAAAATGATGATGATGCCCGCAGGGATGAGGATCCACCAGAGCCTCCGCTTGAGCACGCGTGCGAATTCTTCGACTTGACTTGTGTTTTCTACTTCGACAGCCATGGGATTGTGTGGTTGGTGGGCGACTCAGCCAGGTGGCTAGAAGAAGAAGCTGTTGTTGGAACCATTGGTCCTGCGCGTGTTGAAGAACGCTCCCCCCAATCCCCGAATCACCTGCTTCACGGGGAACAGTAAGTCATCCAGGAAATATGCAAATTGAGCCAGCATGGTCGGCGGTACGTAGATGATGTCGTTCTCGCGAATGGACACGTTGTAAGTGGAATCACCACGCAGCATATCATTGAAATTGATCGGAATGATCAGGGGATCCACCGGGTCCATGCGAATCAAGCGCACCCGACCCAGGTTGGCGGAGCTCTTTTCAGGACTCGCCTTGAGGATCGCGTCAAAGACATTGAGCTCGCCGGCCAGGGTCTGCGCGCCCTCCGACCCCACCTCTCCCATGATGAAGTACTGCTTGTCGCGGGCACTGATGGTCACGGCAATGACCGCGCTATCGGTGTAATACAAAGACATCCGTTCTGACAGGAAGGTTGCTATTTCGCTGCGGGTCAAGCCGGCAACGTGCACAGTTCCGATCTCCTGAACAGTGATCGTTCCATCAGGTTGAACGACTTGACTACCCTCGATCTCATCATCGGGGTGGTTCTTTTCTTTGTACTCGACCGTATCCCCGATCGTGGCGTAGCTCTCCTCGAGGAAGTTGCCGGCGTAGGCCTTGCCATACCCGTAGGTATTCAGATGCTGTAGAATGCGCCTGTCAGGGGACACGGTTGCGGAGCAGGCGCTCAACATGAACGCCAACAAGCCAAACCAAAGGAGAGGCTTGCGAGACGGGAAGGCTGAGGCGGACGGACTGTGGTAGATCGACATGCGTATTCCTAGGGATTCCATGGCCCCTACCATACACCCCCATCAGGAATGCTGGCGCAATCCAAGCGGGGGTATGTGAAGCAGATGGCACATGCAACGGGCTATCATCGACAAGAGGCCGCCAGAGGTTGACGGGTTAGGCGGCCGCAAGGACCGTCCATACTACACACTGGGAGCATCCGAGCCATACTGCTCGGCGTAGTACTCTCGGTATGCGCCTGTCCTAACCCTCTGAAGCCACTCATCTTGAGAGAGATACCATTCTATGGTCTTGGGCAAGGCTTGCTCAAAGGTATAGCGAGGAGTCCATCCCAACTCTCTCTCAGTTTTCCCAGCATCGATTGCGTAGCGGCGATCGTGGCCCGGACGGTCCTTCACGTAGGTGATCAGGGATTCCGGCTTGTCCAGGTGCTTGAGGATGCGCTTGACGATCTCGATATTGGGATACTCATTGTGCCCACCGATGTTGTACACGTCGCCAGGCTTGCCCCCCTCGAGCACGCAGAGGATTGCCTCGCAGTGATCCTGCACGTACAACCAGTCCCGGATTTGCATTCCATCGCCGTACACGGGCAGGGATTTGTTCTCGCGGGCATTGGCAATGATCAACGGGATCAGCTTCTCTGGGAACTGGTAGGGCCCATAGTTGTTGGAACAACGGGTGATCAGAGTAGGGAAATCGTGGGTGTGGAAGGCTGCACGCACCAGCATGTCGCTGCCGCACTTGCTCGCGCTGTAGGGCGAATTGGGGGCCAGATTCGTTTCCTCGGTAAAGAAACCGGTCTTGCCCAGACTGCCATAGACCTCATCGGTCGAAACGTGCAAGAAGCGATGCACCCCTCGGGAACGGGCTTCGTCGAGCATGTTCTGCGTACCGACCACGTTCGCCATCACGAAGGGCAAGCCTCCTGCGATCGAACGATCCACGTGACTCTCCGCCGCAAAGTGCACCACCGATACCTGTCCCTCGGAACCAGCCGCGTCGAAGGCGCGCGCCACGTCCTCGCGCACCGCCACATCACCTTTCACAAACTGGTATCCCGGATGCCCCTCGACCTGGGTCAGGTTTTCCAGATTGCCCGCGTAGGTCAACGCGTCCAGGTTGATGATCTTCCAATTGGGGCGCTGGGCCACGAGCATCTCAATGAAATTGCTGCCGATGAAGCCGGCGCCACCGGTAACGATTAGGGTATTTGTCATGGTTCTAGTTTCCGAGATATGTGCTGAGGGCATCGCGCCAATGGGCCATGGGCGCTCCGCGCAACTCCTCCAGCCGCTTGCATGAAAGTACGCTGTATTCGGGCCGGGGTGCAGGCCGCGGGAAAGCGTCGGTGGAACAGGGTTCAATGGTCACCCCTTCCACGCCGGAAAGCTCCAGCGTTGCGGACGCCAGGTCAAACCAGGAGCAATCACCTTCACATGCGGCGTGGTAAATGCCTGCTTCGCCCTTGGTCAAGACATCCCAAAGGGCGGGTGCGAGTTCCAGTGTGGACGTCGGACTGCCGCGCTGATCGCTAACCACCTTGAGGTGATCACGCTCCTTGGCCAAGGCCAGCATGGTGGCGGGGAAATGCTTCCCGCGCGGCCCATACAGCCATTGCGTACGAACGATACGGGTCCCATTGGGGTGAGCTTCAAATGCCAGGACTTCACCCTGGTGCTTGGTTTCACCGTAAACGCTAATAGGATCGGGCTCGAAGTCCTCGGTGTAGGGCTCTTTTGCTTTGCCGTTGAAAACGAAGTCCGTGCCCACAATCACAAGGGATATATCGGCTTGCTTGGCCGCCTGAGCTAGAACGCCGCAAGCCGTGCCGTTGACCTTCATGGCCAATTCCGGCTCTTCCTCGGCCTTGTCCACCGCAGTGTACGCGGCGGTGTGGATGATGCCGGCGAAGGGTCCATGTTCTTCGAACAGGGTGGCCACAGCCCGCATATCCGCGAGGTCCACCCCATGGGCTTTGACACCTGAAGCCTCGACAAGATCCGTTCCTACAACGGTCACGCCATCGGGAGCACCCAAAAGGACTTGGCTACCGAGCATTCCCGCCGCACCTGTGACGAGGATGCGACCCTCGTTTGCTGAATTCGTCATGGAGTGGTTGCTTGGTTGTTCCGGGTGTTCGACCTGACCATAGGGCCGGATCGACTCACCTTTCAGCCCATCTTGTTGGTGCCCGTATCGGAGACCAACTGGGAAGCGGACAACAAGGAGTCAAAGGTACCAGCATCGGTCCACCAGCCGTCGAGCACATCGGCGGTCATGGTGCCATCTTCGATGTACCAGTTGTTCACGTCCGTAATCTCAAGCTCACCACGATCGGAGGGCTTCAGGTTCTTGATAATGTCCCACACGCGTCCGTCGTACATGTAAATGCCGATGACCGCTTTGTTGGACTCGGGATTCGCGGGCTTCTCGACGATGCGATCAACCTTGTCGCCGTCCATATAGGCCACACCGAAACGCTCTGGGTCCTCGACCTCCTTGAGCATGATCTTGGCGCCCTTGCCAGAAGCCTTAAAGTCCTTGACCGCGCCGGCGATGTTGTTCTCGATCAAGTTGTCACCAAGCACCACGGCGATCGAATCTCCCTGGGCCCAGTGCTCCGCCAAACCCAAGGCTTGCGCAATGCCACCCTCACCTTCCTGGTAAGTGTAGTTCAGGTGCTTCAATCCAAAGTCCTTGCCATTGCCGAGCAAGGAAAGGAAATCGCCAGACTTCTTTCCACCGGTGACCACCATGATGTCCTCGATGCCCGCGTTGACCAGGGTTTGGATCGGGTAGTAGATCATCGGGCGATCATAGACAGGCAGCAGGTGCTTGTTCGTGATCTTGGTGAGGGGGTAGAGTCGGGTGCCGAGTCCACCGGCTAGGATGACGCCTTTCATGGATACAAGAGAGGAAGCAGGTATTTTTTGGGTGAGGTCCGGCGCGGACCACGGGGATTGGATGGAGACCTTACTAAAGAATGCAGCCCCGTGAGGCCCCTTCATGCAAGATTGATCGGTGTGAAGGGGCGAGAGACCGCATTAGGCCCCCTGATACACAATTGCTGGGCCTTTGCCCCACAATAGGGTCGATTCAGACCTCAGATTGGGAAGGGTTGTTGGCCCGGAACCAGTCCACGAATAGGCCAAGGCCCCTGGAAACCGGCACACCGGGCTGGTAACCCAGCTTTTCCCTGGCCTTGGACACGTCCGCAAAGGTGATGACCACGTCACCCGGTTGCATGGGCTGTCGGTCGATGATCGGTTCCTGTCCACAGGCCTTGCCGATGGCTTCGACCAGTTCGGCCAAGGACGTGGTCTCCGATTCGCCCAGGTTGTAAATCTCGTAGCCCTCGCATTGATCGATGGAACGCACCACGCCGTCGATGATATCGCTCACATACGTGTAGTCGCGACGGGTGGAACCATCCCCGAAGAAAGGGATCGGCTCCCCATTCATGACCAACCGCACGAACTTATGGATGGCCATCTCCGGACGCTGGCGAGGACCATAAACCGTGAAGAAACGCAGTCCGGTGGTCGGGATGTCGAACAGGTGGTGATGGGTCCAGGCGAGCAGCTCACTGGAACGCTTGGTTGCCGCGTAGGGTGAGATCGGCGTCAATACGGGGTCGTCCTCATGGAACGGCACCTTGGTATTGCCTCCGTAGACACTGGAGGAAGAAGCGAACACGAACTTGGTTCCGGGACGCGATCGGGTGGCTTCCAAAAGCACCATGGTCCCCTTCAAATTCACGTCCTGGTAGAGCAGCGGATCCTTCAAGGACGGGCGCACACCGGCCATGGCCGCCAGGTGCACAACCACATCGAACTGGCCCTCGACAAACAAGTTGTTCACCAGGGACTCGTCACGGATATCGCCCTCCACGATTCGCGCACCCTGCAAAGCGGCGGCATTGCCACGCTTGATCGCAGGATCATAGAAATCGTTGAAGTTGTCGAGCACGGTCACGTCGTCCCCGCGTGCAAGCAAAGCATCACAGAGATGGGATCCGATGAATCCCGCGCCACCGGTAACTAGAATTTTCATTCGACAGTCACACTCTTGGCTAGGTTTCGAGGCTTGTCGATCTCACATCCGCGAAGGTCAGCGATGTAGTATGAGAACAGCTGCAAAGGAATCGTGTTCAGGATCGGGGAAAGCCATTCAATGGTCTCCGGAACCCTGATGCACTGCCCCGCGATTTTGTGACTGCCCTCATGGGAGCCGACGCTCAGGGCCACTCCTCCGCGGGACTTCACTTGTTCGATGTTCGAACGCACCTTGTCGGCCACATGCCCAGGCGCATTGATCGACACGATGGTCATGCCCGGGTCGATCAGCGCGATAGGACCATGCTTCATCTCCCCCGCCGCATAACCTTCCGCGTGCATGTAAGAGATTTCCTTGAGCTTCAAGGCTCCCTCCAATGCCACAGGAAAATTAACGCCACGACCCAAGAAGAAGAACCCCTTGGCTCGAGCATGGATCTTGGCCAGATCGTGAATGTGGTCGCGAATCGGCTCACTCAGCAGATGCTCGATCTTGGTGCGCAGGCCATTCAACTCGGTCAGGATGGCCTTGGCTTCTTCGACGGGAAGGGTGCCCTTGGCGCGTCCCATGCGGACCGCGAGTAGAACCGCCGCTGCCACCTGGGCTGTGAATGCCTTGGTGCTAGCCACGCCAATTTCCGGACCCGCATGGGTCAAGAGAATTTGATCTGCTTCACGCATCTGGGTAGAACCCGCCACGTTGACGATCGCTGCGACCTTGGCCCCAAGTTCTTTCGCCAGACGTGTCGCGCCCAGCGTGTCCGCGGTTTCACCAGATTGACTGATGGCCAAAGCCATGGTTCCGGGAACCACGATGGGATCGCGGTAGCGGTACTCAGAGGCGAAGTCCACATCCACGGGAACCTTCGCCAAACCTTCGATCAGGTACTTGGCGATCATGCCCGCGTGCAAGGCGGTACCACAAGCCAGGACCTGTACCCGCTCGACACCTTGAAGAAAGTCGTCCTCGAACTGCCCACCTTCAATGGTTACATCGCCGCGCTCTAGATCGATTCGATCCAGCGCAGTACGCGCGAGAACATCGGGCTGCTCATGGATTTCCTTGAGCATGTAGTGGGGCCAGCCACCCAACCCGGAGTCTCCTGGCTTCCAGTCCACTTTGGAGATTTCGCGCTCCACCGGCTGGCCTTCGAAGTCCGTCACTTCAATGGAACCCGGCTTCAGAATGGCCACATCCCCATCTTCCAGATAAATGACCTTGTCCGTGTGGGGCAAAACCCCAAGCACATCGGACGCGAGGTATGCGGCATCGGGAGTAAACGCCACCAACAAGGGCGGCCCCTTGCGGGCGCAAACCAATTCGGGACCTTCGGGCCCCTGGCAGATGGCGCCAAGCGCGTAATACCCTTCGACCCGGTGCAAGGCACGCCGCATGGCATCCTGCAATGAGATATTTTCTTGCAGTTCAAGATCGAGCAACTGCGCCATGACTTCACTGTCGGTTTCAGAAGCAAACTTCACGCCCTGGGCGGTCAACTGCTCGCGCAACTCCAAGTAGTTTTCGAAGATGCCGTTGTGAACGATGGCCACCCGGCCAGTCGCACCCTGGTGCGGGTGGGCATTACGGTCGTTGGGTTCCCCGTGGGTTGCCCAGCGGGTGTGCCCAATGCCAACCGGAGCATTGTCAAATGCCCCGTCTTCCAGAACCGCCTCCAGATTTTCGAGGCGCCCTTGTTTTTTGCGAACGGCAATAGCGCCGTCTTCAAGAATGGCGACACCAGCGCTGTCGTAGCCCCGGTATTCAACAACTCGAAGGCCCTCGACCAGCGAGTTCAGTATTCCTCCATCCCTCCGGATGGCTCCAATGATTCCACACATATATCGTTTCCCTATCGAATGGTTTGTTAGATGCGCCCTGTCCCCATTGGCGAAAGAGTACCTGCATCGGCGCTTCCGAGCCGGTTCTGCGCACAATCAGCTCCGAAACCGTTCCGAAGCGGAATAATGTGCTGGTCGATGCCCCAATAAGGGTGCCTCGAATTGCGGATCATTCCCATGATTCGTTGGTCAGATCATCAAACACAACTCGATCACCCTTCTCCAAGCGGACACGAATGCCCTGACCCCGGACCTCGTGATCCCCATCCGCTATGACATCCAAACGGTGATCGCCCTGCGCAATCACCGAGGGCGCCCCACTGACGATCCAGCTGGAACCAGCGGCCTTCAGGGAGCTGAATCCAATGGCGGGTTCCCGGGGGCTCGCACCAGCGGCCAGCAGCGGGAGATGCACGGTTTCACCGGGAGCCAACTCGATCGATTCGTCAAACAGCCGCAATGTTGCGGATACATTGGAGCGGTTGGCCAGGACGAGGATTTCCCCTCTGGGATGCGCCAAGACAAACGGCCCCCCATCGCCGCTCAGCAAGGCTCCTCCCTCCAGTTCCACGTAGTCGTTGGAAGAGAGGGAAAAGGTGGCATTGTCCACTTCTAGGAAGGACACAAGGGGTTCACCCCGCGAGGGCGACCCGAGCACGATGGTGTTATTGCCACTGAGCGACATTTCAGCACCGCGTGTGATGAACACCAACTCGGCACGGCCACCCGCTTCGCAAAGGACCCAATGGCCGGGACCGATATAGGTGCGCTTGTTGTGGAAGTGTATGGGAAAACTCGAGGACTCCCCGGGCTGCCGCAAGTACACTGGATCCGAAATGCGCATGAGCATGACCTCTTCCGGGCCAGCCTCAAAAATGTTGCTGGCACCTTCTGGCAAGTCCTTGCTAGCCCCCGGCATGGGTTCCGGAAAGCGCTGCGTGTTGATGTAGCATCCCCCTCCAAGAATTCCAGCTAGTAGAATGACGGGAATAGAGAACTTGTGGGACGCGGCTCGCTGCATGGATAGTCCTATCGCTTAGAAGGCGGAGAGTAGTGGCGTTCGACGAAACTCGTATCGTGAGTACCACTCCGGAAGTCCGCATGCTCCAAGATGTCCATCAAGAATGGAATCGTGGTTTTGGGGCCTTCAATTACGAATTCACCAAGGGCCCGCAACATGGTTGCGATCGCTTCATCCCGCGTATTGCGGTGCACAAGCAGTTTGCCAATCATGGAATCGTAGTGAGCCGGAATGGTGTAGCCGGAGTAGCAGTGGGTGTCCACACGCACTCCGGGACCACCGGGCGGAATGAAAGTTACGATTAGACCCGGAGAAGGCTGGAAATCCTTACTGGGGTCCTCGGCGTTGATACGACATTCGATGGTGTGGCCCCGAACCTGCACATCTTTCTGGCGAATCTTCAGGGGGTGACCAGAAGCCAACCGGATCTGCTCCTGGATGATATCCACCTCCGTTGCCATTTCGGTCACCGTGTGCTCGACCTGCACGCGCGCGTTGACTTCAATGAAGTAGAAGTTGTCCTCATGGTCGACAAGGAACTCAACGGTGCCCGCGTTGTAATAGTCGGAAATCTTCACCATGCGCAACGCGGCTGCGCACATCTTATCGCGCAGTTTGTTACTGATGGAGGGCGAGGGAGCTTCTTCGATCAGCTTTTGGTGCCGACGCTGGATCGAACAGTCACGCTCCCCCAGGTAGATGGCGTGGCCTTCTTTGTCCCCAAGCACTTGAACCTCGATGTGACGTGAACGCCCCACAAATTTCTCCAAGTAAACGGTGTCGTCTCCAAATGCGATCTTGGCTTCGGTTTGGGCTGCCCGGAGGCCCGCTTTCAAACTCGGTGCGTTGCTCGCAACACGCATGCCGCGTCCGCCGCCACCGGAGGATGCTTTGATCAGAATCGGGTAGCCAATTTCTTGGGCCACTCGCACGGCATCCTCCTCATCCGTGACGGGACCGTCAGAACCCGGAACCACCGGAACCTTGGCCGCAATGGCCATTTCCCGCGCTTTTGCCTTATTGCCCACCGAAGCGATGGTCTTGGGGCTCGGCCCGATGAAGCCGATCTGGCACGATTGGCAGACCTCGGCGAAGTGTGCGTTCTCGGCGAGGAACCCATAACCCGGGTGGATCGCTTCCACATCGGCGATTTCCGCAGCCGAAATGATCGAAGGGATGTCCAAGTAGGATTTGGCTGAAGCCGCCTTGCCAACACAGATGGTCTCATCGGCTTGACGCAGGTACAAGGCATCCGCATCAGCTTCGGAATAAACCGCGACGGTTTCGATGTCCAACTCCTGGCAGGCTCGAATCACGCGCTGGGCAATTTCCCCCCGGTTGGCGATCAAAATGCGTCGAAACATTAGGCGCGTTTCACAAGGAAGAGGGGTTGGCCGAATTCAACGGGCTCGCCGTTCTCCACGAGGATCTCAACGACCTCGCCGGAGCACTCCGCCTTGATCTCGTTCATAACCTTCATAGCCTCGATGATGCAAACCACAGCCTCGTCATCGACCTGCGTTCCCGCGCTGGCGAAGGGATCCTCGTCGGGTCCGGAAGCCCGATAGAAGGTGCCAACCATGGGGCTGGTGATTTCGATGACCCCGGCCGGGCGCCCGCCCTCCTCGCTCGGCGCCGCTTGAGGTGCGGGCGCCGCCATCCCCATATCTGGCATGGGGGCCGCGTGTGATGCGGGGGGGACCATGACGACGGGCCCAACCGCCCCGGATGAGGTGCCCCTTTTCAGGGTCACCCGCATGCCAGCCTTCTGGTCGTCGATTTCAAGTTCGGACAGTTCTCCTCGCTCCATCAGACGCACGAGGTTGCGAATCAGCTTCAGATCCATTTGGGGGTCCATAGACATCGGGGGGTATCCAGGGGTGGTGCACCCCTGTTGTTTGCTGCTCAAAAGGATAGCGCTGGAGGGGCCCTGAGTCAGGGCAAATTCCAGCTTGTGCTCAGGGCTTGGTCCATGTGCCAGACTTGCCACCGGACTTTTCCAACAATTCGATGGTCTCTATGACGATGCCCTTGTCGACCCCCTTGGTCATGTCATATAGGGCCAAGGCAGCCAAAGAAGCCCCCACCATGGCCTCCATTTCCACCCCTGTGGGTCCGGACACTGCCGCCGAGCAGCGCACCTCGAGCAGATCCGGAGCGGCTACTTCGAAGTGCAATTCCACGTGGTGGAGGCCCAGCGGATGGCACATGGGGATCAGATCTGCCGTTCGTTTGGCCCCCAGGACGCCAGCCACGCGGGAAACCTCCAAAATGGGGCCCTTTGGACCACCATCGTCGAGCAGCCCCTGCAAGACCCCCTTCGGAAATCTCACCTTGGCACGGGCCAGGGCCCTCCTTTCGGAGGGTTTCTTGGCCCCCACGTCCACCATTTGGGACTCAGCGCGCCCATCGGCGCCCTTCTTGACGTGGGTAAATGCCCCGAATTCAGGGCTCGAATTGGCTTCCATGGTTCCCTCTGACTCCCTGAACCCGACTTTGGGTCCATTCGGGGTGGGGCTGCTCAGCAACCCCGCCCCAAGGTATGAAATTGGTTCAGGCACTATCACCTGGGGCTGCGCATCGTAGATTGAAGGGACCCCACGGTGCTTCCATTTCCGTGGAATACAGGCGGGAGTCCCCCTCCCGCCTGTCGATGCATTGGATTGCGCCCAGGAATAGAGACCACCCCGGGCAGCCACCCACCCAGACCGCAATGATCATTCGAATCCTCACGCTGGCCCTCGCCAGCCCCTTGCTCCTCGCCTCCCCCTCTAGCACTGGCGCCCTTTCAGCCCAGGAAAGCGACTCCAGTCAGGCTTCCGCCCAGGAAATTGACACGATCCTGGACGTACGACTGGCGGAGACCGCATCCCTCAGCGTGGATCAACTCTGGGGCGCGGCACGCAAACTGGCCATCGAAGTAGGCGATGAATATGGGGATGCCTTCGATGCGGCCCTCGACCAGCGCCTCAACGGCGCCGGAAAATGGGATCCAACGGACTCCGCCAAGGGCAAGCAAACCCTCTTCCTCGCAGCCGCCCGCGTCCATGGCGAAGACCCCGACGCGGAATCCCTGCATGCGGTACTGACCCCCCTCCTAGAAGGCACCCAGGCCGACCTGATTCTCGGCGCCTTGAGCTTGGTGCCCCTGATCGGCTACGAATCCATGGAGGAAGACCTCAGGGCCGCGCTCACCGGCGAACTCTTGGGGTTTGCCGAGGACGAAAATCGCTCGGCCGCTTTGCGCGTGCGTGCTGCAATGACCGCTCACCAGGTAGCGCTCGGTCGCCAAGTCCCGCGGGCGCAACGCATCCTGAATAGCTTTCTGACAGCAAGCGATCCCGGCCTGCGTGCGGAAGGCGCCCTGGCCCTCGCGCAACTTGGATTTCTCGAGGATGCCCCCGAGGTTCAAAACGAACTTGAAGCCCTCGCAAACAACCCCGGTGCACGCGGCCAATTGGCAAGTGCGCTTCTCAAGCAAGAACGCTTGCACACCTTCTACGGCAACCAGCTGCGCCATGCCCGCGAACAACGCTCTGAGATGGTCGAGTCGGGTCGCATCGGCAAGGACATCAAAGCCCTTGAAGACCTGATCGCTTTCGTACAAGCCATGCACCTGGAGGGTTCGGCTTTTTCCCGCGAGGATCTAATGGCCGCCGCCTACCGCGGCATGCTCGGCAGCTTGGACCGCCACTCGAGTTTCTTTGCCTCCCAGTCGTTCAAACGCTTTGAACAGGATCTGGGTGCCGAATACGGTGGAATTGGGGCTTACGTCAGCATCGACCGAGAAGACTCCCTCTTCACTATCACGCGCCCCCTTTACAGCGGCCCCGCCTACAAGGCTGGCATGCAGACCGACGACAAAATCGTTCGCATCGGAGATTGGCCCACCATTGGCGAGAAATCTGACGATGTCATCAAACGACTCAAAGGTCGCCCGGGGACCAAGGTCAAATTGTACGTGTGGCGACGTGGCATGGATGCTGGTTTGATCGACCGTCCCACCGAGGACATGGTCATCGAAGTCGAACGTGGCGTGATCACCATTCCGCCCGTGCACCACGAAATGCTTCCCGGCAATGTGGGTCTCATCGAGCTCACAACCTTCAGCAAAGTGGCCAGCGCCCAATTGAAGGAAGGCATTAAGGCCCTCCAAGACCAGGGCGCCAAGTCCTTCATCCTGGACCTGCGCAACAACTCCGGCGGTCTTCTCAACGAGGCTCGCAACGTGGCGGATCTCTTCTTGCCCAAGGACAAGCTGGTCGTCAGTACCGCAGGCAAGAGGAAGGGACGCCAATGGAAGACGCTCAACTCTGCCCTGGTCGGCGACGACGTGCCGGTAACAGTGCTGATCAACCGCTTCAGCGCATCCGCTTCCGAGATCGTTGCGGGCGCCCTGCAGGACCATGCACGCTCCACCCTGGTGGGACAACGTTCCTACGGCAAGGGCTCCGTTCAAAACCTATTCCTACTGCCGGGCTACCAGGACGACACCTTCGTGGACGAAAATGACAACCGCCGTTTCGACACCTGGGAAAAGCTGGCCAACGACCACAACGGCAACGGCGAGTTCGACTTCGCGCCCCACATCAAACTCACCATCGAGCGCTACATGCTGCCCACCGGCCGTTCCATCCATCGCGAGTTGGACGATGAGGGCAACATCACCTCACCCGGTGGCATCGAGCCCGACGTGAATGTGGAGCAAATCCGACGCAACGGCTGGGAGATCATGGAAATGCGCCGCATCCAGGGAACGGGCAAGTTGCGCGAGTACGTGCGCTCGACCTACGAAGGCAACGAAGGCCTGTTCGACAAGCTGGCGCAAAGCGACGATGACGACTGCAACGTCTACCCGGGTTTCCATGAACTCTTTTCTGACCTGGGCACGGTGCTCACCAAGCAGGATGTGCGCTTCTTGCTGCGCATGGAAGTGCGCCGCAAGGTTCAAGACGCCCGCGGTTCCGCTTTCCCCCTGGGCGATTTCCAAAGCGACCTGCAATTGCAGAAGGCCTTGGCAGTGAACCTGGAGGCCCGTGGAGAATCTGCAGAGGGTTTGGATTCGTATGCCAAGACCTTCGACAAGCCGACCGAACCCGGCGCCCCCCCCACCTTGCTTGCACGGGCTGAAGACTTGCGCAAGGCCCTGGACCTGGTCAGCGGCACGGACGAAAATGGTTTGAGCGAGCGACAACTCGTTGCCCTGCGCAAACTGCTCGAATCCGCTTCCGGCCAAAACTAGCGGGGTCCGGGCGGTGTGAACCTCCCGCATAAACCTCAACGTTGCAAACTACCTGGCCGAAACTACCGAATTCGGGCCCGTAGGGCCCGTTCGGCAGTAGTTCTGGGTAGTTCGTCGGGTGGCCCAGGGGCATTGCTGGCCCCAGGCTCCCACAGATCCGGACGTGCGCGATTGACCCATCCGGCTCCCTCGGTGCCGGGAGTGACCCGGCAGTGGCTAAGCCACATTATGGGCTCGCTGGACGGCGGTAGATCGAGTGGATTGCGCGGGCGAAGGGGATGGGGTAGCGCAGCAGGAGCTGCCTGTACCATACCCAGTCGTGTTGGCGCGAGTTGGAG
>JAAETM010000276.1 GCA_024228395.1 bacterium | reverse complement strand
CACGCTCACATGGCCAGCGCGCACGTCGCTTGAGATGGGCTCGGGAAGCCCCAGGTATTCGGGCAGGTGAATGGAAGCGCGGGCCTGCACCACTTCGGCACGGTCCACGGGGACCAGATCGCAGGTGCCGCGCCAGTCACCAATTTCGAAACTCGCCAACTTCGATTGCTGCAAACCTTGCAGGTCGAATCGATAGGCGCCATCCACCTGGGGCGCGTCCAGGCTCTCGCCACCCGCCAGGACCAAGCGGCCGGTTTCGGGTTGGTGGATCGATTCCTCGGTCAAACGCAGCTTCACTTGAAATTCTTCCAAGCGGGCGACGACCTGTTGTTCGGGCACGGCTTCGAGGCGTGTGAACGTGTAGCGCTCCACGGAGCCCGAAGGCATCAGCCAGCGCAAGAAAGCATTCTGTGCGGCTCCGGGAACCTGGGAGGATCCCACGGCGATCACCAGGACCAACAGTCCTGCCAACGCACCCCAAGTGCGATGCCAGGACTTGGGCAAGGTGTGCCCGATGGTCTGCCGACTCAAGGCTTCGTCGCCGCTTTGAATCGCGGCCAAGGCCAACTCGGGGGAACGCTCAAACTCCTCCCGGTCGTGGGTCAGCTCCATCACCGACAGAAGGGAATCACCCACGCGAATGTCCTCACGTGCCACGCGCTGTGCCACCGACAGCAACGTGCGGTGCTTGGCAGGCCAGCGGAAAAACTGAATCGGCAGCAGCACGGCAAAACCGGACAGGCCTGCGAGCAAGGCGATCCAGCGCAGCCAGGTGGGCGTATCCCCTAGCCTGTCGGCGGCGAATACGATCACCAGCGACAGGAGCAGAGCGGAGACCGCGATGAACACCGCCTCCATGCCCTTGCTTTGGATCAGCTCTTTGCGATAGGCCTCCAACTTGGCCCGCACACGTTTCGGCAGGGACGGAAGTCCCTGGCCCGGTTGTTTGGAATTGGTTTGCTGCATGGTTTTCTTGGGGAAAGGAATGCGATGCGATATGGAAAATACGATCTATAGATTAGAAACGACCGACCCATTTTCTGCCTACCCAGAAGCAGAACATGAGAATGCCAACCACAAGCCCAAAAAGGGGATGGCTCCAGAGGCGGATACGATGGATGACGGGGGGAGGATCTCCCAAAGCCAGCAAATAGCGCTCCAGGCGCCCCAGATCGCTGCCTTGTAAAACTTCGCCGCGGCTGATGCGGGACAGTTCCGCCATGATTTCAGGCCTGGCAGGCCGTCCCATTTGTTCCAAAGCGGTGCCCGCCACGTCCACGCTGGTGACCAACCGGTCCCCGGTGTCCTGGCAGGTGAGTGTCACCTTGTGCTCGCCCGGCTCTTGGGGTTGGAAGGTGCTGCGGAACAAACCCCACTCCCCTTCGTCCGCGCTGAAGGTCAAACGTGCGATGCGACCGGAGGGCGACTCGATGCGCGCTTTCACATCTCCGCCCAACAGGGGCGCCCCGCCCGCGTCCATCACGTTGGCGAAGAGCAGGGTCTCGCGCCCCGCCACGGGTCGGTCGGGTTGATAGTAAAATCGCATCGACTCGCCCGCGTTCATCTTGCGCTGGTAGGCCATCCAACGGATCACCTGGCGCCAGTAGCGGTAGTGGATACGATCTTCGACGCCCTCGCGCCAACGCCACGCGGCCTCGGTGCCCATGAACAAAACCTTGCCCGTGCCGAAGTTCTTGGTGGCGATCAAGGGCAAGCGGCCATGGCCATCGTCCCGGGAAGAGTGCACGGCGAGAACGCTGCTGCCGGGCAAGGCGCGCAGCACCGCCGCATGCCATTGGAACCCGGGCAGGCCGTTCCAAAGAATCGCGTTGGAGCGTTCGTCGGGAGCCAGCCGCGTCAGGGAACTTTGGCGACCCGCTTCGGTCAGAAGGAGCTGTGCGGTTTGCGCGGAACCATGGCCAAAGGGCGCACTGCGATCCAACTCCACGGGGAACAGGGGACCCAACTCGGAATCGAGCAGACTGATCTGATGGCCACCGAAGCCAGGCATCAGGATCAAACCGCTGGCCTGTTGCGCCACCAGTCCACGAATCATTTCGCACTCCGAATCGCTGAGTCCCTTGGGGCCCACGCCCACGTCCCCCACGAAGACCACGTCGTAGTCCACGAGTTGCTCGCGGGCGGGGAAGCCCGACAGGTAGTGGGCTCCACCGCCCAGCTCCTTGAGATCGGGGTGCACCAGGTAACAGTCCACTTCCACACCCGGGTCGCGCACCATGGCGTTGCGCAGGTAGCGATATTCCCAACGTGGTTTGGACTCGATCAGCAGTACGCGCAGGGACTCGGCGCGCACTTCCACCTGGGCGTTGGCTTCGTTGTTGCCCTCGTGCAATTCTCCCGATTGCAGCGGCACCTTGGCCAGCAGGTCCAGCGTGCCCTCCGCCATGGGCACCATGGAAAAGTGGCCCTCGAATGTTTCGCGGGCGCGCAGCAGGACCTCCTGGCTGAGCAGCAAACCCTCGGAAGGCTCCAGACTGACCGTGACCAACAGGTCGCGATCCATGGAACTGCGGATGGCAAAGGGAATCGCCAGGGGTTTGCCCAATTGCGCAAACGCCGGAGGATCCACCGACAGGAATTCCACGTCGGGCAGTGCCTGACGACTGCCCAAGGTGCTGGTCAGGATCGGAATCTCGCGCATGCGATATTGCATGGCCACGCTCGAAGGACTGGCGCCGGAGTTCCAATCCCCATCGCCCAGCACCACCAGGGCGCGCAAGTCCTTGTGCTTGAGCAGGTCGGCCATGGGCGTCGCCATGTCCGTGGACTTCAGCTCACCCTCCTCATTGGAAAACTCGGAAGCGATCACCGCGAAGCGGCCTTGCAGATTGCCTTCCAAGGTCTGGGCATCAAAGTATTGCTGCACCCAACCCGCCCGGGAAAGCGGCACACCACCGGCTCCCTTGGCATCGACCACATCCTGGGTTTGCATACTCTCCGAATCATCGACCAAAACGGCCACTTTGGGCAATTCGGAACTGGGCTCCGCTGTCACCCACTCCGGCTGGAAGAGGGCGAACAGAATGCAGGCCACCAGGGCCACGCGCAGGCCTTCCAATACCGCGATCTTCAAGCGACCGCCGCTGCGCCACCAGGCGACGAAGGCCAATATCAAAACCAGCGGTGCGACCAGATAGGCCCAAGGCTTGGCCGACTCCATGGCCACAAACTGCAGTTCACCACTCATGATTTGACAACCTCCCCCAGCTTGCGCTCCTTGCGCGACTCACCCTCGGTGATGCACAAGAGCGACTCGCAGATCAATGCCAGCAGCACGGCGATCAGGAACGTGCGCCAGACCTCATCGATCAAACCACTCGAACTTTGCGTGCCGCTGGCCATGACCAGGTCCACGTCCCCCATCAACTCGGACAGGCGTTCGTCGGGCAACAGGGAACCAGCATCCTCCGCCGCGGGGCGATTGAGGGCCACCAACTTTTGACCGCTGAGCAGCACGCCCGCATGTTGCAAACGCTCCTCCAGAAGCCAAGCTTCGTCGGCCTCGGTCAGCCACTCGTACTCTGCGGACAGGGGTTCATACCGGCCCGCGTCCTGCTGGGCCTGGGAACCCAGGTCCAACGCGGCCTCCTGCAAGGCGCGCTGCACCATGGCGACCAGCACCACCCCCTGATTGGCCAGGTTGGAGTGGGCGCTCGAAAGGCCGGTGGAAAGGAAGTACAGGCCGCCCCGTTGGGTGGGCGCGCGGGACAGGAGTGCCGTGCCGTCTTCAAAACTGGCCAAGGGGGTCACGTCACCCGAAACCGGCTGCACGCGCCGCACGTTCAGGTCCTTGAGGGCCAACTCGGTCCCATCGCCGCCACTGCGCAACAGGTCCTCACTCCGACGCCACGAGCTTGGCACCTGGGCATTCGCGCCCCCCGAAAAGTCCTGCTCGGGCAACCAACTGTAACCCTGATAATCATTGCCGAGTGGAGCTTCCGGTGGCAAGAAGATCACCCGGCCGCCGGTGGCGACAAATTTCTGCACGCGCGCCGCCAACGGCTCCCCGGGCAAGGGCCCCTGCCAAAGCAAAAGGGAACTGCCCTCCAAGTCCAACTCGTCCCGTTGTTCAAAGGGCGTCGTGTGCGAACCAAAAGAAATGCCCTCGGTCAGTCCAGCCTCAGCGGCGAAGCTGAGCACATCGCGCGTGCCCTGATCCTGCCAAACGATGGCCGTATCCCGCACTGTTTCACCCCCATAGGTGAAGTAATACCGGTTGTTTTCCAGGTTGGAGTCGCTGGGCAACTCCACGTAACCAAAACCCGCCTGCATGGTTTCGTCCAGGGCGATGGAGTGGCCCGCCAGGATGGCGCGCCCGGCGACCAATTCCACCGGCACCACGCTGCGCGCACCGCCCACCTGAATGGCCAAGGGCACGGGTTCGGCAGCATCAAAATCCCCGGGCCCGGCGACTTCCAGGTCCAAGACCAGGCGCGCACCTTCGGTCCCCTTCACCGTGCGGGTCTGGGAAATGCGCACGGCAAGATCGCGCGGCGCGGCCTCGCCGAAGTTCAAAACATGCACGCGCACGCCGGCGGGGAAGGCGAGCATGGCCTCCCGCAAGGTTCCCCAACGCCCATCCTCCGGACTCCAGTCCCCCTCTTGGCCATCGGAGCAAATCCAAATCTCGGTGCGGCCGGCGCCGGTGGCGCGCAGGTGCTGCAGGGCGACCTCCAACATGGAGGGCAAACTCGCTTGTGCGGAACTGCCGCGGGTCAGGGCCAGGCCGAGCAGGTCCTCGGGCTCGGAAACCTCGGTGATGCCCAGCCCCACGCTATCGATGCATGCGATGTGCGCCGCTTCGGAACTCTCGAGGGCGGCTGCGATGCGCTTCACACCCGTCTGCAACTTGCTCTCGCCATTGGCGCCCATGTGCGCAGACATGCTGGCCGAGCGGTCGAGCAAGACCAAAACCATGTCGGCCTTGCCTCCCCCCATGCCGCCCAACCAGCCACCTGCCAGGGGGCGCCCCAGGCCGAAGATCAACCCGGCCACCGCCAAGGTCCGCAGGGTCAACAACAGGAAGTGTCGCAGGCGCTGCATGCCCTTGGACAGCTTCGCACCCTGCAACAAAAACATCATGGCGCCCCAGGCCACCTTGCGCACGCGGCGCCGGTGGATCAGGTGAATCGCAATCGGCAAAGCCACAAACGGCAAGGCCCACAGCATCCATGGCTGTAGGAAACTCAACGCCGCCCCCCGCGTCGCATGCGCTTCAATAGGAACTGCGTGAGCACGTCCGCGGGGTCCTCGTGCAAGAGAACGCGTTTGTAATCCACGTCCGCCTTGCGCACGCCATCTCCCAAGGCTTCGAAGTAATTCGAAAGGGCGGTGCGATAGCGGCTGGCGATGACCGCCGGCTCCGCCACCAGGGATGCGCCGCCTTCCATGTCCACAAAACGGGTGGTGCGGTCGAAGGCAAATTCCAACTCGCGCTCTTCGAGCAAGTGGAAGACCACCGTGTCGTGATTTCGGAAGCGCAGGTGCTGGAAGGCGCTGGCCAGCTCGCCCGGGTCGGTGAATAGGTCCGAGAACACCACGATCATGGCGCGCTGCCGGGTGCGCTCCGCAAGCTCGTGCAAGGTGGCTGCCAGATCATTGCTGCCGGCCGGTTTTGCGCCGATCAAAGCATCTTGCACCAAACCCAAGTGCGAAGGCCGCCGCTTGGGCGGAAGGTGGACCCCTTCCCCCCCACTGGCCAAGGTCAACCCCGCCGCGTCACCTTGACGAATGGCCACGTACCCCATCAATGCCGCCATTTGGCTGGCGAATTCAAATTTGGAGAGTGTGCTCTCCCCATTGCCCACGTTGGATGAATCCCCGTAGGCCATGGACCCCGATGCGTCCACCACCATGCACAAGCGCAGGTTGGTATCGGCCTCGAACTCCTTGATGTAATAGCGATCCGAACGCGCGTAGGCGCGCCAGTCCATGCGGCGCAGGTCATCCCCAGGCACGTACTCGCGGTACTCCGCAAACTCCAGGCTCGAGCCCCGGTGCGGACTCTTGTGCTTGCCCGTCACGGTGCCTTGCATCGCTTGACGAGACTCGAGCCCCAGGCGCCCAATTTTGAGGAGCGCCCCGGGATCGAGCAAGCGATGGCCGGTGGAACGATTCGACATCGAAGGGCCGACTAGACCTGAGCGGACTCTTGGAGCAATCGATCGACCACTTCGT
>JAAETM010000275.1 GCA_024228395.1 bacterium | reverse complement strand
GTGGTCTAAGAAGGCTCACAGCCAAAGCCCCCAAAACAGGGGGACCTTGGCGTGATGTTTGTGGCCTGGAGGGGCGCAGGTATTGCGCTGCCCTGCGGGCGAGCAGGCGCTACTCGGCAGCGTCGGCTTTCGCGCTCTCGGCGCCAGCGGCGCGACGCTCTCGCTCGGCGATGCGCTCCGCACGCACCTTGTCGCCAAGACGCTCCTTGACGCGCGTGGCTTTGCCAACGCGATCGCGCAGGTAGTACAGCTTGGCACGGCGCACATCACCACGGCGGGTGATGACCACGTCGGTCACGCGCGGGCTGTGCATGGGGAAGGTGCGCTCGACGCCTTCGCCTTGCACGATGCGACGCACGATGATGTTGCGACGGATGCCACGGCCCTGAATGGAGACGATGGTTCCGGTGAACAGCTGGATCCGTTCCTTCTCGCCTTCGCGAATCAGGTAGTGCACTTCAACGGTGTCGCCGGCGTGCACGGGGGGCAGTTCTTTTTTACCGAGCTCACGCTCGAGTTGATCGATGAGGTCCATCTGTCTTTTCTATGGGCCCAGAAAACTGGGGAGGATATGTCGACGTGGGCAACACGTCGGTCGGGATCAGGTCACGCATCGCGCGTGTCCTGTGGAAGGTCTTTAGTTGTCCGAGTCCGGCGCAGTGCCGTCCCCGTTGGTTTGGGTGGGTCGCTCCGAAACATGCGATTGGCGCCGATTCGTGCGTGTTTTGGCTTGTTCCTTACGCCATGCGTCGATGGCCTTGTGGTCCCCGCTCATCAAAATGGGCGGCACCTCATGTCCCCGGAAAACCCGCGGTCTCGTGTAGTGCGGGTGGTCCAGGTTGTCCCCGTCTTGAAAGGAGTCTTCGCTAGCGCTGCGTTCATCGCCAAGTACACCGGGGATCAAGCGGCTGACCGCATCCACAATGCAAAGTGCGGGCAATTCACCACCGGAGAGCACGAAGTCTCCAATCGAAAAGTGCTCGAAACCGAGTACTTCAAAGATGCGCTCATCAAAGCCTTCGTAACGGCCGCAGAGCAACAGGATGCGCTCGTCGGAAGCCAACTCTGCGGCATGTTTTTGCTCGAAGGGGACTCCGGAGGGACATAAAACCAGCTTGCGGTGGGGACCATAATTTTGGTCGACCCATTCGACGCATTCGACGATGGTTTCGGGGCGCAGCACCATGCCTGGGCCGCCTCCAAAAGGACGGTCATCCACACTACGGTGACGGTTGCGGCTCCAGTCGCGGAAGTCCACCAACCGGGTCTCGATGAGCCCACGACGGCGTGCGAGCCCTAGGACGCCTACCTCTAGGTAGGGATCAAGGGCTTCGGGAAAAAGGGTAAGGATGGTAAAGAGCGGCATTCTGCCCCCTAGGAATGGCCCAGCAGGGTAGATGGGGTATGGGGGAACGTCAAGGTCCGGATCCCGGAGTTCTCCATAAAATAGAGGTATGGTGCCAGAGCAAAATCTGCCGCGCGGCTCCTCCTGCAGGCCAGAACGAACCGAGCCCGTGGGAGCCTGGCGGTGGATTTTGCTCTGGCACCGTACCCCCATTACCGTACCCTCTGGCCATGTTCACCGGAATCATCGAAGCCTGCGTGCAGGTCCTGGCCCTGGAGCCCCAGGGCACGGGTGCCCGCCTGACCCTCTCCTGCCCCCTAATCGATGATTGGACCCCCGCTAGGGGCGATTCCATAGCCGTGGCAGGGGCCTGCATGACCCTGGTGGAGGAGCCCGAGGGCCCCGAGGGTCAGCCCGCCATGGCCTTCGACCTATCCCACGAGACCCTGCTCTGTACCCACCTGGGGAGCCTAAAGCCAGGTCAAAAGGTCAATCTGGAGCGCGCCATGCGCCTCGGGGACCGTCTCGATGGCCATATGGTCTCCGGCCACGTGGATGCCACCGGCCGGGTCATCGCCCTGGAGCCGATGGGCGACGGCGGCGTGGAGATCACCTTCGAGGTCCCCGAATCCCTCGAACGTTTCCTGGTGGACAAGGGCAGTATCACCCTGGATGGCATCTCCCTGACCGTGGTGCGCCCCGAAGGCCGCCGCTTCCGGGTCGCCATTATCCCGTTGACCCTCGAACTCACGTCCTTGTCCGAAGCGAAACCTGGTGATCCGATTCATATGGAAGCTGATTTGGTGGGCAAGTGGATCGAGCGGCTGAGTCGGTGAGCGTGGGGCTGTGGGCTGTGGCTTCCTGCGAACCTCTTCCCGTCCATCCCACCTGAACCCAACAGTCCTTCACAGCCCCACACCAGTTGTCACCCAAACCAACACCCCCATATGCCTCAGCATTTCCCGGATGCACAGGGGCACAGGGCCCGCTATCTCATTTCCCCCGACTAGAAGCCCTGGAATGCAAGGCTCAAGAACGCACTGATCGGAGCCGCTTCACGTGCTTCTTCCAGGGTTCCGGTCAGGGTTTTGAGGGCGCGCATGAGCTCCCCATAGGCCTCATCGTTATTGAACAGCTTCCACATGGTGCCATTCTCATTGGCTAGTCCACCCGAGAATGCCGCCAGATCATCCATGACGCCTTTGGCCTGATCATAAAGGTCAGCCTCATAGATCAAGCTGTGCAAGGTGCCAGGTCCCTCGGTGAGGGCGCGGGTGATTTCCTTGAGGCCGTCCGCAACCGCGGAGTCGGTCAGCAGGCGCCCGATGGTGCCTTCTCCCTTGCGCAGTCGATTGGAGATGATCGAGAAATCATCGATGGCCAGGCGCACGCGCTCCGCAGTGGTTTCATCGTTGAGCAAGGTGCCGATGACACCCTTGCCCGATTTGACGGAGGCGATTACATCCGCCACGTCTTTGGAGAGCACATTCAAACTCTCGCCGAGTTCGTTGAACTGCTCGTAAATGCTGTCGTCGTAAATGACCTTTCCGATGGTTCCTTCGCCGGTGCGGATCTTGGCGGCCAGGGCATCGATGTTCTCAAAGGCGCTACGCACGGAGGTCACAGCACCGGTCAGATCGCCACGCAATTCCTCGTCGGTGAGCAGGGCGCCGAGCACACCCTTGCCGGACTTGGCATCGGACATGAGCAGGGAGAAGTCCGCCAGGGTGCTCTTGATCGGTCCGCGGTTCTCTTCAATCAGGCTTCCGATCGATGCCAAGGCGGAGCCGGGCACGGAGCCATATAGATCACCTTCGGGAGCAGCCCCGGTGTTGGGGAAACCCGGCTCGATCTTCAGAAACTTTCCGCCCAGAACGGAAGCGTCTTCGATCGTGATGGCGTGATCCCCATACAGGTTGACCTCGTGGGTGAGCACCAGGCTGGCCAGGATACGTCGCTCGGGATCGTCCTCCGTGGAGTCGTACACCAGGCCCTCGACCTTACCCCAACGCATGCCCGCCACCAGGATGGCATCGCCCTCACGCAGCCCGCCCGCGTCCTCGAAGTAGACCTCGAGGCGATGCTGTTCCTTGAATGGGTTGAAGTCCGCCCGGAAGAGCGTGTAGTAACCGAGGATGCAAACGGCGGCCAAAAACAGGAGACCGAGGAGTATGTGGCGTTGGGGAGACATGGGCGTGTTCCTTGATGGAAGGAATGGGGGTTAGACCCCCAGGAATTCCTTGAGCCGCGGATCGGTGGGTTGGAAAAAGGACTTCACGTTGTCGCGCACGTGCACGTGACCGTCGAGCAGAAAAACCACCTCGTCGGCCACGGTTTGAATGCATTCGATGCGGTGTTCGACGACCAGTGAGGTCACGTTGAGTCGGTCGGAGACCTCGCGCATCAAGCGATTGATGGAGCGTGAGATTTCCGGGTCCAAGCCTGCGTTGGGCTCGTCGTAGAGGATCAGGTCGGGGTCGGTGATCAGGGCGCGGGCCAGGCCCACGCGCTTTTTCATGCCGCCGGAGATCTCGGAGGGGAACTTGCCGCCCGCATCGGGGATGTAGACGAGTTCGAGCTTCTCCTGGACCTTGGCATCGATTTCGTCCGCGCTCAACTTCGTGTTCTCGCGCAGGGGCAGGGCTAGGTTTTCGGCGACCGTGAGCCAGTTGATCAGGGCGCCCTCTTGGAACACGTAGCCGATGTTCTTGCGCATCTCCTGCATGTTGTGGCGCGAGATGGTGGCGAGGTCCTTGCCCTCGACTTCAATCTTGCCCGCATCGGGTTGCATCAAACCGATGATATGGCGCAGGGTCACGGACTTGCCGGTGCCCGAGCCGCCCATGATGCCCAGGCACTTGCCCCGGCGCAGTTCGAAGCTCACGCCGCGCAGGATTTCCTTGGGGCCGAAAGCCTTGTAGACGTCGGTCAAACGCACCACGACTTCACCCTTGTTGTTCTGGGTCTGCGTCATGAGTACATGATCCAGGTCAGGAAGTAGTTGGCGATGATGGTGACGATGATCGAGTCGCGTACGGCGCGGCTGGTGGCCTTGCCCACACCGAGCGCTCCACCGCGGGCGTTCAAACCGGACGAACAGGACACAATGGCGATCAAACCACCGAACACGAAGGACTTGAACAGGCCCGCGTAAACATCCTTGGGGATTGGGATGAGATTGGCCTTGGTTTCCAGGGCGGAAAAGGCCGTGTCCAAGTACATGTCCCAGGTCACGTTGAGCTGGGCCACGGAGATGAAACCTCCGCCCAGGATGCCGATGCCATCACAGAAGATCGTGAGCAAGGGGCACATGATCATCAAGGCTATGACACGGGGCAGCACCAGGAAGGAAACGTGGTCGATGGAGAGCACTTCCAAGGCGGTGAGTTCATCGGAAACGCTCATGGTTCCGAGCTCGGCGGCCAGGGCCGATCCAAAGGTGGCCGCCAAAATGATCGCGGTCACAAAAGGGCCCATCTCGCGCGCCATGCTGGCCGCCACCAGGAATCCAACCTGTTCCTGCTGTCCATAACGCGCCAGCTCCACGCCGGTCTGCATGGCCAGGATCATGCCGATGAACAGACCCACCAGCAGCACCACGTGCACGTTACCGATGCCAGCGCTGAACATTTGGCTGAAAAACCAGCGTGCGCGCTTGGGCAGGTGGTGAAGCCGCGTGGCGACTGCAGCGGCCAATAGCAGCCGCTCCCCGGTCTCCTTCAGGAAATCCTGAAAGAAGGACACGGGCCACATGAGGAATGCCACACCGACAGCAAGTGCCAGGATAAACAGGTCGGTTCCGAAGCCTTCGAGGGCTGCGAGGGGCATGTTGGGGAGAAAGGGAGCCATGGAATACAGCCGTACCCTAGGGAAGAGAGGGAGGCACAGGAATGGGGGATTCCATGTTCTCCAGGGTGGAGGGCGTACGTTTGAGCGGCCATCCCGGACCGGGGAAGGCGGGGACCATCAGGGCGCTGCCTTTGTCCTCCACACTGCGCCATCGGAGCAGCCCGAAGAGCATGGACGTCTCGGTGGTATTGCGGCCTTTGTCCACGTAATTGCGGCGCGCCCAGAGCCCCGCCAGGGAGCGGCGCTGCTCGTCCATGTCATCCTCCCGGCGCCAAAGTCCCAGCCAGGACCTCTGCCGATAGTGCTGGAAGTGGCGCTCCTCGGTCCAAAGCTCCCACATCCACGTGTAGTGCTCGTCCACGAATTGCATGCGCCAGAGGGGGTTCAGGGCGGGGAAGGCGCGCAGGGTGCGTTCTTCTTCGCGGTTGTTGTAGTGGCGGAACAGGGGCCAAAGCTTGCGCCAACTGCTGACCGTCTGCGTGTCTTTGGAGATGCGCGTCCAGTCGTGCCAGAAGGGGAACAGGTTGCGTGTATGTTTGATGAACTCACTGTTCTCTTCGCGGCGGATATTGAGCAAGGGCCACGCGAAGTTGCGTGAGATCAGGCCGTCGCCTTTGTAGTACGAGTAGAAAGGCCAGACCCGCTTGCGCGCCGCACGGTCCGGATCGCCACCCTGGAACATGACCAGTGGCCAGGGACCATCCCATGCCCAGAACCCGGTGTCCGGGTCGGTCGTATATCCGAAGAACGGCCACAGTGTCGCCCACGAACGTGCGTTGCCGCGCTTGGAATGCCCGAAGAATGGCCAAAACATCCAACCCGTTTGTTGGTGCTCTTCCGATCGGTTGAGGCCATTGCGTTGATATGTGAACACCGGCCAAAGCGCGGACCAACGGTCGTAGCGCCCGTCCCATTTGTTGTGCACGGCCAAGGGCCAGGCGCGCCATTCCTTGCCGCCCTTGCCCCAGGAGTATGAGAAGAATGGGAACAGGGCGTGCACGGTGGTGCGACCATTGCGCTTGGTGCGCATGTACAACGGGAAGAGCGCGAACTCAGCCCGGTCGAAGGAGAAGAAGTTCTCCATGACCCCGCCCACGGGGAACCACAAGCGCACCACGCGGCCGTCCTTGCGTTTGGCCCAGTACACTCCGGGGAGGGAGAGCAGGGACCAACTCACCGCGCCGTTGGGGTGTGTGTTTTCTTGGTAGCGTGCGACTGGCAAAATCTGGGTGACGGTTTCGGTGGGGCTCTTGCGTCGCGTGCCGAGGGGTGGAAGGATCCACGAGAACGTTTTGTCCTTGTCCAGCCGGCGCCAGGAATAGAATGGTCGGAAGGACCAATAGTTGACCTTCTCCGTAAAGGAGTCGAAGCGCACCTGCACGGCGCCGCCAGCCATTTCGATCTCCGAGTCTCCACCCGCCAAGGAAATGTGCGCGAACAGCGGGGCCAGGTGGCGCTCCGTGTTAGGGGCAGCGCAGCCTGGGACCAGGAAGAGTAACAGACAGAGCCAAGTCAGGCCCGGCCCCGGGGAGGGAGAGGGGATGGGGGAAACCATGCGTGCCATAGGATCCCAGTACGGAGGGGCCGGATTCAAGCCCCGTTCCAGGAATACGGTGTGAATACGGTGTCAGGTCGAGGTCACCGCTTCCAGCCGGCGACGCGGGAAAAGCCCTGCGCGTAGGGCCGGAAGCTGTGACATCGTGCCTGACACCGTATTCCCGCTAACACCGTATTCCCGCTGCCTGTGTGATTGCCCCAATTGCCTGTCGCTCGCTATGATCCTGGCGGACAAACCCCATGAAGACATACCTTTCCGGAATCCAACCCAGTGGGCGCTTGCACCTGGGCAATTACTTTGGCGCCATCCGTCAGCATGTGATGCTGCAGGATACCGACGCCGAGCACTTCTACTTCATCGCGGACTACCACGCCCTGACCTCCGTGCGCGACGCGGCGCGCATGCGCGAATTGGTCCGGGATGTGGCCGTGACTTATCTCGCCCTGGGCCTAGACCCGGAAAAGGCCACATTGTGGCGTCAAAGCGACGTTCCTGAGGTGACCGAGATCTCGTGGTTGCTGAGCTCGGTCACCGGCATGGGCATGCTGGAGCGTGCACATTCTTACAAGGACAAGATCGCCAATCGCATCAAACCCAGCGTCGGGCTGTTCACTTACCCGGTCCTGATGGCGGCCGATATCCTGGCCTACGACACCACCCACGTGCCCGTGGGCAAGGACCAGGTCCAGCACCTGGAGATGACCCAGGACATGGCGGGTTACTTCAATGGCCACTTTGGGGACGTTTTTAAGCGTCCTGAGGCCGTGCTGGCAGCCAACGATTCGATGGCCAAGGTGCCTGGCACCGACGGTCAGAAGATGAGCAAATCTTATGGCAACGACATTTGGATCTTCGAAACGGGCAAACCCCTCAAGAAGGCCATCGGTCGAATTCCCACCGACAGTCGCGCCCCCGAGGAGCCCAAGGACCCCTCCGAGATCCTATTGTTCGATTTCCTGACCCTGTTCTTGGAGGCCGAAGAGCTCAAGGATTGGCAGGATCGTGTGCGTGTCGGGGGCGTGGGCGCCCCGGGTTACGGGCACCTGAAGCAGCGCTTGATCGCGGCGATCGACGGGACCTTTGGCGGGGCACGAGCCCTACGCGAGGAAATGCTGGCGGATCCCGCCGAGGTCGACCGCATCCTGGCCCGCGGGGCCGATCGCGCCCGGGAAAAGGCCCAGGCGGTGCGCGACCGCGCCCTGCTTGCTTGCGGCTTGCGGTAGGTCCCGCAGGCGCTGGGCCAGGATCACTTCCACCAGCAATCGGGTCCCGATCGCCATTGAAGGTGATCCCGGTCCCGTACCTACCCCAAATCTGGTTCCCGGGGTGGCTCGTTGTGGAGCCATCCCAGGTTGCTTGGCAGGATAGGGCTGACCCCAGAGGCCACTTCCGCACATCCAGACCCAATCCCGCCCCGATCAGCCTTGTTGCGAACCCCCACCCTCCTACTTCTTTGCCTGTTGGGAGCCTCCTGTGCCACCGAGCCCAAGGTGAGCGATGGCCTGGACAAGTCGACCACCCGCGAAGCGGCCGCCCCAGCGGATCCCTGGAAACCCGCAGCGCCCGCCCCCAAGCCCCGTCCCTGGACCAAGGCTTTCGACCAGGGTGCCATTTTGATGGGGAACACGATCCGCGTGCAAGGTCCTCTGGGCATGTCATCCCGCGCTGCCTTGACCCTGAACGACGAACACTTCGTGCTCGTTCAGAAACGGCTTCCTGAGGGTTTCCTGCAAGTGCTGACCCTGCGACCCGAAATATTGGAGCGCATCACCAATGGGACCCTCGACCCAACGTTGAGCCCGGAACTGCGTTGCCAAGTGGGGCGTTGGACCCTGGTGGCTCTGAATCGCATCGAGGTGCTCGAGCGCCGCGTGCCCTGCGACGTGGTCGTCGTGGCGGAAGGAGCCACATTCTGGCAGGACGTGAGCGGCAACGAACAGCGCGAGGAAAGACTCGAGTTCCGGGGCGCACAGCCCAAGGAGTGATTTGATCGTTCGACTCCTTCGCAGCATTTTGCAGGTGCTTCAAAAAGCTCGGCCTCTGGCCCTACTTTGCCTGTGCACCTTGGGCGCGTGTCAAAGCGGGCCCGCGGCTTGGCGCCCACTCTGGCGGGTTCCCTATGGGTACTTGCCCACACCTGACCGCTTGGAATTGGACCGGGCCAGGCAGCAGATGAAAGTGGGGGATTGGCAGGGGGCGCACGAACGCCTCGAAGCGTTGATCGAAGAATTTCCAGACGTCTTGGACTTGGGATTTGCCATGCAGGATGTACAAGCCCAGTTGCTGGCCCAAGGTCGTTTGACCGGTATGCAAGAGGGACTGAACAAACCATCCTTGACGGGCCCGTTAGAGCCAAGCAAGGCTACCATGCAGCAACTCGATCCAGCGTCGATTCTCAAGTTTTGGTACGCGCGCCGCGCAGCCCTTTTTCCTTCCGTTGCAAGCATGGTTTTGGCCGCCCGGGTGGAGCGCAATTCAGAGCAGGCTCTGGTGTGGTTGGACCGCGCTCTGGCCTTGGATCAATCGTGCGCATGGGCCCATTACGGCAGGGCCCATGCTCTTTTGGGCCTGAGGGACCAATACCGCTGGCGTAACTCCAGGGAAGCCCTCGCACGCGCCTTGGCCTTGGACCCAAGCCACGTTTTGGCGCGCCGCATGGAGGCCTGGATGCTCGCGCAAGAGGGCGTCACCGGACACGCAGCAATCGCCTTGGAGCGTTGGTTGATCGCCACCGAATTCGACCCGCGCGTGGGGCACAAAAGCCGTGTGGAAGCTCGCTTGGATCTGGCTCGCATCTGGCTCATGGATGGCGATGTGGATTCTGCCCTGCGCGAGCTGAGATCCATGGAGGGGGAAGCTTACGACCGCGAGCGGAGGCTCCTGTTGCTGGCTGTGGCATTGACCGAAAAAGGTGACGCGGAGGGGGCCCTGTCGGTGGTGCGGCAGGCGGGCCTGATTCCCGGTGTGGGCGCGTTGCCGCGGGTGCAGGAAGCCTTGCTCCTGGAGCATTGGTTTGAGGATGACAAGGGTGCCCTTGTACTTTGGAACCAGATCATGGAAGAGGCCAGCGAAAGCAGTGACCCCGCGGGTTTGTTGCAGGCCTTCCGCGCGCGTGTGGCGGTGGAACGCAGCGGGCGCGAAAGCCTCCGGGATCAGTTCGAACGCAGCGCGATCGGGTCGCGTAAGGAACAATGAAGGCCGTGGTGCAACGCGTGACCCGGGCCAGCGTGGTCGTGGATGGGGAGGTGGTCGGGTGCGTTGCGCGGGGCATGTTGATCCTGCTAGGTGTGATGAAGGGGGACAGCTCCTCCGAGGCCGAGCGCCTGGCAACCCGCATCGCCCAGTTCCGTTTTTTTCCCGACGCCGAAGGGCGCATGAACCTCTCCTCTCTGGATCTGCTCGCCGCGGGGATCGATGGGGGTGATGCAAACATCGGGGCCCTGCTCGTGAGTCAATTCACCTTGGCTGCGGACGGGCGCAAGGGACGACGCCCCAGCTTCGACCGGGCGGAGGCCCCCGAGCGCGCCAGTCCCCTGGTCGATCACTTTCGCGACCACCTGATCAGCCTGGGTTTGCCCGTGGAAACCGGCGTTTTTGGGGCTGACATGCGGGTGGAGCTCAGCAATGACGGGCCGGTGACTTTTGTATTGGAGGAGGAGCCTTCCAGCACTCCTGCATGAGGTGTCAAGAATCAGTCACAACCCTTTTCTTGACAAGATGATACATCTAGGGGAGGATCGGAGTCTGCCAAGGAAAAGCATGACCCTACCTCCCCACAAAACGATCACCAAAAAGGAGCTCGCCAACCGCATCGCGGACGACACCGGCCAGCCCAAGGTGGTGGTCAAGGAAATCCTACAGCGTTTTCTGGACAGCATCGTGGACGAGCTTGTCGCAGGCAATCGCCTGGAATTCCGCGAATTCGGCGTGTTCGAGGTTCGTGAGCGCGCCCCGCGCCGCGCCCAAAACCCGCGCACCCTGGAAAAAGTCGACGTGCCTGCCAAGCGTGTGGTCAAGTTCAAGGTCGGTCGCTTGATGCGTGACCGGGTCTGCGAGGAAAGTCCCGAGCCGGGCAGCGAAACCACCGTGGCCGCTCCCAGCCAACCGGTAGCTTCCCAAGCCGTTCCCACGGCCGCCGCTGCCTCGAAAATTCCCACGCGCCCCGAGCCGCCCAAACCCCCGCCCAGCAAACCCGACTCTCCCTTCTAGGGGGTGGCGGGTCCCGGCAGACCGCCCTTTCTCCACCCGCGCAGGCCGACGGCGCTAACCCTTTCGCAGGACCCAGGTGCCCATGGCGCGTTGGCCTAGCACCACGGTGGTTTTGAGCGGATCGATCCAAGTGGCTCCCAACTCGTTTGTTATGGCGGTCAGCCGTTCCGCGTCCACCAGATACCGCTGGGTGCCATCGGGAAGCAGATGCACCCCGCTGGGGGATGCCTGCAGGTGCTTTTCGATCCCAATCGAAGAAGCCAAACGCGCAAAGAACAAACCTCCAGGCGCGAGCAAACGCCAGGCTCCCGACAGCATTTCATCAAACTCCGCGTGCCCCCTGGCAAAGTGCAATACCGCATTGCAGATCACCACGTCGGCGACATGATCGTCGAAGCTGTTCTCCTGCAAGGACTCCATTCGAAAGTCCCCACCCGTTGCCCGCCGCG
>JAAETM010000274.1 GCA_024228395.1 bacterium | reverse complement strand
TCTCCCTCCTTCCGTTGCCCCGGATACCAAGTGAGCTCAATCGGTTCGTAGTGATCGCTGGTGAGACGTAGGCTGCATTCCCCTGGGCGTGTTTCGAAGTAGGGCTCAAGAGCCAGGCCAGACTTGAGCTCGATACCCCGTGGCGAGTTGGACCAAGCGAGGCGGGGAACGGTTGCCGAGCCGGACTTCCTACCACCTATTCGCCAATTGCAAGCCAACCTCAAAAAGGGCCCACCTTGCTGCTCAGCGAGCGGTCCAAGCGCCTTTTCCACCTTGGCCTTGAGCCGATCTCTAGACGGTCCTTCCTCCTCCTTGTGAGGGGTAAACACCTCTGCATCCTCCTCTGAAATGTACTCCCACCGCACACCTGCGGACTCTTCACCGGCCGGTGTGTCAATGACGATGGCGAAAGGATGGATTGGCGAAATCAATCGGTGCCTGCCCACGCGCTCAATGAGCGTATCTATGTCGCTTTGCTGTGTTTCCCGCATTACTCGCGGCATGCTCATGGGCAGGAGTCCTGCGTCTTCTCCGGCTTCCAGAGGTTTTAGCTCCCAGATCGCCATATAGGCCAAGGTAGGTTTCTGAGGCGGAGGTCCCACCGCTCGAAGGTGAACAACCAAGGGTTTTGACCACGACTCTTGGAGATCCACCGAAACCGTGGCCCCGAAACGATCGCTACCAAAGGTCAGCTCCACAGAACGCGCAGGTAATCCATGCAAGTGCCTAACAGCAGAGTTGAGCTGAGTGCGGGTACTACTCGAACCACCCTGATCGAACATCAACTTGCTCCCGTCCGAGTCCACGCCATGGACAATCACATGGGGTGGACTCGTCCCATCTGGCAATAGAACCTTGACCTCGAGACTCCGAACAGGTGCCAGCTGGAACTCCACGGGGTACTCACCTAGTGCGTAAGTCTTATCTTTCAATCGCTCAGACACATAGCCATCTGCAGTGATGCCAAGACCCCACCTCCCAGGCTCCAATCCAGCCACCTCTGGCCCATTCACTCCTTCCGTCACGGTTCGGTGGTAACCGGTATCACCGACCCATTGCAGTAGTGTGTAATTCGTGATCGGCTCCCCGGTTAGCTTGTCTGCAACAGTAGGCAGGACCACCACTCCTCGAATCAGCTGCTCATCCATGACGAACTCAAGGGGGGGCCCTCCCGAAACTGTCGTTTTAGCAATCGACCCCTGCTCGCTACTGCCGGAGTACACGCGAACGCTGAAACGCCCTGGATACAGTTGGTCGAACGAGAAGACGCCCTGCTCATCGGTATGCGTAATGTTCTTCTGAATCAGCTTCTCCCAAGTGTGAGCAAACCCATCGCTCATGTTTGATTCATAAGTGCGGTCCCCCTCGATCCTGACACGCAACCCGACCTTCGGATTGCCATTCGAATCCACCGCACGACCCTCAATCCGTTTTTCGGGGCTCATGCGAACCTGAAGCGGTGTCAACTCCGAGAGGTCTGTGGGAACAGGTGTAATGACCTCCACCGCATAGCCGGGCGCACGAAAAATGACTCCACGATTCTTACCACTCATCTTCGGCGTGGAACCTCCATAACTCTCGTAGGGCTCGATCCCTCGAATGGCGAAGTGCCCAGTTTCAGGATCGGGACTGTTCCACTTGGGAGTCGTCACACTCCCGGCGTAGTGGGGCCAGAAAGCTACCTGGGCACCGGGGATGATCTCCCCAATTCGGCCACGCACATCACCCTCAATGGACTCTCCTTCCACCAGTTCAATTTCTATCTCGCCCCGATCATGATGATGGTATTCGTGATACCCGAGGAAAGGCTCATGGGCGACGTGCATCGAGCGCGAAGCTGGAGAAAGCCCACCCAGAACGAAACGTCCCTGTTCATCCGTAGTGGCTACGCCACTACCAGCCAGAAATGGCTCTACTGAATCGTCATGGGTTCTCCCCCAGCCACCAAAGCTACCCGAGCCATCCGTCGACTTGACCTCCACGCCTACGACAGGGCCTCCGCTCGGAGTACGAACGCGCCCCACAAACTCAACGGGCTTCGCCAGTCGGATTTTGTGATCCACGAGAGTTTGGCCAGGCAAAACGTCCCCATGAAGCCCCCGCGCACATACCAACTCGGTTGAACTCGCCGTCAACACAAATCTCTTCCCTAAGTGCTCGACAGTGAACTCCCCCTCCCCGTCGGCTTCGACGCGCCGATCAGGATCCCCACCTCGCCGATATCCTGACCAACCGAGCACCGTGGCGTTCGGCACCGGA
>JAAETM010000273.1 GCA_024228395.1 bacterium | reverse complement strand
TAACGGCACCCATCCTGGTGAGTACGTAGATGTCGCCGTTTTCATGCACGTCGAGGTCGTGGTGCTGCTTGAAACCGCTCGTCCATAGAAGCCTGGAGTTCCGGGCGAGCTTGATCATGCCAAGTCCTTCGAAGATGGCGAGGAGATCACCGGTTTCATAAAGGTGTACGCGCCGCCAGAAGGACTTGTGGTCCTTGTTTATTGTCCCTGGATAGTTTTTCCAGGCGTTCTCGAACGGGCAGCGCCACATGTGGAGGAGGTTGCCTTCCATATCCATCAGTAAGGCCGAAGGTGAATGCCCCGAGAGGTACAGGTTCAATCCCTCGAAACTCTTTTGGGGATCGTACGTCGAAACGCCCCCGGCCATCGTGGCTTTGACCGATCCCCCGAGGTACCCCAGGGCCTTGAGCCGCGCCGCCTGTTCCGCCAACCGGTCCGTCTCACTACTCTGCCCGGCGGGGGGCTGGCTCGAGGACCTCGCTTGTTGGGAATCGCCTGGCTGGGCGCCAATGACGTGCCAAGCGGCCAGGAACATCAGGAGGGCGCCGACATTGGCGCCGGATCTCTGCAACGAGTAGTCAGCGGTACGTATCATCAGGTTCTCCTTCACTTGGTGTGGGAGCCAGCACAGCCGTACTGTGGTGGATTCAATGCGGACGCCTTCTTGAATTCCATGATGACACGGCTGCTCCGGGGCCTCCAGGATCGCCTACGGCGCCCGCTGCGCGGCTTACGTCCTGGACCCCCCGGAGCATCCGTGTCCTTTGGAAGGTGGGGCGGCTCCGGAGGAAGGCCGGCGACTCCCCGAGGGGGCTTCGCCCCCTGCCACCCCCAGGGGCTCACCAAAGGAATCATTCGCGAGTGCCCGAGCAGACTCGCATCTCGGCCATTGCCACGACGCTCGGCCGGAGTGCGCCGCCTGGAGCCGAGTCC
>JAAETM010000272.1 GCA_024228395.1 bacterium | reverse complement strand
CTACCAAAGCGACAAACAACCAACAAACTATGGAATCAGAGAATTAAAGTCTTGACGGAGGCCCGTTTAGAGGTGGTTCAGTATCAGTTCTTGTAGATCCGGTTCCCCTCGCCGTAGTTCCCGACAGCGAGGTCGAGATCGCCGTCTCCGTCCAAATCACCCGGGACAACGGGAACACTGTTATTGCTGCCGAGGGCTTGCCCGGAATCAGTGAAGGCGCCCGCCCCATCGTTCAGGTAGATACGGTTCGCCTGGGCGTAATTCCCGACAGCGAGGTCGAGATCGCCATCTCCGTCCACATCCGCCAGGGTCATGAACCAGCTATCACTGCTGCCGAGGGCTTGCCCGGAATCAGTGAAGGCGCCCGCCCCATCGTTCAGGTAGGTCCGATTCGCCTCGCCGTTGTTGTTCCCGACAGCGAGATCGAGATCGCCGTCTCCGTCCACATCGCCCAGGGCTACTGAAATGCTGTCACCGCTTCCGAGGGCTTGCCCGGAATCGGCAAAGGCACCCGCCCCATCGTTCAGGTAGATACGGTTCGCCTGGCCCGCGTCGTTCCCGACAGCGAGATCGAGATCGCCGTCTCCGTCCACATCGCCCAGGACTGCTGAATAGCTGCGCCCGCTGCCGAGGGCTTGCCCGGAATCGGTGAAGGTACCCGCCCCATTGTTCCGGTAGATCTGGTTCCCCACGCCGAAGACCGCGACAGCGAGGTCGAGATCGCCGTCTCCGTCCACATCGCCTAGGGTTATGGAAAGGCTGTCACTGTTGCCGAGGGTTTGCCCTGAATCGGCAAAGGTGCCCGCCCCATCGTTCAGGTAGATACGATCCGCCCCGGGAGCGTTCCCGACAGCGAGGTCGAGATCGCCGTCTCCGTCCACATCGCCCAGGGCTACGGAACGGCTGTTACCGCTGCCGAGGGCCTGCCCGGAATCGGTGAAGGCGCCCGCCCCATCGTTCAGGTAGATACGGTTCGCTTGGCCAGAGAGGTTCCCGACAGCGAGGTCGAGATCGCCATCTCCGTCCACATCGCCCAGGGTTGCCGAAATGCTGTCGCCGCTGCCAAGGACTTGCCCGGAATCAGCAAAGGCAGATACGCCCCAAGTACCTGACAGAGAGTTCAGGTAGATACGGTTCGCCGCGCTGTAGTTCCCAACAGCGAGGTCGAGGTCGCCGTCTCCGTCCACATCGCCCAGGGCAACGGAGCGGTTGTCACCGCCGCCGAAAGCTTGCCCGGAATCGGTGAAGACGCCCGCCCCATCGTTCAGGTAGATACGGCTCCCCTGGCCAGAGTTGTTCCCGACAACGAGGTCGAGATCGCCGTCTCCGTCCACATCGTCTAGGGCGACGGAACGACTGTCTGCGACGCCGAGGGCTTGCCCGGAATCGGTGTAGGCGCCCACCCCATCGTTCAGGTAGATCAGGTTCGCCCCGTCTTCGTTCCCGACAGCGAGGTCGAGATCGCCATCTCCGTCCACATCGCCCAGGGCTACGGAACGACTGTCACTGTTGCCGAGGGCTTGCCCTGAATCGGCGAAGGTGCCCGCCCCATCATTCAAAAAGATCAGGTTCGCCCCGTCTTCGTTCCCTACAGCGAGGTCGAGATCGCCGTCTCCGTCCACGTCGCCCAGGGCTGCGGAAAGACTGTCACCACCGCCGAGGGCTTGCCCGGAATCGGTGAAGGTGCCCGCCCCATCGTTCAGGTAAATACGGTTTGCCTGGCCGTAGTTCCCGACAGCGAGGTCGAAATCGCCATCGCCGTCCACATCGCCCAGGGCTACGGAAGTGCTGCTAGCGCTGCCTAGGGCTTGCGCAGAATCGGTGAAGGTACCTGCCCCATCGTTCAGGTAGATACGGTTCCCCTGGTTGTAGTTCCCGACAGCGAGGTCGAGATCGCCGTCTCCATCCACATCGCCTAGGGCGACGGAATCGCTGTTACCGCTGCCAAGGGTTTGCCCAGAATCGGTGAGGACCCCCGTCCCATCGTTCAGGTAGATCCGGTTCGCCTGGCCGTAGTTCCCGACCGCGAGGTCGAGATCGCCATCTCCGTCCACATCGCCCAGGGCTACGGACTTGCTGCTACCGCTGCCGAGGGCTTGCCCAGAGCTCAAGAAGGCCGGGATCATGTCGATAGGTGTGGAGCTCACCGCATCAATCCCGCTGAGTCCCTCGATAGCATCCAAGGCCATGGAACCACTCGCGTCCACCCCCGAAGGAGAGTTCGCATCAGTTACCCCAATGTAGGTTCCCCGTGACTTCAGACTTGGCGAAGCACCGAGCGTCACCGTGACCTCATCGGATTCTGGCCCCGCGGAAACAGTAGCTCCCGCGCCAAACGCATCGCCCGTAACCGGAAGCTCAAGATCACTGCCACCAGCGGCGTTCACGACAACGGGCTGATCGAATGGAACAACGACCTGGTCTCCGGCATCGCAAGAGGCGTTAGCGTTGATGTCCAAGAACCTTGCCAGCCCAGACACCACGGGGGCAGCGTTGTTATGGACACAGTTGGCAGCAACTCCCGTCACATCAGCTCCCGCGAGCGTGCCGCTCCCTGTTGTAATGGTGCAGGTCTGCCCCGCCGGCTGGATAAGAACCGTCACGTTATAAGCCGAGCCATCGGCCAAAGCAGTAGCGAAAGTGAATGCGCCGTCCGAGGTCAGCGTGAGGTCATCCCCGCCGTTGTTCTGCAATACCAGGGTGCCGAGCAGTCCAGAAACGGTGCCACCAACCGTGTATTCGGTGGCGCGGCTATTGCTATGGTGACAAGCCGCGAGCAGTAGACTGAAGAGTAGGGCAAGGCTCCAGAGAGACCGGTTTTTCGAATTGGAGAGGATCATGGGCTTGGCAATCCACAGGGGAGTGACAGCATTGCGACTTGCACTTTGACTACGGAAGACACACAAACTGGACCTCGACACAATTTGACGGTCGCTTGAGTCCTAACCCCGCATTATTCATGACCTGGCTGCACCGTAGCTCCAAACCTGTTCTTGCATCCGAGTTATGCTGATATTGGCCTGAAGCGGCTTTCACCAAATGGGTGAGGCTCTCCTTGGGCGTTATTTGCCTCTAACCCGTGTGGAGCTTAGGGCTTACGGGGATAGGGCACGTTTGCTCATGAATAATACGGGCTAACTCCTGTGGGGGTCAAGGTCGCCCTTACAAGTTCCCATTTGTAATTGTGGAGAGCCGGTCGTGTGGCTCCGGCCCACCCAGGTCAGGGGCCTCAACATTACCGGCCTATCCCGATTCGACAGCCGGACCAAGCCAGCGCTGCTCAGCGATGACCGCCGAGCACCCCAATCGATCGAGGGGAATCTCCGACTGCTACTTTGCTACCCACCTCGTCCAGAGCTACCAGTCCTCTCCCACCCACTCCGTCCAAGCCGGAGAAGAAGTGGACGAAACTAAACCTAGTTCGGTTCTGTCATGTTCAGCGCGTCAACACCTCACACGTGCCATCGGCCTTGCCCATGTAGATCTCGGTCGCAAGCCCGATAAAGAAGCCGCTTTCGACCATGCCTGGAAATTCGTCCAAGGTTTTTTCAACAGCGTCCGGATTCTGAAGGCCGTCGGGGAAAGTGCAGTCGAGGATGTGGTTGGAATTGTCGGTCACTTAGGTTTTGCTTTGCTCGGTCTTGCGCAGATTTACTTGGGCACCGAGACGGCGGCCTTGCGCGCGATGAGAGATGCAGCGAAAGGGACAACCTCGACCGGCAGTGCAAACGTCTTGCCCAAGCGCTCGACCAACTTGTCCGGGGCCATGACCACGGCCATGCGCGCGGACATGCTTGGTGTCCTTCCGGCAAGCGTGCTCAAAATCGGTATTTTAGACCTGTAAGGTCATCCTCGTTCGACTCACCGAGCGGAGATAACCATGCAAACACAAAAACGACCCCATTGGCGCGAAGATTTCACCGTTGCAGAGCACGCATTCAAGGAATGGAGGACAACGCGCAAAAAAGGCGCACGGATTCCCCATGACTTGTGG
>JAAETM010000271.1 GCA_024228395.1 bacterium | reverse complement strand
GTGGGCGACAAGAAGTACCTGATCTGTAACGGCGACGAGGGTGACCCCGGTGCCTTTATGGATCGCTCCCTGCTGGAGGGCGACCCCCACAACATCCTGGAGGGCATGCTGATCGCGGCCTACGCCATCGGCGCCAGCGGCGGTTACGCCTATATCCGTGCCGAGTACCCACTGGCAGTGAAGAACTTTGACAAGGCCATTCAGGATGCCACTGCGGCAGGCTATCTGGGCGACAACATCCTAGGCAGCGACTTCTGCTTTGATCTCAAGATCAAGCAGGGTGCGGGCGCCTTTGTGTGTGGTGAAGAGACCGCTCTGATCGCCTCTGTAGAGGGTGAGCGCGGCATGCCACGCATCCGCCCACCATTCCCGGCCATCAAGGGCCTGTTCGGCAAGCCCACCATCATCAACAACGTGGAGACCCTCTCCAACCTGCCCTGGATCATCGACAACGGCGGCGCGGCCTACCAGGCAATCGGTACCGAAGACTCCCGTGGCACCAAGGTGTTCGCCCTGGCT
>JAAETM010000270.1 GCA_024228395.1 bacterium | reverse complement strand
TTCATATTCGTACTGATTCCACAGAGCCCCTTGTTGGTTTTAGGGCGGAAGTTGGCGGAGGTCGAAGGTGGAGGGGGAGCCGAAATCCAGAGCTAGTCTCCGGGGATCGAGTCGAGTTGCTCGCTATTCCGCCAAAGGAACAATTGGAGATGACGGCGATGGCGGAGGGCTCAGTGGGCACTTCAATAACCTTGAGGGGTCTTGAGCCAGGGCAGGTTCACGAGTTCGATCTGAATCTACAGCCTGGAGTTCAGCTTTCGGGCCGGTTGCTAGATCAGCATGGTGTCGGAGTGGAAGGGGGAATAATCACGGCCTTCCGAATCCAGGCGTCGGGGACCTCTGCGGTTCAATTGCCCGGACATGGCCAAGGAGACGTGAAAGTGCTGTCCGGGGGACAGAACACCGAAAATTCGAATGTGATGCTGTCCACCATTCGGGATGGTGACTTTCAGGTTCGAGGCCTTCCCGAGGGTGACCTTCGATTGAGCTATCTTTCGGATGGTTACGCGGCCGAGCCTTTGCACGTGAGTCGGTTGCTGCCCGGTGAATCAAGAGAGGGACTGATTTGGCAGGTCACAAAGACTCCTGCGATTCAGGGGAGGGTCGTCTGGCCGGATGGGCGTCCGGCGGAGGGGGCTCGGGTAGAGCCGGTGGGTAACATCAAAAAGCGCCCTCGCGGGGAGCATTCGGAGGGCTACAACTCTGGCGGATCCAATTGGGCTGCGATCACCGACGCACAGGGCAAATTTGAGTTGTATGGCTTACGCGTTCAGAGGGAAGTGGAGTTGATGGCTACCGGTCTGCTGGGGGTGCGCAAAGTGTCGGGCGCCAAGGCCAATGCGAAGGCATTTTCGTCTGCGGATGCGTGGAGGGCGAGGGCTCCCCGCGTGCTTGTCGGTGCCGATGACGTGCTTCTCACTTTGAGTGAAGGGGACCCTATTGTCGGGCGAGTCGTGGACGAAACCGGTGCTCCGGTGCGCTCCTTTCGATTGACTTTCATTCCGCGCAGTGAAGTATTGCCGGACTACACGAAGATGTGGACGAGCTTGGGGTCCTTAATCGTGAAGGACTACAGAGACAGCGAGGGGCGCTTCGATTTGAATGACCTGCCACCCGGTCACTGGAGGGTACGTGTGTCCGGGAAGGGGTTCATAACCCAGGAGCGCATTCATTTGGAGACACCCCACGAGGGTGAGTGGTTATTGCGTCTTCCGCATTTTGCGAGCATTGTTGGCCATGTCCTGGACGGTGGCGGGAATCCGGTCAAGGCCAGGATTGCATATGAAAAGCAGAGAGATCCTGATCTAGGGGGGGGCACCGTGTTTTCCGGTTCTAGCTCCAACTATGGATTCAATCCCCTGTCGGTGGGCGGCCCTTACCCGCTCGGGAGCTGGACTGTGGTTTCAGCAAGTTCCACCAAGGGGTTCGAAATTCGAGAGTTGCTCCCCGGCTCTTATCGAGTGTTTGCCTTCGATCCGATCATGGGCCCTACGGAAGTACAGACAATCCAAGTGGGCCCTGGGGACAAAATCACCGGATTGAAACTTCACTTACCAGGCGCAGGGTCGGTGGTGGGGTTTGTGCCTCGTGACAGGGTTCAGCCTGGATTGCATGTGGAGTTGGATGGGCGCGTCCTTCGAGAAAAAGTCGTGGATTCGGACGGCCGGTTCGTTTTCGATAGTGTGCCCATTGGAAAATACAGGGCTTCGCTAGTCCTCAAGTACGAGAGCCGTGACTTCTCTGGCTTCCATACAACCGATTCTGAGGAACTTGAAGTGTTCAAGGGCCGCGTCACCACCCTTCAATTCAGTGGCCCGGCTGCTGGTAGTGTCAGGCTTGAAGGTCATCTCTTGAATGGAGGTGAAAGAGTATGCGAGAGAGCATTCACGTTGATTGGCGAAGATTCTTTTCGAGCTAGGGTGAATTGCATGACCGACTCGAACGGACGGTTCGGGGCCACATTGGAGGGTTCGGGTACTTACAGGGTAGAATGCGATGGCGAGACAGCGCGTGCCGAGCTAGTCATTTGGATGATTCAAGTGGGTCCAGAGTCAACGGAGGTACAGGACTTGCATGTGCCCACAGGGAAGTTGACCTTGCGATGCGTCTCGGCTTCTGGAGAGGAATTGCCTCCTAGTGCGCTCGACTACGACCTTAATTTAACTCTGGATGGAGTGGATCGTGAAGGGGCGTTCAGGCCCTTCAAAAGGGACTCTGAAAAGGCCGTTTTCCGGTTCTTGGCTCCGGGCACCTATCGCTTGCGGTCGCGGTCCGACTTTGCCAGCGGCCATAGTTTTTCCTTCCTTGCCAGCAGGGATCCCCACGGTTGGGTTGTTTTGGGTGCTCCGGAGTTTGTTCTGCGGTTCAATGGCGAGGAGAAGAGTGCGGAGGTCACCCTCGTTCATGGAGCCCAACTGTCCGGTGAAGTATCTCACATTCCGGCTGGTTCGGCAGCGGGTGTCATAGTATCCAAGGATGAGGATGGCATTGAAGTTCTAGGGCGAGTACTAGTCAAAGATGGGCGATACACCTTGGGAGGGGTGCCTG
Source organism: bacterium (assembly GCA_024228395.1). Taxonomy (GTDB): domain Bacteria; phylum Planctomycetota; class UBA1135; order UBA1135; genus NORP259. The sequence goes on along the minus strand of JAAETM010000270.1, from coordinate 26,869 downwards.
TTGGTCAGGTTTGGGTTCGTTGCCAGGCACAAGGCGGTGGGTTTGGACAGGCTCACTCTCTTAGCTTGAGTTCAGGTCAAAATGCTAGCCTCGATCTGACTTACCCCGCAGAGTGAGCCAACAAAAAAAGGCGCGGGCTCCCAACGGGGGCCCGCGCCATTGTGGGTTGCCTATTTGGTTACTTCACGGCGAGCAGTTCGACGACGAAGACCAGGGTTGCGTTGGGGCCGATCTTGGGCGGCGAGCCTCTCTCCTTGTATGCCAGGTTGCCGGGGATGACGAACTTGTACTTGGCGCCGGGGCTCATGAGCTTGAGGCCTTCGGTCCATCCCGAGATGACCTGGGTGACGCCGAAGGTGGCGGGGGACTTGCGCTCGTAGGATGAGTCGAAGCCGGTGCCGTCGGTGAGCCAACCCGAATAGTGCACGGTGCACTGGGAGGTGTTCGTAGGCTTGTCGCCCTTGCCTTCGCGCAGGACCTGGTACTTCAGACCCGATGCGGTTGTGGTCAGTTCCTCATCCTTGGGCATGCTGAATTCCGGAACCGGGAAGGACTGGGCGGTGTTCAACTTGATTTGCCAGGTGGCCATTGCGGGGGCTTCCGCAGGGTTGCCCTGGGGACGCAGGTCCATGGCCTTGGGCACCCGGATCAGAATGTGGGAACCAGGCTTGAGCACGGTCATGATCTTCTCCAGGAAGGGGAGGCCCGGGTGGGCCGGGGGGCCGACTTCGGGGCCGTTCAGGGCGGAGGAAATGGTGATCTTGTGGTCGGCGTCAAAGCGCGCATAGTCCCAGTTCACCAGGTCGGATTCGGCAGCCACAGCGCCTTCGCCCCTGGAGAGCACCTGGTAGGTGATGCCGTCGGAGAGCTCGATCGTTTCGCGTTTGTCGGACCAATCGACCCAGGGCATGGGCTTGGCCTTGGCCTTGGCTACGATGGCGACCAATTCGACTTCGAATATCAGGGTTGCCTTGGGTGGGATTGGCCCTTTGCCTTCCTCACCATAAGCAAGGGCGTAGGGAATGGTCAGTTTGTGCTTCGCCCCGGGGCTCATGAGAGCCAGGCCTTCGTTCCAGCCTTCGATGACCTCACCGATTCTGAATGTGGAAGGCTCACCCCGGTTGTAGGACGAGTCGAACATGGTGCCGTCCTCGAGCCAGCCCGAGTAGTGCACGCGGACCTTGTCGCCGAAGGCGGGGAATTCCTTGCCGTTGCCGGGTTGGAGAACGGAGTACTTAAGGCCAGACTTTGTGGTCTGAATCTCCGTGTCGACTGGGATCTGACGCTTGGCAGGGGTTTCGACGGGTTCTTGGTTGGCCATCAACAAGGAGGCGACGGCGACCATCAGGATGGCGGCCAGGAGGGTATGTAAGGGTTTCATAGGTTTGACTATTGGGGACGCGTCTCGATTCAAGGCGCAACTCATGGGGGACTTTACCGGGGAGCGGCTGCCCTGGCTAGCCCCCCTTTAGAAGCTCTGGAGGAGCGTCGGGACCAGCACCAGGAGCCATTTACGGGCTTTGGGGCCAGGGAATAAGAACTGGCTCCAGACGGGGGCCGCAAAAGCACGATGGCCATTTACTCCAATGTTGCCCCTCCACCTCCCCATACGCCGCGCTTCCCCCAAGTGTTGGCTCCAAATCGGCCTGTGCCTGGCCTTCCTTGGCACTTCCTGCCGGATGCCGAAGATCACGGCCGCCACGGTCGGGGTGGGCATGGCCCAGCTCAGCTCCAGTGGGTCATTCGGTGCCTCGGATAGTGGTTCGGTGGTGACCTCCAGTTTGGATTCCCTGGGTTTGGCCCAGGAGGAAGATGCGCTTTTGCCCAGGGTCTTCCTGAGAGATGGTCGCGGGGCCCTGGAGGTCAGCGCTTTCCGTGTGGAATATGAGGGCCAGGGCAGTCTGGAGGAGACGATCACCCTGAATGGAACGACCCTCGCGGCCGGAACCGCGGTGGATAGCTCTTTTGGAATGGGGGTGTACAGCGGGGTTTTGACCTGGGATGTGGCGCACTTCGGCTCATCCATTCTGGGGTTGGGCATTGGGTTTGAGTGGATCGACATGGACGTGGGTTTGGATGAGAGCGCGGGGGCCTTGTCCTTGACCAGCACCCAGAGGTTCCCCTTGCCCCTGGTTGGCGTGCGCTTTGCGGGGGAGGACAATCCGGTTTCGGCCAGTTTGAATGTGGGTTGGATTGGCCTCTCCGCACCCGAAGCCACGGCGACAGTGCTCGACGTGGACGGCCGCGTGGATGTGCAGTTGTTCGGGAGGTACGGAGGGCCGATCATGTTCGGCACGCTGGGTTATAGGAACTTCGACATGGATGTGTCCTACGACGATGGTGGAAGTCAGATCGAAGCGGGCTTTGAGATCGGCGGCCCCTACGTGGGCCTGCGACTTAGTTTCTAGGAGTGCACCCGGCGGCCCGCTATCCTAGGCCCCATGAAGAAACGCACCTGGCTGTCGTGGAGCAGTGGCAAGGACAGTGCTTGGGCCCTGTGGGAATTGCAGCGTGACCCGCAGGTTGAACTGTGTGGTTTGTTGACGACCGTGAACGAGACCCATGGTCGCGTGGCCATGCACGCGGTGCGACAGAGTTTGCTTGAAACGCAAGCGGAGCGCGCAGGGTTGCCTCTCATCCAGGTCAATATTCCTTCGCCCTGCAGCAACGAGGTTTACCAGGAGGCCATGGCCAGAGCCATGCAGCGTGCCAAGCAAGATGGTATCCAGGCCGTGGCGTTCGGCGACCTCTTCCTGGAGGAGATCCGCGAGTATCGGGTCAAGAACTTGGAGCCCACCGGCATCGAACCCCTGTTTCCCCTGTGGCAACGCAACACACGCGAACTAGCCCAAGCCATGGTTGCCGGAGGGCTGCAAGCACGCCTCACCTGCGTGGACCCCCGCCAGTGCCCCGCCGAATTCGTCGGCCGCGCCTTCGACAGGGAATTGCTCAAGGACCTTCCCGAGGGCGTGGACCCCTGCGGCGAAAACGGCGAGTTTCACACCTTCGTGCACGCCGGTCCCATGTTCCGTGGGCCGATCCCGATTCAAGTGGGCGAACGCGTGGAACGCGACGGCTTTCAGTTTGCGGACATCACTCCGGCATAACGAGAAGGCTCTCTACCTCACCATTGCGTGCGCCAAGAAAGCTTGGTGGAGGAGCAAAGATGACCTGACTATGTAGTCAACTAGACAACAGAGGCAGGACATCCTTACTCCTCCACCAAGCTTTCTTGGCGCACGCAACGTTGAGGTCTACTTACCGCGGTTCAGAATGCGGCGCGCTTCCGGGAGGCCGAGGGCGATGGCGACCAGCACGTAGGCCAGGCCTCCTGCGCCGATGGCGGCGCCGAGGGTGAAGGCATCAAGTGCGGTTGAGATGGCCCCGAAGATCATCCCTTCACCTCCGACGGCATCAAGGAAGGCGACGGGTCCTTGCAGCAGGTTGGCGAGGAGACGCCAAACCAAGTGTGCGACCAGGCCGCAGGCTGCGGTGGGGATCAGCATGATCGCAATTCCCCTAACGGTGCCGCCGGTGGCCTTCGGAAGGCGTTTGGAGAGGCCGGGCAGTAGCAGCAGCAAGGTGCCCCAGCTGGAGATGGCGGTGGCCAGGGAGAGGCCGTCCACGTCCATGTCGAAGCTCAGGATCAACAACAGGTTGAGCAACACATTGACGATGAGCATCACGATGGAAATGCGCACGGGATGTGAGAAGTCTCCCAGCGCGTAATACGTGCGCGCGCACAGCCCGGTGGCACCCGCGGGCAGAATGGCCAGGCACAGCATGCGCAGGGCCGACGAGGCGCGGGCCACACCTTCATCGGTGAAGGCGCCATGCTGGAACAGCACTTGCGTGACAGGTTCCGCCAGCACGAAGAGGCCGATGGAGGCGGGCAACGCGAAGAAAGCCACGTTGCGGTGGGTGTTGTCGTGCAGATTTCGCACGGCGGCCAGGTCGCCCTTGTGGCCCATGGCCTTGAGCGAAGGGAATACCGCGCTGGTGGCGGCGATGGCGACCAGGGCCATGGGGAATTGCTGCACCCGGTTGGCGTAGTAGTGCAAGGTCGCGCCGCCGGTGGCCAACAGACCGAGCGCCATCAGACCATCGACCATCACATTGATTTGGTACACGGCGGCGCCCAATGCCATGGGCATGCTGCGCCAGAGAACCGAGCGAACGGCCTCCTTTTTGGCTTTTTCGTTGCGCGTATCGGTTCCAAGCAATCCAGTCGAAAAGAGGGCGGGGACTTGCACGCCCAATTGCACGACCCCGGCGATGAGAACACCGCCCGCCAGCCAGCGCGCCATCGCCATGTGCAGCGCATCGCCCTTTGGTCCCGCGACCGCGTCCTCAAATCCAAAGCGCCAACCGATGACCAGCAAAGTACCGATCCACATCACATTCATGGCGGCCGGCGCCACGGCCGGCGTGGTGAAGTGCCCCCGCACCTGCAGGCCACCACTCACCAGGGCCGCCAGGCAGATCAGAATCAGGTAGGGCATGACCCGCGCCGCCAGCTCGCGCACGGCATCGGGCTGCGAGCCGAGCCATTGCAAATCCGTGCCGGGCATGGAGTCGGGGGCCCACACCACAAGGGCGATCATGACCGTGGTCAGCACGGTAAGGATCACGAGCAGCCGGGCGGCGGTGGCCTTGAATAGGGCCGACCCGGCCAAATTGCCTCGCTCCGCATCCACCTCGGTCAGCGCTGTTTGGAAGGAGGTGGACAGGGCACCCTCGCCCAGGAAACGCCGGAATACGTTGGGGATTCGCCAGGCGGTGATGAAAGCGTCGAAGACCGGCGACTTGTCGCCAAAGAGGGCGGCGGAAAGGGCCTCCCGAACGAACCCAAGAATCCGACTTATCAGAGTCATGGCCGAGATCAAGACCGTGCGCAGTCCGAGGCGCTTGTGGCGTTTCGTCAGGTCCTGACGGATCTCGGGGGCGGGTTCTTGGGTTTGCATGGTGGCGGACTGGCACCCTACCCAACCGACCGGCTCCATTCCCAGGCCAATCGACTGGCAGGCCGCTTGAAAAGGGCGATTCCCCGGCGGGCCCCCACAAATCACCTGGCGGCGTTGTCAGAACCCCTCGAATAGCGCGACTATGCAGGGAACCTGAGCGCCTTGCCAGGCGGCCCGCTAGAATAGGTCCATGAGCTCCAAACAAATCGAAGTCCACTGCCCCTGCTGCGAATCCACCCTGGTCGTTGACGTTTTGACCGCCAAGGTGCTCAAGCACGCCCCGCCCGAGAAGCTGGATGCCACCGGGCGGATCATCTTGGATGAGGACCGCTGGGACAGTGCCAAGACCAAGGTCTCCGGCCGCGGCAAACGTGGGGGGGGCGCCTTCGATCAGGCCCTTGGCAAGGAACAGACCCGCGATTCGGATCTGGACGACCTCTTCAAGAAGGCCAAGGACAAGGTCGACAAGCGTGGTAAGGGCGAATTGCCAGGGCTGTAGGCCCTGCGGCTGATTCACCGGCGTTTAATAGGGGCGACCCAGCCAGCCCGGTACACTCACCCCCGCGTGGACCCCACGCGGAATCAATCATGAAAGTAGGTATCAACGGATTTGGGCGCATGGGCCGCTTGGCCCTGCGTGCGGGATGGCAGCGGGATGACATCGAGTTTGTGGCGGTCAATGAACCGGCTGCGAGCGCGGAGAACATGGCGCTGCTCTTGGAGTTTGACAGTGTGCAAGGACGCTGGGACCAACACTGCGAAGGTGCGGGTGAGCGACTCAATGTGGCAGGGCGAGAGCTGACGTTCGGCGCCTTCAGCGAACCCCGTGAAATCCCCTGGAAGGACTGGGGCGTGGACCTGGTCCTAGAATGCAGTGGCAAGTTTCGCACGACCGCCCTGGTGGAGCCACACCTCGCCAAAGGGGCCAAGCGCGTGGTCGTCTCCGCGCCGGTTTCCGATGGACCGCCGAACATCGTGGTGGGGGTCAACCACCGGGAGTTCGACCTGTCCAACCACAAGATCGTGACCGCCGCGTCCTGTACCACAAATTGCCTGGCACCGATCGTCAAAGTCGTGCACGACGGGCTTGGGATCGAGCGTGGGTCGGTGACCACCTTGCACGACCCGACGAACACCCAATCGGTGCACGATACGCCACACAAGGATCCGCGACGGGCGCGCGCTTCCCAGATCAATCTGGTACCCACCTGCACCAATTCCGCCACCGCGGTCACGATGATCCTGCCCGAGTTGAAGGGCTTGCTGGATTCCATCGCGGTGCGGGTTCCCGTGCTCAATGCATCCATGGTGGACTGCGCCTTCCATGTGTCGCGCGATACCGACGTGGACGAGGTCAACGCGCTCCTGCGCAAGGCTTCGGAAGCGGGGGCATTGGAAGGGATCCTGGGCTACGAAACCCGGCCCTTGGTTTCTTCGGACTATGCTGGAGACAAGCGCAGCGGGATCGTGGATGCGGGCTGCACCCGGGTGATCGATAGGCGCCTGGTGAAGGTCATGGCTTGGTACGACAACGAATGGGGCTATGCCAATCGCATGGTTGAGTTGGCTGCGATGGTGGCCCGGGCACAATAGACTTGCAGCATGGCCTCCAAACGATCCCCTGCACGCGAGTATGCGGTCATCACGAGCGTCTACTGGGTGTTCACCCTGACCGATGGCGCCCTGCGCATGTTGGTGTTGCTGTATTTGCATGGGCTTGGGCGAAGTCCACTCGAGATAGCATCCCTATTTCTCTTCTACGAGTTCTTTGGGGTGGTCACGAACTTCGTGGGGGGCTGGTTGGCCTCACGCACCGGATTGCGCACTACGCTCTTCGCAGGACTTGCCCTGCAGGTAGTGGCGTGTGGTTTGTTGGGCTTGCTCAGCGCGACGCTCACCTTGCCCGTGGTCATGTTGGCCCAGGCGCTTTCGGGAGTGGCCAAGGACTTGACCAAGATGAGTTCCAAGAGCTACATCAAAGCGGTGGTCCCCGAGGGTGATTCGAGCGGATTGATGCGTTGGGTGGCGTGGCTCACAGGGTCCAAGAACACGCTCAAGGGTATTGGCTTTTTCTTGGGTGGTGTATTGCTGACCGCCTGGGGTTTTCGTTCGGCGTGCCTGGGCATGGCGGGCAGTATAACCGTCGTAATGATCCTGGCCCGGGCGATGCTGCCCAAGGGCATTGGGAAATCGAGCAAGGTCCGCAAGCTTTCGGACCTTTTGGAGGGCAACCGTCGATTGCGTTGGTTGTCGGCAGCGCGTTTGTTTTTGTTCGCAGCCCGGGACGTTTGGTTCGTGCTGGCCTTGCCCCTGTACTTGACGTCCCAGTTGGATTGGTCCCATGGTCGTGTGGGGGCCTTTCTGGCAGCGTGGGTGATCGGCTATGGATTTGTGCAGGCGGCATCGCCTTGGTATGTGGGGGCACGGGGAGCTCGCAGGGGACCGGATGCCAGGCGGCTTGGGGCCTGGACCGTGGGGCTGCTGCTACCCCTGTCGGGTCTGGCCCTGGCATGGCCCGAAACGAGCAGTCCGGTGTTGGGTCTGGTATCAGGGCTCGGCCTGTTCGGGATTCTATTCGCCACTTGCAGCGCCATGCACAGCTTCTTGGTGATCGAATACGCCGACGGGGATCGGGTTGCCATGCAGGTTGGGGTCTATTACACGGCCAATGCGGCTGGGCGCTTGCTCGGGACGATCCTATCTGGAGTTTTGTACCAGGCCGCATCCGATCCGCTCCGAGGTTTGGTGTGGTGCCTGTGGGGAGCCATGTCCTTGGTGCTCGTTTCCACGCTGTTCTGCATCCCCTTGGGCCGGGCAGAGCGATCGCTTGCGCGGGAATAACAAGCCCCGGGGGTTCAGGAGCGTTTGAAGTCCCCGGGGCGGGTTTTTATGGAAAAATCGTGATCTGACGCCCGCGACAGGTAGCGGACTCCATATGTGGAGTCTGGGAATGGTGGTCACCAGTTTCGTATTGGCTGCTATTTCATAAGACGTGGAGGAAGGTGCTCGTCCGCCAGGTTTCCCCATTTTCTTGTCGTTTGTCGTCGAGGGGGAAGTGTTTTGGGGGAATCATGGGGCTGGATTCGTAGGGGAGTTACCCCTCATGGTACGCCCGTACGGCCGACAAACTCTTGTCTTCAAGTCTTGTTTGGACGCAATTAAATAAGAAAAACCCACAGGTATGCCTGCGAGTTTGTGGATAGAGCCCTCCAGAGGAGGGTTGATTGGGCAGGGTCAGCCCATGATGTGGAAGCCGGCGTCCACGAAGAGCACGGTTCCGGTGATCCCGCGGCTGTGGGGGCCAGACAGGAAGAGGCATGCGTCGCCGACCTCTTCCGCGGTCACATTGCGCCGCAGGGCGGTGCGTGCAGCGACTTCATCGATGCGCTTGCTGAAATCCTTGACACCGGAAGCGGAGAGAGTGCGAACGGGTCCCGCGCTGATGGCGTTGACGCGGATCCCTTGGGGGCCCAGGTCGGCGGCCAGGTAACGGACGGAAGCTTCCAGGGCGGCCTTGGCGATTCCCATCACGTTGTATCCTGGAACGACACGGTCGGCACCGATATAGGACAGGGTCACGATGGAGCCCTCACGGCCTTCCATCAGGGGGAGGGCGGCGCGGGTGACTTCCGTAAGGGAGTATGCACTCACCTCGTGGGCTAGCATGTAGCCCTCCTTGGTGGTGTGGTAGAAGTCGCCCTGCAGTTCTTCGCGCTTGGCAAAAGCGATGGCATGCAGAACCGTGTCCAGGTATCCGAACTCTTCCTTCAGTTTTTCGAATAGCTCGGTGACCTCTTCCGGCTTGGTCACGTCGCAAGGGAGCACGATCGAGTTCGGGATTTCAGCGGCCAGGTCGCGCACGGTTTTTTCCAGGCGGTCACCTAGGTAAGTGAATGCCAGGCGCATGCCTGCGTCTGCCATGGACTTGGCGCAAGCCCAGGCCAGGGAGCGCTTGTTTGCGACGCCTAGCACAACGCCGGTTTTGTCCTTGAGAAATGTTTCCATGTTTGCGGTGGCTCTAAGTGCGGGGCTGACCTTGGTGCCAGCCGGGGACTTGAGTGAGGGGGCGGAGTGTAGCGCGGAGGGGTTGATCTTTGTCAACGGATTTGAAAGAAGCCTGTCCCGGAGGCGGGGCCCTTGGGTCCTAGATCTTGGAGTCGAGCCAAGCACGGCCCACCCAACCGCTTCCCCGCTGCAAATTGTCCATGAAAACTCCCCCCCCTACCCCTGATGCACCGTCCCCTCGAGTCACCCCCGAGCCCGCGGGACATTCCGCTTTGGAGCGCGAGGATCAGGCGGAGGGGAGCGAGGACCTCCTCCGCCGATGCGTGCCAGGTGACCCCCTTGGAGTGCGCTCCCAAGTTTCTCGCCGCCTGCGGGAGCGATGCTTGCTTCTGGACCCCCACGGGGTCTCGGTCCAGGTGCTGGCCAGCATAGCTGGGGATCGCAGGAACTTCGGCTTGGTCAAGCCTGGTATCGAGGAGATCGCTCAAGGAACTAGCGCTCAGAGTTTGGTCGAGAGTGCTGTTGAAGAGGTGATCGACGACTGTGTGGCTGGCCGGTTGGAGCTTCCCGTGGCCGGATTCTCCAGGGGGGGGGTGCTCACCCAGTTGTGTGGTGTCCTTAAATTGAGTCGCATGGAGTTGGACAGGGCGTGTGTTCGTTTCAATGCCCTGCCGGCGGAAGCGCGACGTGCTTTTCATGCATTGATTTTGCAGCGCCGCAGTTTGGAGTCTGCCTGCCGGAGGTCCGCTTCGGCAGCAGAATCTTGGAGCAAAGGAGCGACGAGTGGTTTGGCGGCCATATTGGGTGCCCCTGACCATGGGCATGGGGTGGCGCTTTCCGGGGAAGTTCTATCTATTGGAGCTGGGGGTCTGTTTGGTGGTGAGGCGGTTTGACCTTGGGCCCCGACATGTTGGAGACCTTTCTCGATGGGATTCCTGGAAGAGACAAAGACGAAGCTCGCTTGCTTGTTCACGGGATGCGGTTGTTTGCTCTGAGTGCGCAGAAGGACCTCTCGCCTAAGGTAGATCTCCCGATCCTCGCCGCAAGAACGGCCCTCCGGGATTTGCAAGTGAAGCAGCTTGAGAATGCCATGGGGACCGTCTTGGGAATGCTCCTTCAGAACCCGACCAAGGAGCATGAGGATCAGTGTTTTGGTACCTGGCCTGAGTGTCGTTGGCTAGGGAAGTATCGCACGCAAGCGTCGGGCGGGGAGGGTGCGAGCACATCAAGCCCTGAGGATGCTTGGGAATATCTACGCGAGTGCCTTCCCGCGGAAATGAAGCTGCCTGTACCGGGGACTCCGCGGATTAGAGTCGCCGGGGAACTGCTGGGTTTGGCCCGGAAGTTGCACTTGCGGCAAGCTTGGATTCTGCTGTGGAAAGCTAGGCACGACTGGGTGGTCCGTGGACCTATCCATGCCGGGCAGGCATTTGCACAGTGGTCGAAGCAGTTCGAACCCAGGACCTTTCCCAGGCTTGCGCGGGAAGTGGCCACGCACCGGGCAGCGTTGGCCTTGGGCGTGGGCGAAATAGGCAAGGCCCGTGCCCTATTGGAAGTTGCGGGGAATGCCACCTCTTGGTTGGCTTTTGCCGACAAAGGGCCGTTGGATGACGGCGTTACCCAGGAAGCTCCACTGGGAGGAGGTCCGGACCCACGCGCCTCAGTGGATGGGAAGACCTCTCGTGTGGATGCATCGGTCTCCGGGGCGGAAGCATGGCGCTGGGATGGAACATGGGGGAGCTTGGGTTGTTGGGTGGCACTTTGCCCACCAGGAGAAGGAATGCGGTGGGTGCAGACCCCCAAGGGAAGTCCACAGGGACAGGCCGAACCCGATGGGCTAGAAGCCAAGGCGATGGCCCGCTTGGGGTTGGTTGTTTCATCGAGCGGGGATCGAACCGGGGTGGTTCCCGGGGCACGCTCAATAGATGCGCGCGTGCGTGTTTGTGTTTGCGTTTGGATCACGGGCGAAAATCTGGCGAATGGACTTGTGCGTCCCGGACGGATTGCTGGATGGGTCACGTGGGAATGGAATCACTACGTCATGCCGCCGGCTGGGGAACTTATTGCTGCAGCCAAACGGTTGGTTCTACAACCCCAAGCCGAAAATCAATCCCATGAAGGGGGGACTACAGGACGGCTCGTGCCTGAAACACCCGTGGGACCAGCGTTTCGTTCTTGGTTTGGAGGGCTCGCGGATCGCAATGGAATCTGCTCTCCGGTCGCGCTTTGGCAGCTTATCGGAGAAGACTGGGTGAAGGTTTACTCTGCCCCAGGGTCGGCGGAGCAGGGGGATACCCCATTGCTTGATCCGAGCCTCCATGACTTGAAGCGCTGCGTGCAAGTGCGTTCTTGCGCGGTGTATTGGAGCGAGGATCCCAGTACTTTCGGTGAACTGGTTCCCCTTGTGCAGGGTCAAGTGGTAACGGCCATAATCGTGTTGCACGCAAGTGCCACCGTGCAGGGCTCACAACCCAACACACTGGGCCCGGTTGAAGCCGTTCTGTGGAACTTGGCGAGGTATCTGGATGGGTGCGACGGAAGAGATGGCTTGGCCGGGCATATGCCCCTTGGTGATCCGTCCTTTGCCTTATTCATCGGACGACTTGCCGTTGCGAGAGAATTGGACCAACACGTGGCCCTGGTGGGACATGGCCAGGGTCTTGGGCGGGTCCTGGCGGAGTGGCTTGGGGGTTGGAAAGCCTCCGGTCCAAGGAAGCCTTGGCGGTGTGATTGGATTCGAAATGATGGTGTGGGCACTGCTGCGTATCGGGGGGTCTTGCGGCGCTGGGAGGGAGAGGCGGAACCATTTCAGGTGTTCCATTTGCCTACCTTGTCCAATCGTAGAAATGAGATCGTGGAGTGGATCCACAGAATCGGTGCACAGCGCGACTCCGGTGTGGAGTGGCAGGACGCGGCCGTGGCAGCCATGTGGCGGCAACCTTGGCAGGGGCAGGAGAGGCAGCTGGCTTCCGTGGTATTACGTCTAATTCAAGCGGCGACAGGACCGATTTCGCGGAGGCATGTTGAGACCGCCCTGTCGGAACGGGGAATCGATGTGGTGATCCGCTTGGATTCCAGGAGCCCCTTGCCGAGCGATGTGTCGTCCGCTCTCTTCGTGACGCGTAGCAAGTCGGGGCGAACAAACAAGAGCCGAGCATCCATGTACTTGGGGTGGGATCCCGACACACTCGTGGCCCGAATGGGAGATTTGGATTGGTTGGACGGAGCCATACCCAATCCAGACCCATGGGCTGCCCAGTAACCCCCATGGATACTTTGTGCACATTTGCGTTGTCGCCTATCGGGAACCCCACTTGCAAGTTAGGCTTCGGGCGAAGATCCAAAGGCACGCCGTCGCCATTGCCTTTGCTCCGCCACTATGAATCCGCAACTATGAAACTGTCCGATTTACAATTTGAGTTGCCCGAGTGGTGCATTGCACAGGAGGCCACGGAGCCGCGGGATGCGGCCCGCATGCTTGTGCAGGTACTGGGCGATTCTGATCACACACACAGAAAGGTTTCGGATTTGCCCGATTGCCTGCGGAAAGGTGACTTGCTCGTTTTCAATGACACCAAGGTGCTGCCGGCGCGGGTTTGGGCGCGCCGTGAGAGCGGAGCGCGCATCGAAGTTCTGTTCCTGGAGCCGGCAGGCAAGGAAGCACAGTGGCAGTGCATGGTTCGGCCGGCTAAGAAACCAAGGACCGGAGAATGCCTGGAGGGTCCAGGTGGTCTCGAGCTGTGCATGGTAGAGCGTGTTTTGGATGGGGATGGAAACCCGGGTGCCTATTGGATCGTGCAGTTGTCGGACCCTAACCGGCCCGACTCACCGGTTGCAGATCTTCTGGATGAGGGCGGGGAAATGCCCCTGCCTCCTTACATTCACCGGCCACCCGGTTCTGATGCCTCGAACCATGAAAGGGATGATCGGGATCGCTACCAAACAGTGTATTGCAAGCACCGTGGTGCCGTTGCGGCACCCACTGCAGGACTTCACTTTACCGAGCAACTATTGGAAAGGCTGAAAAGCAGGGGCGTGCAGAGTGCATTCGTTACCTTGCATGTGGGCCTTGGCACTTTTCTCCCAATTCAAGTTGAGGACCTTTCGGAGCACCGCATGCATGAGGAGCGTTTTGAAGTTCCGGCGAGCGTGGTTCAAGCGGTTGAGGATTGCCGCAAGCGGGGAGGGCGGGTCGTGGCCGTGGGTACGACGAGTGCTAGGGCCTTGGAGGCAGCAAGTGTCGGTGGGAAGCTTGAACCGAGGACTGGTCGTACGGACCTATTCATTCAGCCCGGGTACTCTTTCGTGTCGGTGGATGGGCTGCTTACCAATTTTCACCTACCAGGAAGCACCCTTCTGCTCCTTGTTAGTGCCCTGGTTGGCAGGGACCGGCTGATGGAGCTCTATTCTTCTGCGATCCAATCGGATTACAGGTTCTATAGCTATGGTGACGCCATGCTGCTCCTCCCGGGAGATGGAATGAGAAACTAGCGGTCCTGCCGTTTCTCCGTGCCCCTAGCACCCAGTGCGGACAGGATTGTTTCGGCTGCTTGTTTCGGGTTGTCCGCACACAGCAGACTGGAAGCCACCGCAGCTCTGCGCACCGGCGCCAATTGCCATGCGTTCTCGGGCGTGATGCCGCCAATGGGGAAGAGGGGCTGCGCGCTCGATTGATGGGCGACCCAAGCCGAGACTGAACCGTTGCCCCCTTTGAGCTCTTTGGTCGCGGTAGGAAAGACTGGGCCGAAGCCCAGGTAGTCCACGGACGCGTTCGCGCAATTCCGAACTTGGTTATAGTCGTGGGTGGAAAGTCCGACCAGGAGGTCAGGACCCAGGAGCTCGCGGGCCACTTGCCAAGGAGTGTCATCCTGCCCCAAGTGAACTCCATCCACACCGTCATGCATGAGGGTTCTGGCCACGTCTAGCCGGTCATTGACCAGAACAAGAGGGCGTGAATCACCAAGTGCTTTGATCGATTGCAAGACCTGGTTGGACCAGCTGAGGCAATCCCGCGCGCTGGAGGGATTTTGACTTTCGGAACCGAGATCCTTGGGGCGCACTTGGATGATGTCGACGACCTCAGCTACCTCGTACAATTTTTCCAAGGGGTTGTCCAGCAGTTGGGGGGTGAAAATTAGCATGAGCCTGGCTTGGGTCAGTCTCGTGCGCCGTTCGGAGGCAGAAAATTGGTAGGGCATGGGAGCGCGCCATTATGCAATATGTCACCCCAGGTTGACCATGGGCATTCGGATCAAGTCCAGTTCCGCATTCGGCAGTTTGTTGGTCCGGTGGTATCAAAAAATAGCCGCCCTTCGGCGGCTGATCTCGATGGGTCCAGGAGCTTACTCACCGAGCATGCTCGGGTTCACTGGGCCCTGCCGAAGCTCTTGGTCTTACGTTTCACGGTACCCCGTTTTGCTTTTTCCGATCCCGGTGCGCGATTGAATTCGTCCCAGTCCTTCTTGGAAAACAAACGCACCTCGCCGCCGCATTTTGTGCAGTACGAGGTGTGGATGCTCATCAAATAGGTGACGTACTCGTCACATTCGGGGCAGTATTTGTAGTCGTTGTAAAAGTCGATGGACTGCAAGGGGACCTCCGGGTTGGGTGTGACGGGGACGGCAACGATCGGCGTTCGCTGGCGATTGAAGTCGCCGACGGGCTGATGGCCTCTGTCCCCATAGCGGAGGCGTCCCGCAGAATGAACGTTTCTTTTTGGAAGGAATCCGATTCTTTGGTCGCTATTCTCCGCGATGATATTCATTGTGGCCGTTCCCAATCGTCCGCTTCAAATCTCGTCCAGGCTGCGTTTTATGAGCTTGCGTGCCGATTCATCTTCGTGTCCCATGACTTTGATGACTTCGTCTCGAATTCCCCGATCTTCGCCATGGGCGTGGAGAAGGGACCAAGCGGCGGCCTCTCGCACTAGGGCGGAAGGGTGATCCATCAGGGTTGTTAGCAGGGCGCTTTGACCCTCATCCGTGGGTTGATTCCCGAGGGCAATCGCCGCATTGCGCGCCAGGCCTTGGATCTTGGGTCGCCGCAGGGGGGAACCCCTGAATTCTTCGGTAAAGCGATCCTCATCCAATCTGGGGTCGAGAAGGGTTGTAAGATTGTGTCGCTGCAAAGCCCCGTGGTGCCCAAGGCGCTCGGAGAGATTTGGCGCCTTTTTTCCCCACGGGCAAACCTCGGAGCAGATGTCGCAGCCAAACAACCAATCCCCTTGCTTGGCGCGCAATTCGTGGGGGATGTTCCCGCGGTTTTCGATGGTCTGGTAGCTGATGCAAAGCCGAGCATCCAGTTCTCCAGGCCCGAGCAAGGCGCCCGTGGGGCACGCGTCAATGCATGCTGTGCATGAGCCGCAGGAGAGGTTAGGCGTTTCGGTCGTGGGTGGCAGGTCAACGTCCAAAATGAGTTCCCCGATGAAGAACCAGGGGCCAAAACGTGGGTGGAGCAGGGTGCAGGCTTTTGATGAGTATCCCAGTCCGGCTTCTTGTGCATGGCTTCGTTCGAGCAACGGAACTGCGTCCACTCGAGCCCGGGCGGTATCAACGAGTTTCTCGCGGATCAGAGCCTTGCCAAGCCTCTGGAGCCGCTTCCCAATGGGATTGTGATAGTCGCGGCCAAGCGCGTAGCGGGCGATGCGCCCCCCTCCTCTCAGGTCTTGACGCTCCCTAGAGTGGCCAAAGCCAACCATGAGGAGGGTCTTTCCCTCGGGGGCTAGAAGCGAGGGGTTTGTGATTCGATCCCGATTGCGCTCCAGGTATTCCATGCTCCCATGGCGCCCCCTTGAGAGCCATTTCTCAAATTGAGCCGTATCCGGGGGCGCTACCAGGGGAGTGAGTCCAACGAGGTCGAACCCGGCTTCCTGCGCCATCTCAAGGACTCTGCGGTCAATTTCCATGGGCCTATCCTGTCCCTTGGGAGGATCCGCCGCCAGCGGGGCACAAAAAGCGACATTCAGGAAACGTATAAGGTTCTTTGTACAAGGGGTTTAGGCTTGTTTGTCGCGAATGTACTCAAATGCCTCGTAACCACCATGGGTCCTGGCCCTAGATGGTATGTTGGCAGAAGACCTGCTCGACGACTTGCCCTTTCAAAATCTTGGTCCCCGTCATGTGCCTTTTTTGGCGCGACCTCTGGTGTGGAGAGAAGCCTTAAGATGGGCTTCTGGAGGGATTTCGACCGAACTGCCCAATTCTCCCCTGCATGCTGGCCACCGACCCCATTCACAACCTGAACCCATTGGAGGGGGATGGTGCGACAAATCGACTCGATGATCGGGTGCGGACGTTCGCTGGCGGTGAAGATGGCATTTCTGCGGAACTGGTTGCGGCAATGAGGGCGATCCTTGCCGACAGCACACGATCCATGGATTCGATTCGGGACGCTTTGTCGACCCAGTTGATGGAGGCCTTTCGGTTGCACATGCATCGGGGGTCTTTTGGCTTATTGTACGAGCTCAACAGCAGCAACCTATTGACTCAAGTGAGTCGTCGTCTGCGCCGCTACAGTTGCCGTATCGATGGCTTGGACGTGCTTCAAGAAGTCTTTGTCAACGTCTACCGCTATCCCCACCGCTTCAATTCCGAACGTGAGGATGCTTTCCGTGTCTGGTCGGCCACGATTGTGCGCAACACGGTGCTGAAGCAGCTTCGCGGGCGTGGTATGGCGGGCAACATGGAGGTTCCGTTTGAGGACCTTTCCGATCAACCGGAGCCGGGTGTTCCGAATCCCCTTCGTGGGGCCATTGACTCGGAAAGCACGCTGGAGTGCTCCAAGGTCTATGTGACCTACTTGCAGCTCTACCTGGAGTTTTACTCGATGCTTTCAGATCGGGAGCGTATGGCGCTCAAGTTTGTGGAAGTGGACGGGGCTAGTTACCGCGATGCCGCCCGGGAAATTGGCATCAAGCTGGAGAATCTGAAAATGGTGATCTTCCGCGCTCGAAGAAAGATACACCGCGCCATGAGGCGTGTTTTTGACGGCTTGCCCCACAGCTGTCGGCCTGCACGGGACCCGCAATCGAAAACCAACGATCGCGGTACCGCCATGGTCTCCACCCCTGAACCCCAGGAGGGACCGCAATGAATGGTTTTGAAGATTGGATGGACGGTTTGACCGAAGGACAGATTGCCCTTCAGTACAACCTATCGTGTTTGGCGGATGGTGAACTCGATGAGTCGACCGCCGCACAAGCTCTCGTGAAGATCGAAAGTGACGAAGGATGCAGGGCTTTCTTCGAGGACGTTCAACGCTGTGCTCGCATGCACCGTGATGTCGTCGATCCCGGCCGCATTTCCGCCCGAATTGCCATGATGGCGGGTGCGTTGCAAGGGGGCCATGAGGGTCAGCAACTGAACCGGCGCCTGGCCACGATCTTCTACCAGCTTGGCAAGGCTTATGTGTTGAGCGCTGTCGACTTCGATCGTTTCCGTGAGCAGGTCTTCGCATCAGCCGTTCCGATCACGCAAACCAAGACCATGGGGCGTGGTTTTGTGGATGGTGTCCTGAGCGGCGGTCGCGCAGGTCGAGGTCAGCAAGACTGGGCCGAAGCCCGTCACCTGTTCAACGGGCGCTTGGAGCGCATCGAAGAGCCGATGGAAAAAGGAGTGCGCCTTCTGGAGCAAGTGCTTGAGATCGAGAGCGACCACGAAGAAGCTCGTATTTACTTGGCTTATGTACACGCCTACCAAGGTCACTCGCTCAAAGCCGAGCGTTTGTATCGGGAGGTCTTTGACACGGCCATGGTTCTGGAGAACCGGGGTCACGCTGCCATGCAAATTGGGCAACTTTTCAGTAAGGAAGGTGACCACCGCAGGGCTGCTACCTATTTCAGGTGGGTGACACTGAGCGGCTTGGCCGAACGGGAACCCCGTTTCTGGGCAGCTTATTTCAACTTGGCGATTGCTTCGCTGGGGATGGGCCGAACGCAACGCGGTTTGCTTTGGTTCCGGGATCTCCTGGATCAATTCCCTGAGCAAGCCCAGGAGGCCGCTCGGCTTTGCATGGGATCTCCCACTTTCCGTGCAACGATCGAAGGCGACTCAAACTTCGCCGAAGCTTTTGAACAATGGTGCCCGGAGCTGCTGAACGCAGCAGGAAATGAGGGTCACTAGGCACCTCCTCCAATACGAACAAACACCCCTGCAAAAACGGATGTTGAACATGAAATCAAATTCCAAAAAGACAGCTTTGCAGAGCTTTCTCGCAGCATCGGCGATCATCGTCTGGTGCGCCATTTCCGCTTGGGCGGGATCTGGCGAGAACGATTTTGCAGCTAGTGGAGACTCCGTTGGTACCCTTCCTGCCACAGCAGGCGGTAACAACGCGGTCAACCCCGGGTCCCCTGGCAGCAATGCCGGAAGCAGCGTCGCTTCCTATGGAGCTAGCGTATATCTGACCCTGCCACAGCAGGCCTTGAGCCAAGTCGTGCAAAGCGCCACGGGCACCGGTTTCGTTGTGTTTGTGCCCCAGGGCGAAGGGACCGTTCGTGCCGAATTCCATGGCGACCTGACCCTGGTCCTGGATGAGAACGTGCTGCGTGACGTGAATGCGGAGGTTGGGCTCGTGTCCGATTTCGGTGATTCGGTCCTCATCGGCATGGAACTGGACGGTATTCCGACCCGCCTGGTTTCGGTGCCTAGTGGAGTTACGACGTCTCTCCCGGTCCTGTTGTTCATGGAGAGTAGCGGAATGGGCGTACAGGCTTTGACCATTCAAAGTTATCAGTCCCCATTTTTCCCGAGTGCGGTGCACATTACCCAGGGTGCAGGCATCCTGGTTCTGACCCAAGGCTCGCTCTAGGGAGCTCAATTCAGAAGCGGTGCCCCTGGCACCGCAGTACTGGCGGCGTCCCCTTTTTGGCGGGGGCGCCGCCAGTCGTTTGATAGGCAAAGGCCCTCTTGCCATGGCGCGGGCCCAACGGCATTGTGGAGGGATGAGCCATTTGATTGCCTTGGACGCTGGCACCACGGGAGTGACCGCCCTTTTGTATGACCGCAACCTTCAGCCGGTAAGGCGAGCTTACCGGGAGTTCCAGCAGCATTTTCCGCAGCCAGGCCATGTGGAGCACGCGGCTGGGGACATTTGCACGGCGGTGGATGAATCCATGGTGGAGCTGCTCCAGGGTTTCGATGGGCCCATCGTCGGCCTTGGTATCACCAACCAAAGGGAAACGGTGTTCCCGTTGCAGCGCTCATCCGGGCGTGCGCTGGCACGGGGGATTGTGTGGCAGGATCGCCGTACGAAGGACCATTGTGAGCGGCTCGGTCGGGAGGGTCTGTTGCCCACCATTCGCGAGAAGACTGGGCTGTTGCTCGACCCATATTTCAGTGCAACAAAAATGCACTGGTTGCTTCAAAATGTGCCTGAGGCCAAATCTGCTGCCATCAAGGGGGACTTGATCTTTGCGACCGTGGATACTCTCGTGGTCCAGCATCTTGTGGGCGGTGCCTATTGGGTGACCGAAGCCACAAATGCATGCCGAACCATGCTGTTTCATCTGGATCGCCAGGTGTTTGATGGGGATCTTTGCGACTTGTTCGGAATACCCCAGGATTGCCTGCCGGAAGTGCTTCCTTCGGTCGGGCCTTTTGGTGTCGCGAAATTGCCAGGCAGTCGTAAGGTCCCCATTTTTGGAATGGCGGGGGACCAGCAGGCGGCACTCTTTGGTCAGGGTTGTTGGGAAGCCGGAGACCTAAAGACCACCTATGGCACCGGTTGTTTCATGTTGATGAACACCGGTGTGAATCGGGTGGACCCGGAGGGCGCTTTGCTTACGACCTTGGCTTTGGACCGCGCGGGACAGGCCTGCTTTGCACTCGAAGGTTCGGTGTTTGCAGGAGGGTTGATCCTCCAGTGGCTCCGCGATGGGTTGGGGATCTTAGAAAAGGCATCAGACTCGGAAGCATTGGCGGGCTCGGTTTCCGACAGTGGCGGAGTGACCCTTGTTCCAGCATTTGCAGGTTTGGGTGCACCCCATTGGGATCCGGATGCAAGGGCAGCCCTGATGGGCATGACCCGTGGGACGGGACGCGGGCACATCGCGAGAGCAGCACTGGAAGCGATCGCCTTGCAGTGCACGGACGTCATTGATCTGCTGCGCACGGAAACAGGGCAAGTGGTGAGGGCGCTCAAAGTTGATGGGGGAGCATCGAGGAACGACCTGCTCATGCAGCTGCAGGCCAACTTGGCCGGTGTGCAGGTCCTCCGGGCGGTGGACGTCGAATCCACGGGCAGGGGCGCAGCGGCTTTGGCTGGATTGGGGGCCGGACTGTGGAAGGAGATCGGAGAGGTCGCTGCCTTTCAAACGGAAAGCAGCGGTTTCACTCCCAAGGTGGACTCGGACCAAACCCGGGCATTGAAGCAGCAATGGAATCAAGCCCTCGAGCGAGTAAAAACCCGATAGGCCGGTCCCGGCCAAAGCCGCGTAGGGGCGGCGGTTGTTCGCACCTAGTCAGGTTGGTTGCGGCGCTTGTGTTCGGTGATGGGGACCGGGTGGTGGGATCCCGGACGGGCTCGCCAACGGGGCTGGTACCAAGCCCATTGCTCCGGTGTCTCGCGGATCCACCGTTCGAATGTTTCGTTGAGATTGGAGAGCAAGTGCGTTCGGGCTTCGGGTCTTGGGAGGGTTGAATCCCAACACAAGGGAGCCTCGAAGAGGATCGTGTAACGCTCGGGGCAGTCCGGGGTTCGAATACAGCGAACGGGGACAATAGAGGCCTTGGAAGCACGGGCCAGGGCCGCTGGCGCGGTCATGGTGAGCGCTTGTTCACCAAAGAAGGGCAAGAACTCCCCGTCCAAGCGTTTGACCTCCAAGTCGCATACCAAACCCAGGGACTGCCCATCTTTCAGGACGCGCAGTAGCTCCTTGGGGTTGGAGTCCTGGGCCAGGGTTCTCACTCCATTTCGCTCGCGCATGCGCACGACCCAACTGGCGGAAGGGTCGCGCTCCTTGAATTTTCCGACGACAGCTCCTTGTACGCCGTGGTCTGTCAGGGCGGCTGCAACCAACTCCCAATTGCCCAGGTGGGCCGTGGCTAGAATGGCTCCGCGCCCCTGTTTCAGGGCCGTGTGCAGGTGCTCGATGGAGTCATCCACGTGCACGTTCTGTGCCAACCACTCCCGCCTACGCCCTTGCTTGGCCTGAGAAAGGAAAGCCGCTTCCGCTGTCACACGGGCGGCATTTTGAAACACCGCACGTTGGCACTTGCGAATGGCCTCGGGCGACAGTGTTGGCTGAAAAGCCAGCTCTAGATTTTTGGTCGCCAGCTTGCCGGTGGAACCCAGACTAGCCAAGTAGGCCGGGGGCCCCATCAAGGTGCTGGCCAATTTCGGGGGCAGCATGCCCAGGAGCCCGGCGATCCTGGCGAAGATCCGTGCGCGCATGGCGCGACGCATGGCTCGGTGGCGAATCCTTGAGGGAATTCCCACGTGTTGCGGATTCGGGTCAACCACCTTGTAGCGCCCTCCTCAGCTCTTGTGATTGTTTGCGCGTACATCCCTGCTGGGACAGGAATGCCTTGATGAATTGGGGATCAGATCGTTGGGTCTCGTCGATGATTTCCGGGGCAAAAAAGGGCGTGGCGGGGCGATCTAAGAACCGGGCCTCAGTAGGATCGAGCAGCAAATTGCCATGGGCGTCCGCGTACAGGGCCTCCAAGGGAAAATTGATCGCATGAAGTCCACGGTCATGCAAGCATCCAAGTAGGTGCCCGAGTTGTGCGGCGGATGGTGTGGATTCGCATACCTGGACGCCCTCAGGAACGACGGATTCGACGGCGTGGTCTGGGGATGAATGGAATGCCTTAGCGTGGATCGAAGGGACTCCATGTTCGTGAAGCCGGGCGTAGGTCAACCAGAGGACCTGGGCTTGTGCATGGGAGTCGAAAGAATGCTTGCGGCAGCTTCCATCGGGGACCGCTAGGTTGTGGATTGTGTTCCCCTCGATTTGGGTTGCACCGCTGGTTCGAAGCCAGCGCTGCGTACGGGCTTGAGCTTCCTTGTTTCGCCATTCACGCGCCTCCAATTCCATCTGACCCCGGTCCGCTTCTGAGGGCAATGTCGGTGCAGGACCATTGGCCTTGCGATAGGCCGCGGCCACCTGGGCTCGAAACAGTGGAGAGCTCAATTCCCTGATCTGTGCGCAGAATCGAACCCATCGATTCCGACCAGGGGCGGCGCGCTGGGAGAAAAGTGCGCTCGGGGTCGGGTCGATCAGCCAAGGCATATTTTGATCGTCGATCAGCAGGTTGCCCGGATGCGGGTCGCCGTGGTGTGCCCCGCTGCGATCCAAGTCGGCCAAAAGTCTGCCGAGCTTTTGGGCGATCTCCTTCAGCTTGCTCGGAAAGAGGCGTTCTTCGGTGAGAAATTGTGGGAGGGGCCTGGCCCCTGGAATGGCCTCCAGAACCAGCTCCCAATGGCCGGCACTTCGACGGATCATGATGGGGGCCGGGGCAGGAAGCCCAAGGGCTCGCCAGCGTCGCAGCCCCGTGGCCTCCCGGCGTGCGCGCAGCTGGTCCCTCAAGCCCTGCAACACGCCAGGTGCATGGAAGCGCTTGATGATGGGCGATTCCATTCCCGCCACGGGTTCCAAGGACCGGTACACGGTGCGCTTGGGTCTACTTTTTAGGATGTTCGTGATGGGCCGCTTTTGCACGGCAGTATCGTATCCGCCAAGGGCTGAGAAGGCAGGCGCTGCCCGGTGGCAATCCGCGCCGTAAGCCTGGATAATCACCCAACGCCATGCCCTCCCTCCAACGAAGTCGCCCCACCGGACCATGAAAAGCCGCCACCTTCCGTTCATGGGGCGCATGGATCGCTATGTGCTGGCCCATTTTGTGGGCTCCTATGCCACCGCGCTGTTCCTGCTGCTGGGTCTATTCCTGATCATGGACATGGCGTCGAACCTGGACGATTACCTGGATGTGGCCCCGGATGGCACCGCGCCTGGCACCGGGCTACTGGTTCGTTTCTATCTGCTCAAGCTTCCCTTTCTGTTCCTGGAGGTGGCCCCGTTCATCACCCTGTTGGCAGGTATGTTCACGGTGAACCGGCTGCTTAAGAAAAACGAGGTGACGCCGGTGTTGTCGGCGGGGGTTTCGGTCCACCGATTGTTGGTTCCGGTGTTCTTCTGTGGATTCGTTCTGGCGGCCGGCATGTTCTTTTTGCGCGAGGTCGCCGTGTCCAAACTGGGAGACAAGCGAGATGCGGTCTTGTATCAGCTGGAAGAGCGCAAGCAGGAACGAGTCTTGGGGAGGGTGGCTATTCATGATCTCTCAGGCTCTACGGTCTTCTTGGAACGGGAGTTTCGGGATGCCGATCCGTGGAGGGCGGAGAACTTCTCAGCGCTCGTGCACCAGGGGGATACCAGCGTTCACATCTTTGCCCCCGAGGTCTTTTGGGACAGGGTGGAAGGTGTGTTGCGGCTTATTGGTGGAATGCGAACCGTTGTGGGGGATGAAAGCAAGGAGGCAACGCCCATCGACCGGCTCGTGGGTTTTGATTTCACACCGGAACTGGCCATGACCTATCGCCGTGCGGCCGTGCCCTTGGACCTGTCGTTCTCCGAGGTACAAGACCTGATGAGGCGCGAGCCCGAGGACTCGGCCTTCAACACGCTCTGGCACTACCTCCTAACCTTCCCCCTGGCCAATGTGGTGCTTCTGCTGGTAGGCCTGCCCGTGCTGTTCCAGTACGAAAGAGGCAAGGGGACCGAGCGCATGGCCTTGGGCGGGCTGTTCTGCATCTTCTACTTCGCCCTTGATTTCGTTTTCAGGAACCTGGGTCTGGATGGGGGCCTGTCCCCAATTCTTGCCGGGTGGCTGCCCATTTTGATTGTTGGGAGCTTGGGCGTAGCCCTCACGGATAGCATTCGTACCTGAACCAACCCCTCACAGGCACTCACTCTCGGGTTTTTGGTCGGGAATTGGGGCTTGTTTCGGGGTAGCGTTTGCATCCTTTTGCCCTTGCGGGGAAGATTGCAGGCCCAGGTTCGTCCCTGTCCCAAAGCTATGGCTCAACTTCGATCATTCCTGCCCCTGTGGCTCCCCTGCGCCGGATGGGCGCTCCTGGCGGCCTGTGTGGTCACCGTCGACTCCTCCTCAGATCCGATCGCGAAGGTCAATCGGCTGGTTCGGCATGGACATTATGCCCAGGCGGTGGAGGAAGCCGTACGCCTGCGCAAGGAAGATCCCGTTCGAGTGGAGTACGAGTTGCTGCACCAAGCAACTTCTGTAGCCCATCTCTTGGACCGGGGGCGCACGGCGACCTTGGGAGATCAGGATTATCTGGCGCTCAGCTTGTTCAATGAAGCCGCCGAAATCGACCCAGAGGAGGCCATCGTCAGGCACTGGATTGATAAAACCAAACTCAAGCTGGCGACTACCCTGACCGACGAAGCCATAGATATGGTGGGCAATGATTCGTTTCAGGAGGCTTGGGGCAGCTTCACAAAAGCACTCGAATTTGTACCCGACTTCACTCCCGCCTACGATGGTTTGGCGGCCATGGATCAGAAGATGATTTATCGGCAGCAGTTGGCTGCGGAATATTACGACCAAGGCGTAGCTAGCTTGATCGAAAAGGAATACGACATCGCCGCAAGCCGTTTTGGTTATGTGCGCAAGTACCGGGATGAGGACGCACGACTCACGCGTCGGGTTGGGCAGGTCGATCACGCCCGTTCGGTGGAACATCAGAAGTCCGCAGCCATTCTAGAGGGTGAAGGGTTGTTCTATGCTGCTCGTTCCGAATACGGCCGAGCCTTGCGGGAGGACTCTAGCAATACGGTCGCGCGTGAAGGCCTAGAGCGAGCTATCTTGGAATCGGAAGTTTCCGGATTAGTCAGCAAGGGAGAGTCTGCTTTGATGCGCGGCGAATTCAAAAAGGCGCACTCGGCGCTTGAGGAAGCTGCCGGATTGACAAGCGCCCAGACCGAAGAGGTTGCCGCTTTCATCGAAAAGGTAGAATTGGCACGCATTGAGTTCCTTTATTTTGCCGCTGGACGGTTGGAGGCGGACCGCCGCTATCCCGACGCCCTAGAAGCCTACGGAGACCTTTTGGTTCAAGCTCCCGGATACTCTGATGTGGAAGCACGCATGACCGATTTGCAGGAGCGCGTGGATCGCACCCTGGCCATGTACCAGTCCTTGTCCTCCGAAGCGGATGAAGCCAAGGCCTTGCGCACTCTCTTGGATATCGACGTTCTTTGGCCAGACTATCGGGACGTGCCCGAACGCATCAGCGCGTTGGAGGCCAAGGGTATCAAGCCTGCGGCTCAGACACCCTGAGCCCCGAGCAAGCAACACTGGCGGCTGACCCTCTACAGGTTCAGCCGCTTTTCTTGTTGCTGCGCCAGTCAACTGGAGTGAAGCCAGCGTTGTACCCTGGCCGGATCCAACGAGCCCATGCTGCGCGTATCCATGTCTTGCAGGTAGCGGTTGGGTTGGCCGACGGGCCACGGACCCGTGCGATCCGGATAGGTGGGACCAGCCAAGAGGTCCACGGGTAGGGCGACCGCACAAGCCATGTGGCTGGGACCGGAGTCGGTGGCAAGCATTCGCATATTGCGGGCCGCGGCTGCCGCCAGCAATGCGGCAAGTGATCGCAGACCCCTTTGGCCAATCAGGTGTGTCACATCTGACGTGCCCGACAATGCCTGGGCCAAGCGGGCTCCCATCTGTTCTTCCGACGGGCCGGAAAGGCAAAGGACCTGTTCGCCCGCAGCGGCCAGGGATCTGGCCAGGATGGCGTAGTTCTCCGCTTCCCAAGAGCGCGCATCACCAGGGGCGGATAGATGCAGGATCCGGCCGGGGCCCGTGCCAGGCAGCAACTTCGTCAGTGCTGCTTGGCCTTCCTGTAATTCTTCCTGGGAGAGGGGCAAGTCCCAACGCAAGGGCGCGTTGGATCCGATCGCTTGGCACAGGGCCTGCATGCGGTGCATGGCGTGGGGACCCCTGGCGGGTTCCGCATATTGGTTGGCCAGCCAGGAGGCGGAACCTTCGCGCCAATCCAACTTGTGGGTTGCGAGTCGGATGGGTGCACCCGTGAGTCGAGCTACGGCAGCGCCCTTCCAATTGCCCTGGGCGTTGATCGCGCAATCAAAATTCAAACGTCTAAGGGAGCGTGCCAAATTTCGCCATCCTGCGAGTCCGCCGCGCCGGTGGTATGGAATGACGCCTTGCAATCCGGGCAGCCCATCCAAGAACCCGGCGAACTCCGGTTGAATGACCCACCAGATCTCCGCCTTGGCGTGGCACTCCCTCAAAGCGTGAAAGACCGGCAAAGCGTGCAGTGCGTCTCCCATGTGGGATAGGCGCACGAGCAAGATGCGAGTGGTTCGGTAGGTGGGGAGGGCTAGCAAGGGGGGGGGGAGATGCTGAAACCGGGGCCGGGGGTTTGGTTGTGTGGGCTTTGGGCGAAGTGGCTACAGTATCAAACATCCCAGGGTAAGATAGGGGCGCATGATACGCGGTATTTCAACGAAGTGGATGCTGGGTGTGCTCCTGAGCCTGGCTTTGCCCCTCATGGGCTTTGCTTGGTATGCGAGGGATCAAGTTACTGCACCACGGGCGGATGAGGTGGTTAGATTCCACTTGTTGGGTACCGCAGCGGATCTTTCGAATCGCTTGTACGCAGAGCTCGTGCAGGGCCAAGAAGACGCCAAGGTGCTGGCTTCGGTTCCCGTGATCGGCTGGTTTGCCGCCAACAGCAATGGGAAAGATCGGGGGACCTTTCTTCAACATGTGGAAGGTGTGCTCAATGGCATGGTCAAGACAAGTGGCATTTACAGCCGCATTTTTGTGTTGGGCACGGATGGAAGCGTGATTGCATGGAATACAAGTACGAAAGAGGGACGCCGGTTGACCCAGGACCAGGTCGAGGAAGCGGAGAGCTTT
>JAAETM010000269.1 GCA_024228395.1 bacterium | reverse complement strand
GCCCTCAGAGACGATCAGCCAGAACATATATCTCGCCCTGGGACGTGAATTCCAGATCCTGGCTGGGTTGCGCCACCCCCACATCATCAGCGTCTTGGACTACGGCTTTGTGGCTGCTGCTGACGGTCAAACCCACCCCTTCTACACCATGACCTATTTGCCCCAAGCCGACACTTTGCTTGAAGCCGGAGCAGGGTTGTCAGTCGGCGAGAAACTTGGCCTCATCCAGCAAACCCTACAAGGGTTGGCCTACCTGCACCGGCGTGGCATCCTGCACCGCGACCTGAAACCTGAGAATGTGCTGGTTACTGCAGGACACGTACACATCCTAGACTTTGGCTTGTCAACGCGACGAGATGAGGGCAGCAGCGACCCTTCTAGTGGCTCTGCCCTCTATCTGGCACCAGAACTATGGGCGCAGCAGCCAGCCAGTAGCGTCAGCGACCTGTACGCTTTGGGTGTGATGGCCTTTGAACTGCTGGCCGGACAGCATCCCTTTGCCCCCCAAGACCATGCTCTTTTGGCTAGGGTCCTGTATGAGGAGCCGGATTGGCAGCTGCTGGGGGTAACTGACGATTTGGTGTCGGTGATTGCCAAACTGCTGGCCAAAGAACCAGCCAGCCGCTACCAACAGGCTCAGGTCGTGCTGGCTGACCTGAACAGCGCCTTGGGCGTACCGCCCACGGCCGAAACGGCCGCCATTCGCGAAAGCTATCTGCAATCCGCCACCTTTGTGGGGCGCGAAGCAGAACTGGCCCAGTTCACCTCGGCGCTGGAACAAACGGCTGCCGGGCAGAATCCAGTCTGGCTCATCGGTGGTGAAAGCGGGGTGGGTAAGACGCGCCTGACAGACGAAGTGCGCATTCAGGCCATGCTGCAAGGGCTGTCTGTGCTGCATGGCCAAGGGGCAGAAGGGGGTGGTTTGCCATTTCAACTGTGGCGCGAGCCAGTGCACCACCTGTTGTTGAGGCAAGAGGTAACGGCGTTGCAGGCTGGGATTCTCAAAGATATTGCACCCAATATTGGGAGCCTGTTAGGTCGTGAGATTGCAGATGCGCCCAAGCTGGACGGGCGTGCCTATCAGCAGCGCCTGACTCTAGCCATTGTCGATTTGTT
>JAAETM010000268.1 GCA_024228395.1 bacterium | reverse complement strand
GCAGGGGGAGCAAGGGCTTGAGCCGCTTGCCGCATATGCGATCCGAAGCCTCCCACAGCACGATCAGTGCTTGACGGACGGCTTCGTCGTAGACGCGCCTCTGGGGTCTTGGTTCGCCGCTGCCCCTGATCCGTTTTTCGCGGCAAAGTGACCGAATCGCGTGCTTGCGGTGGTAGCCCGAGATCCTTACAAACTCATCCAGTGTTTGGGTCTTCTCCTCGCGGCAGGCCGCTCGGTAACGGGATCCAACGGCCTGGGTAAGCTCGTGTTGGCTCTTTTGGCTGATCTCTCGTGACATAGTGCCTCCTTGTTTGCTCGGGTAGCAAAACAGATGAGGCAACACCCGGCCCCAAGTAGCCAGACTGGTGAGGCAATGCGGTGGGTAAGTGTAATTGTCGCTGAGCAGGCCCCGTTTGGCTGGCAATTGCCTACAATCCACCTAGTGCCCGCCCCCGCGTCCCACCTGGCTTCCCCCCACTCCCCCGAAACTGCCCCTTTGGAACTCCTTTCCATTTCCATCAAGCAACAAGGACCAACACCATGGACATGATCATCTCTCTCATCGCTGGCGCCGTAGGCGGTAACATCGGTGGTGCTATCTTCAAAAACTTGAGCCTCGGTACTCTTCTGAACTCCATTGCCGGGATCCTTGGAGGCGCGGGTGGCACAAGCCTGATGAACTCCCTCAATGCTACTTCCGAAAATGGCCTCATTAATCAAGTCGGCGGCGGAGTGGTAGGAGGAACCATCGTCATGGCCGTCATTGGCCTGATCAAGAAGGTCATGGGCGGGGGCAAGTGACCGAACATTCTTTCCCCACCACGTATGGGTGGACAGCCCACCCGCTAAACGAATACCGCAATGTCGAACCAAGTTTGGCGTCGTCCACTTCTCCGGTCGCCAATCGACGATATAAAAGCACCGCACGAACCTGCCCTCACCGGATTCCGTTCGCGTGATACCGAACCACCTCTAAACGGGCCTCCGTCAGGACTTTAATTCTCTGATTCCATAGTTTGTTGGTTGTTTGTCGCTTTGGTAGTCAAAAGAAGGAGGTCCAGCTCGAAGCCATTCACCTCTTCGGGCTCAATGTCCCATGTTGCTGGTGCGGACGGCAACCTCTCAATC
>JAAETM010000267.1 GCA_024228395.1 bacterium | reverse complement strand
GCAGGGGGAGCAAGGGCTTGAGCCGCTTGCCGCATATGCGATCCGAAGCCTCCCACAGCACGATCAGTGCTTGACGGACGGCTTCGTCGTAGACGCGCCTCTGGGGTCTTGGTTCGCCGCTGCCCCTGATCCGTTTTTCGCTGCAAAGTAACCGCATCGCGTGCTTGCGGTGGTAGCCCGAGATCCTCACAAACTCATCCAGTGTTTGGGTCTTCTCCTCGCGGCAGGCCGCTCGGTAACGGGTTCCAACGGCCTGGGTAAGCTCGTGTTGGCTTTTTTGGCTGATCTCTCGTGACATAGTGCCTCCTTGTTTGCTCGGGTAGCAAAACAGATGAGGCAACACCCGGCCCTAAGTAGCAAGACTGGTGAAGCAATGCGGGTTATCTTTGCTCCCCCACCGAGCTTTCTTGGCGCACGCAATGGTGAGATAGACATTGCTCCCTCAAGTGCCACCCCTCACGCACTCGCACACCTCTGCCGGCACTCCCTCGATGGCCCCAGAAGAAGTGAGGACTAGCCGGGGGAGCGGCACATTCGGTGCGACCGCCTCAGCTCAACCGCAAAATTCCATCGGCAACAACGTGCTGCACCACTTGCCCCACGTCCTCCCTGCGCCAGCTCGTCGTGCCGCGGCCCTCGGCTACCGATTTCACTCTCGCCCGTGCCATCCACCTCGCTTCCCACCGCTTTCCGGAAACGACGCCTTCGGAAACTGGCCTTCTCATCCCATCTATCCACCTTACGAGGAGCCTGAATTTGGCTAGTATTCCTACTCTGTGGTACTATTTGAGCCTGACTTCCACGTACCTATAGGAATAGCCCATGAACTACCAAAACGAAACCCTGCCCATCGGCTCCCAAAAGACCGGATCAACCCCCAGCATGACTGAAGAAACTGTCGTCAAAGGGATCCTGAAAAACCATCTCGCACCGAAAAACAAGATCGGTCTTGTCGTGGTCGAAGAAGGCGCTTTGCAGTTTGTCTGGGAAGATGACCAGGAGAATGTTCTGGATGCTGACACGGACCACCCGATCGTGATTGCCCCGGAGCGTTTTCACCACGTTGCCATCACCGGCCCGGTCAAGTTCAGAGTTGAGTTCTACAGCCCGCCTACTGATGCAAAGAACGAGCACAAAGACGGCAATCGCCCCGGCGAAGATTTTTGTGAGTGCACGGAATAGGCCCCGGTCTACTTCTCACCACTGGAATAGC
The DNA here is from genome assembly GCA_024228395.1 of bacterium. Lineage (GTDB taxonomy): Bacteria > Planctomycetota > UBA1135 > UBA1135 > NORP259. The sequence goes on along the minus strand of JAAETM010000267.1, from coordinate 513 downwards.
AATGCTGAGCCCGGAGCGAAGGGCGATGATCGACCGATAGCGCGTCTGGTGGCAGCTCCCACCGGACGGCCCCTTTGAGAATTCCACTCGCTGGCCCAAACCCATGAGCACGGCAAACCCCACGCGAACTTCCCATGGGGCCCCAGGAGCTTGCACCGGATTTGACGTGATCTGCTTAGAATGCACCCATAACGAATCAGATATTCAGGCTGGCGTTCTGCCTAATTAGATGCTGTTCGATAGAGGGTCAATGCGGGCCAGGTTCGGAGCGCAGAGGCTGCTGTGGTATCAGGACAAAGCCTGCGGTCGGCGCGGAGCCCGTGATTCAGTGCCGAATTGGCCCCTTTGGCAGGTTTGGGGCGCTCCTGGATCAGCGCCGGGCACACCTCTTGCCTGGGCGAACTCTAGACACGAATCTTGGCTTGCACAATGTGCTTCAACATCGGGCAAGTACCGCCAGATTGTGCGCAAAGACCGTCGCGCCAATGGTGGCCGAGTAGCGCGCCCACCCTT
>JAAETM010000266.1 GCA_024228395.1 bacterium | reverse complement strand
TTGGAGGTGCGCGGTTTGAATAGTCGCCAACTGTGCAGTTTGCGTGGAACTAGCCGCTTCAACGTGTTTCTGAGGGATGGAATTTTCCTCCAGATCTTCCACCTTTTGTTGTCACGAGCGCGGTACTTGATGGAAGTGCGCCCACCGTTCGCGTGTGATACGCCGTTGGGTACGCCAGGCAAGACTGCCGCAGCAGTGCCCCTTGCCCATGATTGAGAAAGCGGCACGTAGCAAGCCACCACTACGGTTATGGTAAGAGGATAAGTCGAACAGTGCGACCAGGCAATGCTGGTCGAATGGGATTGGAGGATCTGCGATGACTCCATGAAATTTCGTTTGTTGTCCAGCGGGTGCGAATCCCGCCCGGCCAAGGGTGAGCCCGCCCGAGCCGGTAGTGAGCCTTGCGCCGTCCTCGGTAACGGGGCTGGCGAAGCGTAGGCACGCGAGCATGTGGGCCGTGGGTAGGTGGCCTCGAAAGTTATGCCATTTCGGATGCCGAGCGTTCTGTTTGACGTGAAGGCGACGGCGGTGTCTCCGCAAGACTTCTCGACAGAGAAGTCGGGGCGAGGAGAGGTCGAGTCCGGCGGGGTGTTGCACCACGGCACGTATGAAAAGGACAGCCTCGTAACCTGGGAGGAGCAGCCGACAAGGCTGCGGGTCTAATGGGGTGAAAGTCCCCTGCCGTCAATTGCCCGGTTCGGACGGCTAGCATATCCGATGCGTATGAAGGTAACGACATACGTTCTGCTCGGAAGTAAACGCCACGGCTGCCCTGCAACGAAGCAGCGGTAGGAGCGATCGGGGTGGCAAGCAAACCTGGAGGCCTGAACATTAGAGAATGACTGCCGTCCCGAAATACGGGGCCACACGGAAGTCGCTGTGTGGAGTTCTGCGGTGAGCCGACCCAAGTCCCAGGCGGGGAAGGCCGATGTGCGGAGGGAAGAAACGGGTAGGTGCACCTCCGCAGCCGCCGGGATACGGGTCCAAGCATCCAGGGAAAGACCTGCAGAGATAACGTCGGGAAGGTCCCACTTGCAGCAGGGGCTGACAGCAACCTGCTAAGACCACGAGGAGTAGCGGAAGCAAAACCGAGGGGAGCATTTGGGATTGGCGCATGAGCCAGTATGAGCGATGAAGGCGGGGTAATGCCCGCCGAGACAGCGCATGACGCTGTCCCTGCAGGGAGGTAACACCTCAAGCAGGGCGAAGGGGCTCTCGGCGCTTGGTGAGCACGGTGGATGTCAACGAGCGAGACACAGATCTCGAACACGCGTGTGATGGGCATCGTGCTGAACCGTTGATCAAACTCAGGTGGTGAGGGGTGTATGTGGGTCAGCACTTAATCCTCAACCATGTGAGGAAGGTTCGGCGGGGAACAGAGGCCAAGGTCGCCAACCGGACTCGGGAAATCCGACCGTCCGGGATGAAAACGGGGGCCCGGAGAAACGTGGCCAACGGTGGAACTGTGACCCCACCTCGCAACCGAAAGGGCGGGGCTGGAAACCCTCCACCTAAGGGTGCGCGCGCCCCGGATCTATCCAAACTACCCTTTGTCTCTCCACGGGAGTTTCCGGTCTGACGGAGAGCCGGACCATGCATCTCCGGAACCGGCGCGTCTGCAGGTGCACGCGCTGGCCGCCAAGCTGCTTGGCAGAACAAGCACCTGCTCCGGGGTAGGCCAGTGGCAAGGGGAACCGGAGTCACGGCTGATGGAGACAAGGGAGTCGGAGGGCTGAATATGAGCTTTGACGTCGGGGAACTTGTTGGCAACTCGGACCCGACCGAGCAAAGGCAGCCCGTGTTGATGTGAACTTTAGGAGGGAACCATGGCCAACGCCTCGACGTTGGGAAGAATGTCACCGCGACTGCTGAAGGTAGTGAAGCGAGCGAAACAGGAGCCCGAAGGACGGTTCCACTCACTGGCCCATCTGATCGATGTGCCAACCTTGAAGCGATCCTACCACCGCATGCGAAAGGACGCTGCGGTCGGTGTGGATGGGGTCACCAAGGAGCAGTATGGGCAGGACCTGGAGAGAAATCTCCTGGACCTGCACGAGCGGATGAAGGCGAAGCGTTATCGCCATCAGCCGATCCGACGGGTCCACATTCCAAAGAGCCAGGGCAGGACGCGGCCGATTGGTATTTCGGCATTCGAGGACAAACTTGTCCAAGATGCCCTACGGGAAGTGCTGGAAGCGGTTTACGAGCAGGACTTTTTGGATAGCTCGTACGGCTTTCGGCCCAAGCTCCGTGCCCATGACGCCATACGGACCCTGGACCGGATCGTACATCGAGGTGAAGTGAGTTGGATTCTCGAGGCAGACATCATGTCCTT
>JAAETM010000265.1 GCA_024228395.1 bacterium | reverse complement strand
TGCTCGGGGAGGTAACAAACCGAGATATGCGTGGACGTAGAAGTCACGGCCGCCTGGGGTGTGGTTGTAATAACATGCCCTGCGGTGGGAACGACCTGGGTGGCGAGCAAACCCGGAGGCCTGAACATCAGAGAATGACTGCAGCCTCGAGAACAACCTCCGTACAGAAGTCGTTGTGCGGGATTTTTGTGGAGTGCCGACCTGCTTAGGAAATGGGGAAGGCCGATGCCCTGTGGGAAGAAACGAGTAGGTGCACCATGGGGACCGCCGGGGTAAGGGTCCAGGCAACCGGGGAAAGATTCGCGGGGATAACGCCGGGAAGGGCCTGCTTCCAGCAGGGGCGCGCAGCTACCTGCAAAGACTCATGGTACGAGGGTAAAACCGAGGCGGTGAGAGGATTTAGGTCTGGCGCATGAGCCTATATGAGCGATAAAGCCGGGATAACGCCTGGCGACACGGGTTGAATCCCGTGCTGAGTGGAGGTAACACCTGCCCTCAGGCGAAGGGGCTCTCGGTACAGTGATTGCCTAAAGGACGACACCATCATGGGACTCAGTGCCCAAATTAAAGGTGGAAACGGAGCCTTGGGATAGTCGCATGGCAAACCGTATGGACGAGGGGTGTAT
>JAAETM010000264.1 GCA_024228395.1 bacterium | reverse complement strand
TTTGCCCAAGGGATGCGGCGGTGAGGACAAGGCCCATGGCGGGCAAGAGAAGAAGAGAGTGCATTTTGGTTATCACCTGTAGTGGGGGTTTTAGCAGGAAGGGAAAGAAGGACCTGTGCTTGGATGCGCAGGTTGGATGGGTAGGACCGTGTTACGGCAGTGAATCCAGTTTCGTTTGCACGGTGGTTGCGAATGGGCCATCTCCTTGGCCCAGGGCCTTGAGTATCTCCAGGGACCGGGTCATGTCCTGCTTCGCCTCGGGCATTTCACCGTCGCTTGCCCTAGCAGATCCCCTTGCGAAATAGCTCATTGCTAGGATCGGGTGGTCTTTGCCAAACACCTTTTCCTGGCGGGGGATCAGACTGTCGTAGCGCTTGGCAAGCCCATCGAAACGGGAGAGTTTGGCCAGCGTGCCGAGGAGGTTTCCTTCGGTGGCAACAAGCGTTGGGTGATCCTCCCCGAGCGAAAGAACGAAGATGCTACGGGCCTTTTCCAGGAGCTGGATCGCTTCCTCTGGTTGACTGCGTTGAAACAACAGTTGGGAGTGATTGACGAGGATCGTCCCATGCTCCACGCTGTTTTCGCCCAAGCGTTCGGCATAGATTACGGCGAGTTCCTCGTAGAGTGGTGCGGCGGCAGCTAGCTTTCCCTTCTGCTTGTATACGAGCGCCAGTGAGTTTGTGGCGTTGGCCCAATCCAGCGTATCCTTTGCGCCACATGCGTCGAGAACCTCGCGGCATTGGTGAATGACTTCCTCAGCTTCCGCAAGGGCGGCTTGCGTGCCATCTGCTGGGTTGTCCAAGGAGGTGCGCAGCAACTGGCTACCCAGCTGCCCAAGCAGCCCAGCCCGATACTGGGGTTTGACCTCTGTAACGCCATCAATTGTAGCCACCGCATGGCGCAACGCTTCCAGAACGGCGTCGGAGCTTGGTGGGATGTGCCCTTCGACGGTTCCGCCTGGAATGCCCCCCGCCAGCCGCAGGAATTCCGCGCGCGCCACGATGGTTCTCCAATGTGTGTCTCCCCAAACATTGGCCAGAAGGTCGATGGCTTCTTGCCTATGGGGCAGCGCCATCGCTTGACCGGGGCGGCCACGCGTAGAAACCAGCAGGGCATACCGGGTGTGCGCCTCTGCCAGGTTGATCAAGATTTGCTCTTCGTCGGGACGCGCGATGGCCGGGTGGTCGCCAATATATTGATCGAAGCCGTCAATGGCATCCTGAAGCAGAATCAGGCCCTCCTCCCAAAGTCCCAGGTTTCCATGCACCTTGCCTAGCGTGCTCTTGAGAAGCGCTTCCCTCAGGGGGCTGTCGGCCAATCGCTCTTCAATCTTCTTGACGCTCTTGTCCAGGATGCTGGTGACAGCAGGGCTTGGCTTGCCTTGGGCTGGATCCGCGTTGTCGAACAGTTCCAACAGGACTCCGGCCAGATTTTCGCTTTCGGCTAGAGCCTGTTTTTCATCTTCCAGGGCGGAGACCAGGGCTTTGTTGTGCTGGACCTGCTGAAGGACGAAAGCGGTGGGCAGGATGGTAACGAGCAGAAGGATGGCCACGCACGCAAAGGCGAGGGCTGGTTGTCGCGTGGCCCATCGGCGTAGGCGGTACAAGGAGTTGCTGGGTTTCGCGGTTACCGGCCGTCCTGCACAGGCATTGGCCAGGTCCGCACCGAACGCTTTCATGCTGGCATAGCGGCGCCCGGGC
>JAAETM010000263.1 GCA_024228395.1 bacterium | reverse complement strand
GTCCCCACCTGGACCGAATGTGATATCAATTCAATATCAACAAGGCACCCCTATGAAACACGACAAGCAAGATTCCACCACCCTCGAAACCCCCTCACACCCCATCGCAGGCGCCACGATCCTCACCCCACTTCTGGTGATCGCCGCCGCTCTGGTCTTCACGGGCATCCGTTTAGTACAGGACCGCAGCGAAGGCGTGGGCGTGGCGATCATCCTCGGCACCCTCCTTTGCACGATCATCACCCTGATCGGCTTCTTTGTTGTGGCGCCGAACACGTCGGTCGTACTGGTCTTCTTTGGCAAGTACAGGGGCACCGCGCGCAAGGAGGGCTTCTACTGGTGCCACCCCTTCACCAGCCGTCACAAGATCTCCCTGCGCGCCAACAACCTGGCCAGCGACACGATCAAGGTCAACGACCTTTACGGCAACCCGATCGAGATCGGCGCAATCGTGGTTTGGAAGGTGACCGACACCGCCAAAGCGCGCTTCGATGTGGAAGATTACGAGCATTATGTGCAGGTTCAAATCGAAGCTGCCCTGCGCGAGCTCGCCAAGACGCACCCCTACGAGCAGCATGCTGGCAATGGTGAGGAGACTCCCGATCCCAACACCATCTCCCTGCGCAGCGATAGCGAAGCCATCTCGAAAGAGCTGACCTTGCAACTGCAAAAACGCCTGGAACGCGCCGGCGTCGAAGTGCTCGAAGCGCGCATCAGCCACCTGGCCTACGCCCTCGAAATCGCCTCCGCCATGCTGCAACGCCAGCAAGCTGCCGCCATCATCTCCGCCCGTCGCCTAATCGTAGACGGTGCCGTTGGCATGGTTGAACAGGCCCTCGACGACCTGAAGAATCGAGGCGTGCTCGACCTGGATGATGAACGCAAGGCGACCATGGTCTCCAACCTGCTCGTTGTGCTCTGCTCCCAAGCCGCCCCCAACCCTGTGATCAACACCGGCGGAATCTACAACTAAGAGCCCCATGCCCCCCGAAGGCAAGAACGACGACAAGAAGGAAGGCAAGGCCCCCGGCCGCAAAGCCTTTCTGCTACGCCTAGCCCCCACCGTGCACGAAGAACTGCGCGAGTGGGCGGCTCAGGATATGCGCAGCCTCAATGCACAGATCGAGTTCCTATTGCGACAGGCCTTGCAGAAGCGCAAAGGGGGCGGCCAGAAATCGGAGCCCAGCTGATTGCCGGTGATATACTGTCCCCACCGGTGCGCTCAGGGGGAGCTGGCAATCACCCTAACCGTGCGCGGTTTGGTGGGCGCACATTCTGAATATGCAACCCGCCCAACGATATTGCTTCCGGCTGTTTCCGCCCATGGCGGGACAAGCTAGGCGGTAATCAAACCAGGAAGCCCTCATATGATTCAACGGCTCGCAATAGGCATTCTCGCAACCCTCACAATCCTCACCGCAGTGTACGTGGGTCGCAGTGCCCCAGAACCTGGGACCGAAAGTGACAACCCACGCATGACTCTTCCTGTCCTGCAGAAGTCAGCGCCCGACATTGCCTTGGTTTCAATGAACAATGCGGCTCCCACGGAGAGGGTGCCCAACCCCAAGAAGGCGACGGATGGAAATTCCGACGATTCACTTGGGTCACTTTTGGTGACTACCATTTAGAACGACGGATCGCCCGCGGCCAATATCTCATTTCACTATTTTCCAGTCGACGTTGGGGGTGGGAAGCGCGGTGCGCAGAGCGATGAAACGGGTACGACACTGCTCGAGGGCTTGGCGCCAGGCGACTACATGCTTGTTGGACCCAATAACGAGTATACCAGGGCCACCGTTGGGGCCGCCGGTGGAGACCTCTGCAAACCGAACCATGCTCCCTCACCCTCGAGGCGTGCGATCCCAAACTACGTGGTGTTGTTTTGGATCCAATGGGTGAACCACTCACTGGTAGTTCGCTATGGTGAGGTATACCCACAAGACCGAACCGCCGGACCCATTGCACGCGGGTTTGTCGGTGGTGGATCATCTTGCAACATACCAGTGGTACGGGCCTCATTGTCAGCGATGCTGGTAGCCCCAGACACCCGAAACATGGAATGCTTTCGGGCCGCACGTGTTCGAAGTTCCATTCAAGAATTGAATGGGCATTGGCAACCTATGCGTCGGTGGTGGTCTTGCCATCGCCCGCTTTATACCCACTGCGGGAACCACGGCGGGAGGCATGTACAGCGCGTCTCCAAACCTGCATGATGTCCCTCTCAACACCGGCAACATCGAGATGATTGTTCGGGCGACACTTTCAGGTTCCAAGGCTGGCACCGCGAAAGCGGCGGCCAGAGCAACTTCACCCCTGGTTTGGAAGTAACCTTCCAGTAAGAGGGTGGTCGAATAGCTTCGGAGGCGCTGCGATCGTTCGCAAGCGTCTCCGAAGCGTTCGTTAAGGAGGTCTGAGTCGGTAGCCTTCGAGCTGTGATAGGATTGTGAGCCCCTGTCCTCTCAAAGTATCGACATGTCTTCTAATAACTGTCTCGTTTCCATCTGCCTGGTCGCGCTCATCGCCTTGTCGGGCAGTTCGTTTGCTCAAGAACGTAACTCGACTCGAAAAAATCGGATCACACCCACCGAGCAGGCAGCCAGGTGTGGTTCTGCCGTGAACTGGCGTGCCAGTGTTGCAGAAGCCGTCGGAGAATCCGCAGAATCCGGCAAACCCGTCTTCTGGTATGTACCCTCAATCAAGGGCACCTTCATGGACCGCAAGCCGGAGATTGATCGCTACATGATGGCCGGACCTTTCTCCTGGCCAGCGATTATCGAGGTGCTGAATGAGCACTACATTCCGGTTCGGGCCATCGCGACCAAGGCGCAGCAAAGGGAGCATGGTGTCGGGGCATACAAATTCGTCGAACCTGGTTTTGTAATCCTCCGCGACGGGAAGAACGCTGGCCAAGTCGACCAGCTGACGACACTAAACCCCGAGTGGTTCAACAAATTGCTTGCAGAAATCGTTGGAGCGAAAGCAACCAGCCTATATGGCGACAAGTTCGCAGACGGATGGAATGCGCTTAAAGAGGGAAACTACGATTTTGACCTTGCCGCGAAGTACGGACAAGGCGCCACACCAAAAGCAGAACTATTGGCTCTAAGAGGAATGCTCCTCTTCAGAAGGGGCAAACACGCCGATGCAAGAGAAGCCTGGACCGAGATTTCCTTGCTTGAAGCAAACCATCCCCTGGCTTGGAAGTTCAAGGCCGAGGCCGAAAACTGGGGCCCCTTCGTTCGTGGTTTCGAAGTCCACCGCAAGCTTCCTGAATCCGCATTCAACGCCGGCAACGAGTCACGGGGCAGCGCAGCGCCAAGTGGCACCTATTCCGAAGGCGAACTTTGGAAACGTTCGATCGAATTTTTGCTTTGCATGCAAAATGAAAATGGTGGATGGCTAGATTCTGACTATGACTTTGGCGGTGCCGATAGCCTGCCAAACGTCTACGTTGCCATTACTGCCCTTTGTGGCTCTGCTTTACTGGATGCTCGTCAGCGCCTGCCGGAACTGCGCCCCAAGATTGACGCTGCGATCGAAAAGGCCGCCGAGTATTGCTCCGACAGTAAGAGCATGAACCCTGTCGACCGTGATGAGATCCTTTTCGCCCACGCCTATCGGGTTCGATTCTTCAGCAGGCTTGTTCAATCCAGCAGCGAGGCCAAAGCCAAGTACTCAGCGGCTTTGACCCAAGCCGTAACTGACCTCGAATCAATTCAAGGGAAACGGGGGGGCTGGTATCATGAGTATTCCAACCCGTTCGTTACGGCGACTGCCCTATCAGCCCTAAAGAAAGCTGACACTGCGGGCGCCAAACTGGATGGGTCCAAAGTCGACGCGGGGGTAAAATCTCTGGCGTCTGATCGCTATGCAAACGGAGCCTTCCCCTACAGTAGTTCTCGATCAGGCAACACGAACAAACAGGGAAAGATCCCAGCCAGCGCAGGACGGATGCCACTATGCGAGCTTGCTCTGTTGCAATGGGATGACTCGGACGATGAGAAGTTGCAGGATGCCCTGACCGCTGCCTTTAAGTATCACGAGCACCTGCAGGTCGGTTACAAATACGACGATCACACATCCACATTGGCCTACGGCGGTTTCTTTTTCTGGTACGACATGCGAGGCCGCGCCGAGGCCCTCACACATCTAGGTAACAACAGAGCTCGAAAGCAATTCGTGGCCAAACATCGGGCGCTCGTGATGGAGCTACCCGAACTGGATGGCTGCTTTGTTGACTCCCATGAACTTGGACGCTGCTACGGTACCGCCATGGCACTGCTGACCCTGTCGTTCTTGGACGATTGTGGAAATGAGTAACGTGTGAACAGCAGCTTGGCAGGTTGGGTAGTCTTCAATCGCTATTCGGAGGACTCTCACCTGCCCGGTCTCGCGATCGTCCGCCTCTGACCCGCCCAACGACTCCGATCGCGAGAGCTTGGTCGGTGAGGAGTTGCCGAAAACGATTGGATCCCAGCTCGCTGTTCCGTACATCACCAATTTGGGTGCGTCTTTTTGTTATGGTTTGGCGATGGAACACGACTCTCAAGTGATCACCGTGGAGCGCAAGACCCTGAGGAGGGCCTCATTCTTGTTTCACCTGTTCCTTGCGGTTGTCGCTGGATACTTGGTGTTTGGAATTGATGAGTGGCGGGCGATCTCTCTTCAGCCGATGGCATATGCGAAGCTGCTTGGGATTTGCATCCTAGTGATGTCGATTCCCCTGGCGCTATGCCGACTCAGGGGCATGTGGATCACCCTGGCCATTTGGTTTTTGCTTGCCGGGGCGCTACCGCGCCTAAACAACTGCGCGATAAAACCCCTGCTGCGCGGAACCGACATGCTCACCATTGGAATGGACCGTGATCAGGTCCTGGCTGTCCTTTGCACGGCGGTCGAGGATGCGAACTTTCCCAAGCCCGTCGTCATCAACGAAACTGAAAATCGCATCGTTTTGAAGCCCGTGGGTCGCCATGCCGGCTACAGCGCGGAGTCGATGATCCTCTATTTTCAAGACCGGCGATTCACCAGGGCCCTGTTCGTCGAGGACTGAGGGCGCCTGCTCCCCCATCCACGTCTTTCTGCCCTGACCCGAGAGGCACGGGTTTCGCACCATATGGCCTCTCAATAACCCCTTAGGCCACCCTGGGGCTTCCAAAGCGCACTTCTGGGCCCCCTGATGCCGTTTTGTATGGCCCCCGTCTTCGATTCGTAAAACCGGAAATAGGACCTGGACGGATCTACTACCCCGGTGGTACTACCTAGGTAGTTCCTAACTAGAGCCCCCCCTCACCCCACCTGAGACATGAACAAAACCCATCATCTTGGCGAACTGCAGCTGGCGATCATGCGCGTGCTTTGGGCCGCCGGTGATGCCACGGTTGTGACCGTACACGGCGCATTGCTGACCGAGGGCGGACGCGCCCTTACAACCATCGCCACCATGCTCAAGAAAATGGAGAAGAAGGGCGCAGTGCGGCATCGTGCCGAAGGACGCCAATTCATCTATGAGCCGATCATCAGCGAAGACCAGGTCAAGGAGACCATGGTTTCGGAACTGACAAAGCGCCTTTTCGAGGGGGATGTGACCGCTTTGGTCGGACACTTGATCGCCCAGGAAGGCATCGACGCCAGCGAGTTGGCCCAATTGAAAGGGTTGATCGCTAAGCAGGAAGGTCGCGCCAAGAAGGGAGGTAATGCCTGATGGGTGACCTTCAACACACACTGGTAGCTTGGCTACTGACCTACGGACTGCACAGCACGGCGCTGATCGGTCTGGTCTGGTTCGGCATTCGCTGCCTGCCGAAAGAGAGCAACCTGGCCCAGGAGCGGCTTTGGAAGTGCGCCCTGCTCGGCCCCATCCTGACCGCAAGCCTGCAGGTGGGTTTGGCCTTTGAGCCCCTCGGTGGACAGCTGTTCCTGCCCGAGACCGAATTGACCGGTGAGCAGCCCACGGGCGAACTGGCCGTGGGCGAATATGCCCAGCTGGAACGCTTTCAGATCGAACCTCCGGTTGCCGCCACGCCTGAAAGCGAAGAAGAAAAAATGACCCATCTGAGGTTGGCCTCCCTTCCCAACTCAAGAACCGGGGCAGAGTCCAATCACAAGGCCTTCGAAGGAAGGCTGGCAAAAAACCTCCGGGAGAAGATCTCTCCTTCGACCCCCAAAAAAGCCAGCACTGACTTTGCGACGGACGTACTCGATACAGGTGGCTCCACCCTATCGACGGAGGTTTATCAGCTCCGACCCACGCCGTTCACGTCGCTCGACAAGGCCGCCAAAACGGGTCGGATTCCCGTACTGGGCACCCTGGCAGCCCCCACGTCCTCCTCGACGAGTTGGCCCTTCTGGCGCCACGTTCTGCTTGGTGTCTGGGGCATTGGCGGTCTCTTTGGCCTGCTTTGCCTTGCACTCGCTTGGCGCCGTATCGTGGACCGCATCACCGGCCGCCATGAACTGCGCGAGGGCCCGCTCTTCGAAAAACTGCAGAGCATCAGCAACAAGGCCGGCCTGCGTCGCACACCTCGCTTGCTGATTTCCAAGAAGCTTGGATCCCCCGCAACCCTGGGTGTCATCCGCCCTCAGATTTGCGTGCCCGAGCGCGCGGTCAGTCAGCTCTCTGCCGATCAACAAGAGGCCATGCTGGGCCACGAACTGGGCCACGTGGTGCGCCGCGACCCCCAATGGTTCTTGCTCTACCGCCTGGTCGAGCGCGTGCTCTTCTTCCAACCCCTCAACCGCATCGCGCGGCGTGAGATTCAGGAGTTGGCCGAGTACCAATGCGACGACTGGGCCGTGGCGCACACGGAAAACGGCCTGGGTCTGGCGCGCTGCTTGACCGAAGTCGCTGGATGGATGGTCGCCGAGCGGCCGGCTGTCGCGCTGCTCCCCATGGCGGGGCGTGGATCCCAACTGGGCCATCGCGTACGCCGCTTGCTCGACGAAGACAGCCGTCAAGCCTGTGCACGCCGCAACATCTGGGGCTTGCCCCTGGCCCTGGGCGTTTTTGCCACCGGCGCCATGGCCTTGCCCGCTGTGACCACGCGCAAACCCATCAAGAACACTCTCTCCGCCACGAAGCCGATAGCGGCAGACCTGGGTCCCCCCTCAGTCATGTCTCCCTTTCCTATCGAACCTGTGGAAGTCCTACCCCAGGCTCCGGCGCCAATCAAAGTCGCGCCCCCTGCCTATCCCCGCTTGAGCGCTCTACTAGAGCAACTGAGTGATCGCTTGGATCACCTCCAAGACCAAATCCAAACCCTGCAAGAGACCACTGAGGCCAACGGCACCCAAGCCGAGACCCACAACGATCTACTGCGCTTGCGCATCCGTCTGCTCAAGCTTCGCAAACAGCAACTGCACATGACCGCGTTGCTGCACAGCGCCCCCATCCCCAAGAACACATCAACCCTCGAACCCAAAACGACCTTCAACGGTCAGGAGTAATCCATGTTCAAAGCCCTATTCATCGCATTGGCTGCCGCGGCCAGCTGGACGGTGTCCGCACAAACCGAAGCTACGCCCGAGCCCACCAGTCCCCTACCCATGCTTTCCATGCAGGGCCCCGAAGCCGCGGAAGCAGCGCCTGTGTCCACGGTCGGTCATCTGCGCCATGTGGACTCGCCCAAAATGGTCAAGCTCCAGAAACCCAAAAAAACCAAGGATCCCAAGCAAGTCAAGGTCCAACGCACCGAGAAAACGAAAGCGCCGGAGTCAAACAATAAATACACACCGCGGCACCCTCGATACCGCGCTGAGGCGAAAAAGCTCCGGGACAATGCACACGAATCCCTGTTGCACGAGATCGAACTCCTGAAAGCTGAAAACTCACGCCTGCAGAATGCGCTTGAGAACAAGCGAGACAATCTCCGTGAGATCAAAATCCGGCAATATGAGCAACGTGCCCGCGACCACAAGAACGATCGCATGAATGCGGAACACCAAAAGAAAGCGCAGGCCCATCTAGCCGAAGCCAGGGCGCTGAGCGACGAAGCCCGCGCACTCAGACTAGAGCGTCGCGCCCCCAAGCAAGCCGCCCGCACTCTGGAGCATCGTGAGATGGCCCTTGAGGCGCGCAAACTCGCCGCCATTGCGCAATCCCAAGCTGCCGAGCTGGTGGAGGTCTCCCGCGCAAAAGCGCTCGCACACCGAGGCCTAGCCGAAGAAGCTGCACTCATCGAAATCGAAGCGCAGAAGCTCCATCAGGGATGCCGAGTCGACGTGAAGGAAACCGATGGTAGCCGCGCCCTCGAGGTCCACGTGCGCAAGCTTATCGAGGCGTGTGAAAAAGAAGTCGAAGGCTGTGATGACGAGATCGAAATCCTCGTCGAAGGCCTGGAAGAGATAGGTGAATTGTTCGAGGTTCACATGGAAGGCCTTGGAGATATCCACGAACTCAGCTTGGAGGGAATCGACAGACTGGCCGAGGTTCTCGAGCTCCAGGAACTTTCCGAAGCCGGGGAGCTAATCAAACTCCAAGAGCTAGGTGAACTCTTCGAAGGCGGCGAATTGGCAGATCTCAAAGAGGTAGGTACCCTGAAGCGCCTGCTCGAAGGTGCTGAGGGTAACCTGTCCAAGCTCGAAGGTCTCGGCCAACTCAAGGGGTTACAATACCTCATCAAGGAACAGGACTGCTGCGACGAGGACGATGAAGGCTGCTGCGATGACGAGCAAGACTGCGAAGTGAGCCAGCGTGATTTCTTCACTGTATCCGGCCAGAAGCCGCGCCGCATCGCAATCGGTACCGCGGACGGCCAAGCACAGCATGTGTACTTCGGTGACGGCAGCCCCGACTACAAAATAATCGACCTCACCTGCAAGGGCGATTCAGATTGCCAGACCTTTGAGATCCGAAGCAAAGGCAAGTCTGACTGCGGGCCCTTCAAATTGCGCAGCCGAAGCAACTCCAAATTCCCTGGGTTCGCCCCGAAGGTCCAAGCCGGAACCAGCCGCCCCAGTTTTGGTTGGACCACGTCGACATTGAAGAACGGTCCCGCGCAGATTCGGAACTCAGTCGCGCCCTCGGGCAAGGGTTGCCCCGACTTCATGGCCAGCCCCAAGACCTCCTGCGGCACTTCCATTATCAACATCGACAACAATGGTGGTGGTCAGATATTCATCGATACGCAAAACGGCAAAACCCAGATCGACTGCGGATCTGGATCGAGCTGTGCCCCCACGCCTGCCGTGCAAGGCCGTGTCCTATTTTCGACCACTTGTCCCCCAGCTCCCCCCTGTCCTCCTGCTCCGAAATGCGAAACTCCTGCGAAATCCAACACCGGCGTTTCCATGGGTATTTTCCCCCGTGCCAGCATCATGGTGCCCACAGCCGTACCCGCCCCTGCCGCAGGCACCCAACCTGAAGCCGCTCGCGAATACGTCTTCGCTTCTCAAAACCGGACCCAGAATGCCACTCTGGCTGAGCTGGAGCGCATGCTGAGCGAAATTCTACGCGAAGTGGACGCCCTCCAAATCGAAGTGGATCGTGTGCGCAACGCGGTCAACAAGAACCAAGATCGCTAGGGCTTGGACGCGCACTAGGGGTCCTTGCAGCCCCTGGTGTGTTTTCTCTTACATGCATTCCCAACTCGGTGGCCCCCGTTTTCATTCCCCACGGCAGACTCTCAGGGGGCCCTTCTCGAGCTGAAGGCCTAACCGGAGCCTCGCGCGCTCCAAATCTCGTCCCGCCTCAGAGGAAATCTGTCCCATGCATTTCAAAATGCTATGCCAGCATAGTCTGGTCGCCGCATCGTTAGTTGTATTCCTGTCAGGTGGCCTGCACGCCGCGCCGCAGCAAGACGCCGCAGAACAATACCGTTTCATCGCCGGGCTCTACAGCGAAGGTCACTGGGACATGACGGTCCGGGAAGCCAAATCCTTCCTTGAGGATTACCCCGATCACGCCAAGGCCCACCTGGCTCGCTACCGCTTGGCTGGCGCACTGTTTGAACTGGACCGCAAGCCGGAAGCCGCAGCACAGTTCCGTCCGCTCGCGGAACGAAAGGGCTTTGAGTTCTATGCCGAGTGCAACCTGCGCCTGGGCCAATGTGAACTACAAGCTGGCAATACTGAGGCCGCGAAAATCGCCCTCCAACGCGCACGCCAGGGCGAGAAAGAATACCTGAAACCGTTGTCCACATTCTTGCTCGGCGAGGCCTGTTTCACCGACGAAGAATACCCTTCCGCACGCAAGTTCTACGCGCAGAGTATCAAGCTCGACCCCAAAGCCGACACCGTGGCCCATGCCAAACGCGGCGGAGCTTGGTGCGCGTTCAGGACCGGCGACTTCTCCGGCGTCGTCGCCCTGACCCATGAATTCCAAGCAGCACACGGCGAGCATGAATTGGAAGATGAGATGCACTACCTGCTGGGACAGGCCCTGCTGGCCTCGAAGAAACCCGTAAGCGCCCTGGCGGCATTCGACGAGGTCAAAGGAGGTAATTTCCACGATGCCTGCATGCGCGGCATGGCTTTTTCTAAGGCCGAAATCGGAGACCACCTGGGAGCGGCGCGCGCTTTCGCCGCCCTGCTGAAAACCTACCCCAATTCGAAATTTTCGTCCGAGGCACGCCTGCAGTGCGGCGCCCATTGGTTGGAGGCCGGCGATGCCCGCGCGGCCATGGAAGTCCTAGCACCGGGCGCGCGCCTCAAGGATTCCGAGCTTCACTATTGGCTTGCCAAGGCCGTTGCCTTGGTCGAAACGGCAGATGCCGGCCTCACACTCCTGGATCGCGCACTCAGCTATGGGCCCGATGCTGCGCTCACCGAACGCATCCACAGCCTGCGCGGTGAGTTGCTCTACAAACTCGGTCGCCACGAAGAATCCGCCGAGGCGTTTGCTTCCTCCCAATCGGACTACGCACTGCACGCAGCCGCCAGCGCCCACTTGGCAGCGAATCGCCCCGCCGAGGCCCTAGAAGCAGCTGATCAACTGCTCAGTCAATACGCAGACTCCACCTACCGAATCCCCACCGCGATCACCCGCGCGGAAGCCCTCTTCGCCCTAAGACGCTTCGACACGGCCTATTCATCTTTCGAGCAACTCTGGAACCTGGATGGTCTGGAGGACTCGAATCGCTGCCAGTGTTTGTCGCGCATGGCTTGGTGCCAATATTCGCGCGACAATCTAAAAGCCGCTGGACAGCTCTTCGCTCAACTCTCAAACACCTTTACCAAGTCTCCGCTAGCTGAAGAAGCACTCTACATGGCTGGACGTTGCGGCCTCGACGCGGGCGACACCAACACCGCCGCCACCCACTGGAATCGCTACATTCATCGCTTCAAAGGCGGCGAGCATATGGATCAAGTTCTGCTCGGTCTAGCCCACGCGGGGCAAGGAAGTGCCTCCCTCGAATCTCTCCTGGATAACAATGCAGCCAGCCCCCTGGCGCACAGCGCCCTCTTCGAATGGGCTCGCATTCTGGAGGCCAAACAAGATCACTCCGGCGCCGCAACCAAGTATCAGCAACTGCTTGGTCAGTTCCCTCGCAGTGAACACGCGGCCCAGGCACATTACGGTCTCGCCTGGTGCTTGAACTCCACGGGGCAATTCGAGCAAGCGACAAGTGTGCTGCACAACCTACTCGCAATGAACATCGACACGCCCATGCAGATCGCCGCCCGCGAACTGATGTCGTGGAGTGCAGTCGAAGCCGGTGACCTGCGCGCCGCCCTGGCCAACTACTCAGAGTTTCGCCGTTCCACGCTGGCACCGCCTAGAATCTTTGCGGCGGCCAAGAAACTCGCCCTGGCCTTGAAAGCCCAGGGAGACCATGACCAGGCGCTGCAACTGCTGCGCCCCTTCACCGTCAACACCAACGCCCCCACACTGGCCGTTCCGGCCCTGGTCGAGAGCACCTGGATCGCCTTGGAGGCGAAGGCCCTCGACGATGCGGAGAAATTCGTGCAATCCGCCGCCAAACTTTCAAACACCGACGCAACGGTCAGTGAAGCAGCCTTTTTTGTGGGCGAGGCCCGGTTTGCAGCCCAGAACTTCAGGCGCGCGGAAGCTCTTTACGCCCTTGCCGCCGATGCAGAAGGCAGCACGGTCGCCGCGCAAGCCCTCTATAAGCTAGGTTTTGCACGACTGAGTTCTTCGGATGCGACGGGTGCCGCCAGGGCCTTCGCCAGACTCACGGCGAACCACAAGAATAGCCCCCTATGGGGCGAAGCCCTTTATCTGCAAGGGGAAGCCCTGATCCGCTCGGGCGATTTGCGCGCAGCCGTTGCCCCTTTGCAACAACTACGTCGATCCCGCCCCAAGCACGCCGTACTCCCCAAAGCACTTTTCCGCCTGGGACTTGCCCTAGAGCAAACCGGCCAATCCAAAGAAGGACTCAACGTGCTCGCCCAACTGGTCGGCAAATTCCCGAACTTCGAAGCCTGGGCGGAGGCCGAACTGCATCGAGCCTTGTGCCTGGTGGCCTTGGATCGCACGCGCGAAGCGCGCAGCGCATTCGACCACGTGCTCGCCAAGGACAAGGGTGTGCTCAGCGCCCGTGCCCGCATCCATATTGGACGTCTACACCTTCCCCGAGAGGACTACGAAGCCGCTCTAGCCGAATTCCTCAAGGTCGCCCTGCTCTACGCCCACGACGAAGAGGTGGCCGAAGCCCTATTTCTCGCCGGTCACTGCTTGGAACGCCAAGAGAACCAAGCGGGGGCCATCGGTCAATATCAGAAAGCTGTTCAAGACCACGCCGGCACAACCTTCGCCAAGAAATGCTCCGACCGCTTGCGCACTTTGGGTCAGTAAAACACTCCTACCTATCGAACTATGAATCTCGCACTTCTCGCCCAAGAACCCACCAACGTCAACAAGTCCGTGGACCTGGAGTCCCTGTACCAAATGCTGCTCAACGGCGGCCCGTTGATGATCCCGATCGCTCTGTGCTCGATCATCGCCCTAGCCTTTATGGTCGAGCGCTGGACCAATCTGCGCGCCTCCGCCATCGGTAGCCGGCGCTTTGCTTCGGACCTGACAACAATCTTCCAAAAGGAGGGAGCGGACACCGCCATTCAGCTTTGCGAAAGCAGCAAGACGCCCTTGTCGCGCATCTTGCAGGCCAGTATCTCGCGGCGCAGCGAACCTTTTCTCGAGATGGAGAAGGTTGTTGAGGACACGGGCACGCGCGAAGTAGAGCGACTCTCCGCTGGACTGCGGCCCCTGGTCGTGGTGGCCATGATAGCTCCCTTGCTCGGTTTACTGGGCACGGTTTGGGGCATGATCGGAGCCTTCACGAACATCGCCGTCCAGGACGGATTGGGCAAGCCTGAAATGCTCGCTGGGGGTATCTCCCAAGCGCTCATCACCACCGCTGCGGGCCTGGCCGTCGCCATTCCGACCCAAGCCGCGTACTACTACTTCCGCAGCCGCATCGATCGCTTTGCACGTCTGGCCGAGGATACCCACCAGTCCCTGTTGGCCGTTCCTACCAAGGTCTCCGCATGAAAATCCGCCAAGAAGAAGGCGTGGAAGAGCTCGTGCTCAACCTAACGCCAATGATCGACGTGATTTTCCTGTTGCTGATCTTCTTTATGGTCGCCACGACCTTTCAAGATCCGGAACGCGAACTCGACGTGGACCTGCCGCAGGCTCAATCGGGCTCCACGCTCACCGAACAGGACGATGAGGTTGTTATCAACATCAAACAAGATGGCACGGTGGTGATATCCGATCGCGAAGTCACCCAGGAGGAGCTGGTGCGGCACTTGAGTCAAACAGCTCAACAGGATCCTGAGACCCCCGTTACCATCCGCGGCGACCGTTTCGTTCACCACGAGGATGTCGTTTCCGCCATGGACGCCTGCGGCTCCGCCGGTCTCCACAACCTTTCTATCGGCACCCTGGACTCCAAGTAATCCATGGGCAATTTCGGCAAGAACTTGGTCATCGCCCTGTGCCTCGTAAGCGCAGGTTTCCTGATCGCGTGGCTTCGCTTCCGCCCTCATTTGGGTACGGAAGGCCGCTTCACGGACGGGGTTCAGGAATATGCCACCATCACTTCCGAACCCCTGCGCTACGCGCTTTGGGATGAAGCGCTGCCCCTGGAAGGTCTCGGCGATGGCGAATCACGTGAGTTCGATCCTTGCCTATCACCCGATGGCCGCTGGTTGGTTTTCGCCGTGGGCGAACGGGGATTGGGGACGGACCTTTGGATCGCTGAGATGATCGGCGGCCAAGCACAGCACGCGCGCCCCTTATCTGAATTGAACAGCGAGAAAGACGAACTCGCGCCTGCTTTTGGCCACGGTGCCCTGTACTTCGCTTCCAACCGGGATGGTGGTCTGGGCGGCTTGGACCTCTGGCGCGCCCCCTTCGAGGATGCACGCTTCGGCTCCGCCGAACATCTGGTCGATGCCCTGCAAAGCGTGGCGGATGACACCGACCCGGCCCCTATCGAGGGCTCGAAAGCCTTGCTCTTCGCCTCCAACCGCCGCGTCGAGAATCCTGACCCGAAGGCCCCGCGCCGCACCGGTTACGACCTCTACGAAGCACTCGAAAGCAATGTTAACGGCTTTCGAGTCAAAACGATCGAGGCCCTTTCCAGCGATGCCAACGAGCGCGACCCCGCTTTCACGGCGGACGGGCGCACCCTATTTTTCGCGTCGGATCGCACGGGCATTCGCGGAACCTACGACCTATTCCGGGGTGTGCGCAACCTGGGTGAGTGGCTGCCTCCAAAGGCCATCGAAGGACTAGACGGCAAGGTCTCGCAGCGCGGTCCTAGCCCGAGTCCGGATGGCTTTAGTCTGGTGTTTGCCAAACAGGGCAAGGGCGCGAACGGCGACCCGTCGAGCACACTGTTCAGCGCCAAGACCCGCGAGCTCTTTCTCAAACCGGGTCGCCCTATCGGACTCTTGGACGTGCTGCTATTGCTAGCACTCCTGCTCCTGGCCTTGCTCGCATGGCTCGCCAAGCGGTGGACCCGCATGGAGGTCATCTACCGCTGCTTCCTCGTTTCCCTGGTGGCCCACGCCCTACTCATGTGGTACTTCCGCGATGTGATCCCGGAAAACCCGCCGAGCGAGTTGGCCACCCAAGGACCCACCTTCCAAGTGCGCCTAGCATCTACGGACCAGGGAGCGGCGGAAAGTTCCAAGGAGCGCGGTGGAGAATTGCAGGTGGAGCGCGAGCAAACAGAGGAAACCAACAGAACGCCTCAACGTTTGAGCGAGGCCGTAGCCAAGGCTCAAGGGGAGGCCGCAAAAGCCCCCACCGAAGTCGCCCTCGAAGCTGCGCCCTCGAGCCTTCCCGAAACCCAAACTGCCGAAGAGTCCGTTCCCCAACCCACCGAAAGCAACAACAGTCTAACGGCGCAGTCGATTCAACTGGCCCAAGAACAAGCCGACACGAGCTTGTACAACACCGCCGCACCCCAGGTCTCCGTGGTCGCAAGCGAAACGCCTGCCGGACTCGCAACAGACCGACACATTGCACACAGTCCCGGGCGCGTGACCATGGCCCTTCAGCCCAACGCGGCGTCCACCCCCACGCGGGCCTCCAACGCCGCCCCGCCGATAGAGCGTCGGGAAAGCGAAGCCCTGCCGGAAGCCCTGGCAAGCGTCCAAAGCCATCCAACATCTACCTCGGCCGAAGCCCAAAAGTCCAGCTTGGCCATGGAAGCGCCCAGCGGTTCCTTCGAATTATTGGCCGGGGAAACGGTGGATCTCGAAGCCTCCTTACCGCAAGGACAATGGGCTCCTTCCGATCGGGTCGGTGGCGCGCCCACCCGCAACTCCGAACTTGCCCAAGCGCCCACTACCCAGCTAACCGAAACCGCCCCGATCCATACTTCGCAGGCGACCGGCCCCATGACACGGGCCACAGCACTGCCCACTGCCACATCTTTCCAGCCCCAGCGCACCGAGAGCGCCGCACCACAACGCCTCGCATTGAACGCGCCGAGCGAAGTTCCCCTTCCCTCGAAATCGGAAGCCATGGAGCCATCCCCCACGCTCGACATCGCGTTACCCAAGCCAAGCATCATGGCCGAACGCTCCAATGCCGTCGCAAACTTGACGCCCGCACGCTTTGACGCACCCAGGCGTACGCCCCAGGATCAGCCCAAAGCCACCCCCCCCCCGCGAAAGACCCCGCTGCCCGCGTCGGAGGCCCCGCAGAGCTTCCCAATCGCAGCCGCCGAGGTTCCGAAGTTCGAACAAACGCCCTACCAAAACCGTTTCGGCTTGGCGAAGGAGAAAGCGCTCACCAAGCTCGGCGGCAGCGCTGAAACCGAAGCCGCTGTGGCCTCCGGCCTCAGCTACCTGGCCATCATCCAACGCCCCGGCGGCTTTTGGGGTCGCCAGAGAAGCGTGCACGAGAAGTACCGCCAGCTGCGCATTGGAAAAACAGGCCTGAGCCTGCTCGCTTTCCTGGGCGCCGGCCATACCACGCAATCCAACAGCGAATACAGCCCGCAAGTACAACAAGCCGTACGCTATCTGCTAAGCAAGCAAGATGCGCGCACCGGCCACTTCGGAAACTGCGCCGCCTACGGCCATGCGGTCGCAACCTATGCCCTGGCAGAGTGCTTCGCCCTCACCGGTGACAACAATCTGCGCGGGCCTTTGCAATCCGCCGTCGCCCATATCGTCAGCAAGCAGAACCACACCCGCGACCCACGATTCTTTGGCGGTTGGAACTACTACTACCCCGACGACGAAGTCTACGATTCCTGGCCCCGAGTCTCGGTTACCTCCTGGCAGGTCATGGCGCTTAAGTCCGCACGTCTGGCAGGTCTCGACGTGCCCCAAGAGACCCTCGACAATGCGCGCACCTTCCTGAACAATTCCTGGGATCGCGATCTGGGAGCCTATCGCTACAACAGTGCACCCAGTCGTCTCAGCTCCACCTACCCAACCCTACCCGCCTCCACACCTGCCGCCCTCTTCGCCCTCTCCCTGCTAGGCGAGGACATCAAGGACAGCGAATTCCGCGACGCCCGCAGTTACATCATGCACCGCACACCTGACGTCTATCGTTACCGCGGCCCGAGCGCATTCGTGAAAAATGCCCAAGGCAACCTCTACTTCTGGTACTACTCCAGCCTGGCCCTGCTACGCACCGGCGGCAACCAATGGAAACGCTGGAACGAGGGCCTCAAGCAAACCCTGCTTCCCGCACAAGCCAAAGACGGCTCCTGGGAACCGATTTCGGTATACGCGGAATACGCCGGCGACACCGATGAAGACCGCAGCTATTCGACGGCCATGTGCGTGCTCTCCCTCGAAGTCTACTACCGCTACTTCACGCCGATGCTGAATGCACGGGATTGACGACACCGCTTCGTTCTTAGAGAAAGACCCAGTATCGATGCGCTCGAATTACCTCATGGGACGCGCATTTATATGTACTTCCGTGACACCCTGTTCGGTAACTTGAACCCAGGCACTTCCCATGATCATGCGGCGGTTTTCATCGTGAAAGAAGACGCTTGCCTTCCACTTGCCGGAGTCTAGATGGGGAGCAGTGAACTTCCCAGCGAACACGCCCGCGGTCAGCACGCGGGAGGCCCAAACGCCGGGCACTTGCTCGGGACGCAGACTGACACTGAGGGTCCCGGGCAATTCACCATCAAACTCAACAGTGCCGATTAAGGTGCAGTGGCCCGTGGGGCGCAGGTCCGCCTTTTGGATCTGTTCGTTTTTCACTTGGATGAGCTGCAGCACCCCAATCCCTTGGGCCATGGATGCGTCGGAGCGATCCACCGAGCCGATCAGATGATGGGGTCCTGGGGGTAAGCCAGCGAATGCAAATGCGCCGGTGGCATCGGTTTGGGTGGTTTGGGCAGGGCGTTCGTCCGTTGGAGTTTCCAGCGCCGTAATTTTGACGCTTTGATAAGCGAGGGGATTGCCGGCCCCGTCGAGGAACCTGCCCTCGACTCCCCCCCCGGACGTGACCGCTATGGTGCGCTCCAAGGTGCTTGAGCCCCCGTCGACGTCGAAGGGACCATCCAGGTGGACGGGGAATTCGGTTTCGTCAACGACCAAAAACATGCGTCCAAACGAGACGCCGCGGAGTTCAAATATTCCTTCCGAATCAGTGTGGGTCCAACAGCTCTCATCATTCACGTAGCGCTGCGTATCCGAGGGGTTGCCTTCGATCATGCGCCGGATGCGAGCACTGGCGATCGGAGTACCGCTGGTCGCATCTGTTACGAATCCGCGCAAGGTCACTCCGGAGTGCAATTCAATACGCAGGGCAGCCGGGTCGGGGTCATTAGCTACAACAACATGGTCCAAAGTGGTTTCCGCATATCCTGGAGCGCTGACTTTCACTCCCGTGATGGCGCCTACTTTCAGGTTCTCATGGCCGGTGGACCAGACCCCGTCCGGGGCCACAAAGGACATGCCCATGGTTCGCCATTCATACCCATAATTTGTTAGTGACCGCTCGAACCGGGCGAGGCGGGGTTGCACCAGTTTGACCACGAATGACGGGACTGCCTCCCCGGTCGCTCCATCGACCACATGACCTGCCAAGGACCCGGAACCCTTGACCCGGAATTTGACCGAAGTCCCAGCCTTCACCCTCCTTTCTACCCGGGAGTAGCCCTGCGCATATACGCGAAGGAGAACGCGTTCATCGGGTACTTGTTGGAGAAGGAACCGTCCATCGGCTCCAGTGTTTGTTCCATTGCCCACAAAGCTGCCACCGATCGGAATACCAAGAGAGCTTGGGTTGACTCTTGCACCCGCGACCGGCTTGTCGTTTTCATCCAGTACGATGCCCGCAAATTCAAAGCCCAAGCCGAGTTCAATTTGAATGCCGTCTAGACCTTTGCATTCGTCAGGAATGCGGAGGTCCACTTTGCCGGGAGCCCAGCCTTGGCGCAGGGCCCAAACGGTATTGGAATCGCCCGTCACGTTTTCGAGAAGGAACCTCCCTTCAGAGTCGGTGACGGAAAATTGGCCTGGGCGAGAGCTGGGATAGTTGCCCACGGATACCGTGGCGTGGGGCACAGCCTTTCCATGGGGATCCGCCACTCGGCCTGCAACACCTATCCCCCGGTCCAGGACAAACTCTAACTCGGTAGCCGCGGACTCGGGCATGACATAGGCTGCGGCCGTTGAGAATCCCTGCATGCCCGCGCTGACCCGGGTTCTCTTCTTGGCAGGGTTGAGACCCCCGAGCCGAAACTTGCCTTCCTCATCCGTCGTCGTTTGATTGCGCTCACGGGGATAGGTGCAAACCGTAGCGCCCACAATGGGAGCCCCTTCGGAGTCGAACACTCGACCCTGCACGCCATAGTCCTGGGCCAGAACAAGGTCGGGCACGGGCTGGCTACCTGCACGCAACGCTCCCAGGGAAAGGGCCGCTTCCGCGTGGCCTGCTGCCACCGCTCGAACCGTGGAGAAATCATAGTCCGAAGCCATAGACAAACTGTATTGGCCTTCCCCATTGCTCACCGTTTCAGCCAGGTGCGAGATGACACGGGCACCTATGATGGGAGCGCCATTCGGATCGACGATGCGCCCCTGGAGCAGAGCATCCAACTCGTAAACCATCGGCCGCAGCCCGGTCGGCGGCGCGTCGCCTGCAATGACAACCGCGGTAGCTGGATAGACGCAGTGACCCTTCACATCGGGGGTAACTTCGATGGTCACCGTTTGCTCTGGTGTGGCGGTCGCCCAAGTGAACTCCCCATTCAAATCCGTAAGTGCGCGACCCTCTTGCAGCAGAGTGCCCTGCGAATCGAATCCGGCATGGACCCTCACTATGAGTGATGAGTTCTCTAGCACCCCGTCATGGCCCTTGGCCACCTGCCCTTCAATCTGCCAGGGTCCGATCAGCTCCTCGCCCTTCGTAGCCAACATCCGAATCGGTTCTTCGATGGACACCCCATGGATTGGGACTTGCATCACTTCCACATGATTTGCATCCCCGGGTAAGCCACCCAGGGACGATGGTGCCATGCTGGAGGAAGTGGGGACAGGATCCCCTCTTTGGTCACCAGCTAGGGCCAGCATCGCGATGCCGCCAAACCCAAACAATGCCAGCAGTATGAATGTGCGGGGATGAATCATGGAAAATGCCCTCATCCCCTAACATCGGCTCAATCGGTGGATTACGTGAGCGGACGCGGAGGGCTTCGGGGTTGCCCCCTACCAGTAGCGGGATAACGGGATACCGAGCCGTCGGTGAAGAGGCCCCTTCCATCCGAGAAGCTCAAACAACCCCCGCTGTCCGCGCAAGCCAAAGACGGTTGCCGGGGGACCGACTTCGGCATACACCGGCGACACCGGCCAAGACCGCAGGGGTTCGGCGGCCATGTGCGTGACCATACGGCCATATGGCGCCGGTTACACGGCAGTGACAAACTACGGAGGGCAGGTTCGTAGAATTGGAGAGCAGCCGCGGCTCCCGAGGGGCCGCCATCCGCACCCCCGCTGGTTCCCATTCATTCCCGAGGGCTCTCTCAATGACCATACCCACCAATCACACTATTCGCCGCAGGTTGGTTGCACCCATAGCTGCTTTGGTTGCTCTGGGATCGCTGGGTTCCTTTCAGAGTGCAACCCAATTGCTTCCGATCTCAAATGAGCCCCTGGGTTCGGGTGGAACGCCAGCGAAGTACATGGCCATAGTGCGCGAACAAAGCCAGACTCCACAAGGGGATTGGAGTGATATGCAAGCCACCATTTGGGAGATTCAACTCGCTGGAAAAGGTCCGCATGCAGCCCGGCGCGTAACCCTAGGGCTAAGTCACTGGACTCCGACTCCAATCGGAGGAACTCCTGCCGTGCTCCGCTGGCAAATACCTGCGCCAAGCGCATCCACTGGATATTGCGTAAAGATTCTCGGAGTGGATTTTGAGGATTTCACGATCATGGAAATACTTGCGGTTCGCCAAGCCCACGAGATTGGTCACCATGGAGATCGAATTTACTTGAGAACATCCGATGGCCAGCGCCTCTTGAATCGAAAGACCGGTGCACTTACTCCGCAGCATCCGGAAATAAGACTTCTGGCTTCGGCCGGCGACAAATGGCTCGTGCAAGCCAATGGTCATATTTGCACTTTTGACGCCAAGAGGGGCGTGGTGACAAAGACGTACGATCAGATCTCTGCCGATCCTTCCCCTTATTCTTGGGGCCACGTGGAATGGAACGGGGGGACGGTTGCGATCAAGCGAGGGGGCTTTTTCGATGAACATGGCACGCCCATCCAAGCCCTGAACTTCAGCGAGCAGGGGATCGTCTACCGCAAGCTCCACCTATGGGATCTGTCTAGGGGAGTGGAACACACGCTGTCGGTTCGCATGCAAGCCATGGGTGGATCGGGTAGGGGGGTCATCCCTACCGAAATGAGGGTGGAAATCACTGCAGATCGGGTGCGCTACAGCGAAAGACTGCCGCTCGAGGGGGAGCATGCAAGCCTGAGATATTTTGACTTCGAAAGGGACACCGAATGGGTCGACTTTGACCTCGCAACAGGAAAGGAGCTGAGCCGCGCCCCTCTGAAGTCATCTGCAGGCATTTCTTCTTGTGAAAGCGAGAAAGAGGTGGCCATCCCGGTCCACCTTCGAAAGCTCTTCGCGGATTCACCCATTGGGGTCTGGGGCTCTGAGCAAGATCTGGCCTATGCCTTCCTGAAGTACAAAGGCATCGACCTCACCCTGCAGGATACCGACTCCGATGGAAATCCAGTGGGCGTTTGTAAATTCGATGCGGTGTGCAGGCTTTCCGACTCGAGTGAAATGCTCGTCGTGCACGACGGTTTCTTTTATGACTGCAATCTCAAGACGCAGGAGGTTCGCAAGCTTCCCGCTCCTGCGTCATTCACGGGCGTCAATGTCTCGGTGTATGCGCTTCGATAGGCGTGCGTGCGAATGAACCACCAAGCCGGATCCGCGAATGTAAGGAAGCCCGGAACATGAAGAAAAGGTAGGATTGGTTGGGACCGGTTGGGTCGTGGTGGAACTTACAACTGGAAGTGAGACCATGTCCGAAGAAATCCTCCCCCTCAAGCCCGAAGAACTGCTCAGCCAGGGTGCCTTTTTGACCCGCTTGGCGCGCGATCTCGTTGGCTATGATCACCACGCCGAAGATCTCGTGCAAGAAGCATGAAAGGCGGCTGTTGAGCGCTATTCCTCTCGAAAAAGCCTGCCGAGCGACTTCCCGGCATGGATGGTGGGAATCGTTCGCAATGCAGCACTCAAGCTGCAGCGGAGCGAGGGCAACCGCAGGGCGCGCGAGCGTCATGTGGCGCGCCCCGAAGGTGGTGGATCGGAGAGCGAAGTTTCAGAAATCCTCCACATGCAGGGCTTGGTGGCTCGCGCATTGGAAGCCTTGGACGAACCCTACAAGACGGTGCTATTCCAGCGATATCACTGGGATCAAAGCCCGCGCCAAATTGGCGCGGGCCTGAACATCCCCACGTCGACCGTGAACACGCAAATCGCCAGGGGGCGTCAGAAACTGCACGATGAACTAGACCGTCAAACGGGGGGCGAATCGATGCCAATGCTGCTGGCCTTACTTCCTTTTCCGGCACTCAAAAGTGTCGTCAGTGAAACCGCGCGGAGAGTGGCTGCAAAGACTGCGGCCGGCACCGTGTCTACAATGGGAGTTGGCATATTGACCACGAAACTAGGAACGACAATTGCGATCCTGATCGCCTGTAGTATCTTCGCATTCATGCGGTTCCAGGAAGCGGAATCGGATCTCCAAACGAACGTGGGCATCCAGGTTGACTCCCAGGCCAAGGCCAACTTGGCGTCACCGGAGACCACCCAAATGCTTGCCCACGCAGCGACGATGCAACTGAACCAAGTGGAAAAGGCAAACCATGGGAAATCCGTGGTGGACCTGCCGGTGGTCCCTTCCATCAAGGGGGTGACGATTCAGGGCCGTGTCATTTCGCAGGGCTCGCTCCCCGTGATCGGTGTCGACATTTTGCTGACTCCTGTTGGAGAGAACGCCAAAGAGCGCTCCACGAAACGCACACGATCGGACGCCTTGGGTCGATTTGAAATCGATGGTGTGCTGGGTACGGGTGTTCTCCGCGTGACTTCCCCTGGCTGGGTGACGGTCTTATATGCCATTGCAGACCCGCTTTCAGTGGTACAGGAATCCGTGATTGTGGCCGACAACGGAGGGCACTTGGTTGTTGAAGTGGTTGACAGCAAAGGGCAAGGCGTGGCGGATGCCAAGCTCGAATACCACCTTCCAAATGATTTCAATAATCGATTCTCACAGGTTCTGGATCACTCAAGTAGTGACATCCTGGAATGGAAATGCGACTCGAGTGGTATTTTTGATCTCTCTTTCCGCACATCGCACATGCGATATCTTTGAATTTGGAAGTGACCCAGAGCACGCTATCGGTTGATGTTGACAGGCTGACCATAGGAGCGGCGAGGTACTTTGAGCAAACCGAGGACCTGCCGTTGAATTGCAG
>JAAETM010000262.1 GCA_024228395.1 bacterium | reverse complement strand
TCAGCCCCCTGCGCGAGGCTGCCTAGGATCCAGTCGCTGTCGAAGGAGAAGTCGTAGACCGTGGGGCTCCGCAGGAGGCCCTTCAGAACCTCTTTTGAATAGAGTTTGAATGCGGCCTGGGTATCCAGGATGCCACGCGAGTAGATCTCGGCGCCGATCATGCGCTGCATGTGTCGGAGCAGCACGATTCCAACGCCCCAACGGGCCTCCTGCTTAACCAGAACCGCATCGGCATGTTTGCGGTCGCCCAATACCACGGGGGCTTGTTCGTCGATCCAGCCGCGCATCAACAGTCCGATCTGCCCGAGATGGACAGAGTTGTCCGCGTCGGTGTAGACGATTGCGTCCGCACCCTGGTCGAGTGCATGCATGCAGCCCAGAATTATCGCTCCAGCCTTGCGGGAGTCATCTGCGCAGGCCAGTCGCGCCAAGGGGCCATCGGTGGCGGGTAGCGCCTTGTCCAGTTCCAACACTTGTACCCGGTGGGCTGCGGGGTGTTCGGCGGCTACCTTGCGAGCGATCTTCGCACTCCCGTGGGGGCAACCGTCATCCACCGCGTACAGGGTCCACTCCACTTGGGTTCCCTCGAAAGCCCACTGCAGTTGATCCAACTTGACGCGCAGGGAATCCTCGCCGTGGGGGTTATCGGCGGAGCGTGGCAGCAGGCGGTTGTGCTCGCCCCACATGGCATAAACCACCCCAATGCGCTTGGCCTCCCCAAAGGTATTCAGCCAGCGCTTGGAGTCGACAAGCACGCATGCCAGGCGGAATTCAAGGGCCGCTTGCGGATCGCGACTGGCGGTCTGCAAGTCCTGGATCGACCAATGCCCGTTCTCGCAGAGCTGGTGCGTCAGTTGTGCGAGACTCGAGCGATCTGCAGGGTCGGTGAGATCGAACTGGGTTCTGGAAGAGCGAGCGATCTCCGCGAGTGTTTTCATTGGAGGCCTATTGTCTGGTATGAATCCGGTGGGGGAGTCCTTGGCTTGTGAACCCCGGGGCCTCGCCCTGGCAGGGGATGGAGAGTGGGGCCGGTGAGTCGATCCCTCAGGCTAGCAGGATTCGATCGAAGTCAGGATGATCGGAGTGCACCGTTGATAAGGCGCAAGCCCGCGTTGGAAAAACTGTTCATGAACTATCCGGGCTAGCCCGGATATTCCATGCTCAATTTTGATCGCAACCAGAGAGGTCCGTGTCGGCCAATTTGGTCAGACTCCCAAAAAGTGCTGATCCAAGCACCGCAGGGCCACGCTTCGAAGCTGCGACCCATCCAGGGGCCCTGCTAGTACACCGACCCCCGTTCCGACCCCATTTCCATGGGACCGGGCCGCTCTTTCGGGTGGGCTCACATCATTCAAAAGTGACCGACAGCCCATCAGTGAAGTTCGACGTGGAACCGGGGTTGGTGTCTCGGAACCAAGCTTGGAAGTTCCAGGTCTCGCCGGCGGCGACCGCAGCCGGGAGGGTGGTGGTGGGCATGTCGGAAAGGTCCAAATGCAATGAGAATGCCCCCGAAATGCCCGAGTGCAGGATCTCGTGGGGGCGGTTGTGGCGCCCAATCGCTTGGCCACCTCCCAGGCACAGGTGCCCTTGGGACGCGCCGGGGTTGGGAACGAAGCCCTGGCCCGGGGAGTTTAGGAAGAAACCAAACTCACCCTGCGGTAGCGAAGTGGCATGCAACGTGAAGTCGCCGTCGGCAACCACCAGGGAGCCGGCCATGGAAATGGCCGCCGGGTAACCGCTCGAGTTCGGTTCCGGAACTCCGCAGAAGTTCGCCATCGGGGCGTGCAGGTCGAACAGGTACACCGCGCCGGCGCCGGGCAAGCTGTTGTCGCTCTGATCACCATTGAGGCCGGGGGCCGCACTGCTTTCCCCATGGCCACCGACCGCCAGGTGGTTCCCGTGCAGATCCACGGCCTGGCCAAAGGAATCTCCTGCGTCGGTGTTAGAGGACTTGATATAGGCCTCCTGCCTCCAGCTCGCACCTTCAGGGGTGAAGTAGTAGGCGGCACCCGAAGCCGAGGCCGAGGCATCGTCGGGTTGCCCATTGATCCCCATGGACCCACTGTCTTCAGAGGTCGCCCCGACCACGAACCGCCGGTCTGCGATTGCCACCGAGTTTCCAAATCGATCCTGGGGGTCGATCAGGTTGGGTTTGACGTACGCCGATTGGGTCCACGCGCCAGCGACGTGCTCAAAGACGTAGACAGCCCCCAATTCGGCTCCGACATGTTGGGTTTGGTCCCCGTTGACGCCCGTGCCAAAGCTGCCCTCGGTGGGTGCTGCCACCAAAATGCAATCACCGGAGATATCGACCGCCCGGCCGAATTGGTCGTAGTCATCGGAATTGGAGCCGGTAAGGAAGGCCTCCTCTGCCCAGGTCGTTCCCGTGCGCTTGAATACATACGCAGCTCCGGTGGCAAAGCCCCCAATGGTGTGTTGCCAAGCTCCGATCACGACCGAGTCCTGGTCGATGGCGACGGCGGCTCCGAAGCGGTGATACCAAAAGGGATCCGAGGCCTTCAGGAAGGCCTGCTGTGACCATGAGGTTCCATTGCCGACGAACACATAAGCTGCTCCGGAATCGGGATGGACGCTGCCCTCAAGATGGGCTCCCACCACGATGGTGTCACCATGAACAGCCACGGAGTGACCGAACTCGTCATCGATGTCCGGGGAGGAGGCCTTGAGGTATGCGACCTGGGACCAATAGCCTCCACCACGCGCGAAGACAACGGCCGCTCCCGAATCGGTGAGTGAGTTGTTCGTCGGGTCGCCCAGGGTTCCGGCGGAGGAGCTGTCGTCCCCGCTGGCTCCCACAACGATGAGGTCGCCGTCTGTGGCCACCGAAAACCCGAATCGGTCATTCCCATCCGGACTCGGATGCTGAAGCGCGGTTTGATGTACCCACACGCCGTTCACCTGTTCATACACATGCACCACCCCAGGGACGGACGGATTCCAGCGGGCTGACCCGACCACCAGGGTTGTCCCTGACATGGCCACGCAGCGCCCGAAATTGCCATCCATCGTGGGAAGGGGGGATTTAATGTACGCCTCTTGATCGATCGGATATTGGGCGAAGGCCGGCGTGGTCCAAGCGGCTGAGCCGAGTGCAAGGGCCACCAGGGGAGAGAGTAGGGATTGCTTCATGGCAGAGCCTCGGTCGGGGGTGGGCAGGAGACTTGAGACGGTCAGAAACGACTTCGACGGTCTCCTATCGTCTCTACCCTTAAAGCCGCAACCGCAGGCGACCCGCATGGAATACGCCCGATATTTCCATATCGAATCATCTGATCCGGCGCACTTCCGATGGATCGAGCTCACGGAAGCTTGCCGGCCCGCAATTCCCCCCTTGTGGTATGTCAAATGGAATGCGACAATGGCCGTTTCGGGGGAGGGGCGAGCCTAGGGTTGGTTGCAGGGTGTGGAGAATCGGCCCTGTCAGCGTTGCTGATCGAGCTCAGGGCTAGCCAACCCCCCTCGGAAGAAAGCGAGGCGCACCCTTCGTCGGGGGCTCTCCTCTCCCGGAAGTAGGCGATGGGCGCTTGGGAAGGTCAGTAACTTTGAATTGGGGTAGGCCGCGGCGATCAAACTCGCAATCTCAATGGAAAAGACGACATCTTTGGTGCCAGCAAGGACCAGGACCTCACCTTGGAAACCCGCGCGATCCAGATCGAAGTTGGGAAGTGAAATCTGCCCCGAGGATTCCGCTGCCATGTACCCAGCGAGCACATCACCCGCCCAACTGTATGCTAGGTGAAACTCGCGGCCGCTTCCATTGAACCCGTCCAGGTCACGCGCTAGCAATTCGAACATGCGCACCTTGACCGCATCGGCTGCCGGTGCGCGTAGGATGCGGCTGGCGAACATGTAGTTCCTGGAGGGGCCCACAAGTCCGCGCTCAAATCTCCGCTCTCCATCGACTACTCGGAGAGCAGCTTCCACCTGTTGTTGACGTGGGTTCGCGTCTCCCCGCGCTGTTTGAAAGAGCCAGTAGCCGAGGCTCCTCGGGTCCACTTCCCCCTGCTCCAGCACGGGGACCAACAGGGAGGCAGCTTCTGGATTGAAGTCGCTAAAGTCGCGAATGAAGGGTCGATCGTTTGAATTTGCGAGGTCGGGAGCACCGGAGTGCTCGATCAGCGCGCGTGAAACGAACTCGCCATAGGATGAAAGGTACTGTTGAACGAGGAAACCCGCCCCCGATGCGCCGAAGAGGGCGATCTTGCCTCCCTCTGAAAGCAGCCCTTTCGTTTGCATATCGAGTCGAACACGTTCGATATCCTGCACGTGCTGCCGAGATCCATAGAGCTTGATCGCCTCCCTATGGTCGACTTTGGCATCGGTCCCGTAGATTTCAGGGAACAGGGTTGGGCTGTGCCCACGGCGTCCAATCAACACGTAGGATGTCCCACCCAAATAATGTTCGAACCAGTCGAAATTCAGCGCCGGGCCAACTAGTTCCATCTGCCCATCGGTCAGAAAGAAAACCACGGGGCCATCGGGCGTGTATCCGGGGCTCAGCATATAGAACCCTTGGAAGTGTCCCCGCGAGGGATCCCCGTGGTCCAGCGGCTGGTTGATGTAGTGCGCACGGGGCCCGGGCGGTAGGCTTGCGTGGTGCTGATCCAATCCCAACCGTTCGGTTGGCGGGCGCATAAAGAGGCTGTACTGATAAGCCGCCCAGCCCCCGCCGAGCGGGAGCCCAAGTCCCATGACCCACGCCACGCGACGCAGCCATTTATTGGACAGCAATTTCAAGGTGCCATTTCGGGGGAGGGGCGGGGAGGACCAGCGAGCGAGGCGTTGATTGTAGGGGATGGAGGTCGAAATCGGCGCGCCAGGAAAGGGGATCGGCAGCGCGGAGGGCTCGAGTGGGATTTGGTGTTGTCGCGCTAGGGAAGGGGAGCCACCCGGCGGTTTCTAGGACCCGGTTGACGCGGTGCCAGGCGCTTTGGCGCACGGGGTGGGCGTTCCAGGTGAGCATGTCAGGGCAGGACCCATTCCATCCTGACTATCCGGGCCCTCGCACTCCTGCGGACCCATTGCGTCGGGTCGTGGTCTCTAACTCATCCAAGTGATGTGGCGCATGTCCGGCGGGCATGGACAGCATGGCGCGGGGGGGAAGAGATAATAGCGGAGAGCATTCCCCTGCGCAGCGTGGTGGTTCCGTCAAAGCTCGCGAAGCGGGTGAGCTTGGTCGCGCGCACGTACCGGGACCCTTCGATCAAGCTGGCCAGGTCCCGGTTTTCGAAGTCCGCGCCCTCGTTATTGAAAGACCACGGCGACAGCGTTCGAAAAATTGGAAGTCGAAGCGGGTGTGTCCCGGAACCACGCTTGGAAGTACAAGGTCTGTCCGGCCAGCACAGAAGTGCGGCCCAACGGAGTGGGCGTATCGTCCAGGTCGAGCTGCAGCGAGGCCGCTCCCAGGTCCCCAGAGAAGAAGATTTCGGAGGCCCGGCTGTAGCGGCCCAGGCTGGTCGAAAGGCACAGGTCACCCGAGCTTCCGCCAGCCAGGGGGGTGACTCCATTGCCGGTGCCATTGAGGAAGAAGCCAAATTCCCCAAGCGGCAAGTCTTCGGCCAACAGGGTCAAAGCGTTCTCGGAAACAACGTCCGATCCCATGGCCAAAATGCTGGTCGAGAGGCCATGGCTGCTGGGGTTGGCGGGGCCGCAGTACGATACTCCGGTCCGGCCACCGGCATGTCGACGTCCTTTGAACAGGCGCTGCGAGTTGCCCGTCGACAGATTGTTTTGCCAGCTCCACACCATTGTACCGGCCATGTCGATTTCGATGAACAGGCCGCTATTGCCTTTGACCATCAAAGTGTTTCCATTCGGCTGGCGCTCGCACCCGGAGGTGGTTACTGAAAAGAAACTCAGGGGATTCGGGTGCGTGCCGCTCCAGAGGGCCGCGGCCGGTCCGAAGGCTTGGCCTGCGGCCAGGTCGTAGGTGCCTGCGCCATTCAGCGGAGCCGCAATTTCATCGGCACTAGAAAAGGATCCCGTAGGCCGTCCCGTGCCATTGTTGAAAACCAACAGGTTGCCGGCGCCCGGTCGACCTTCCGCGATCCACTGACAATCATGCTGCCCGAAGAGCGTTTGGTCCGCGGCGGTCCCACGTCCATAGGCCCGTGCATTTCCCCAGCGGTACAGCAAGTCACCGCCACGTCCGCGCAAACCGCCTGTCGATCCCGAAGCCTCTAGGGTCGTTGTGCTGTGATCGATGATCCAAATCTCATTCAACGAACGCGACGACAGCACGATTTGATCGAGCTCCGCATTGTAGTCGATGCCGTTGCAATGGGTCCAGTCTCCGGAGTTGCCCACATTGCTGGCGGGAAAGTTGATGTCCACCCGCTCCGGTTTGTTCGAGGGCAGATCGAAATTGGGCTTGCTGGCATCGAACTGTTGAACCAGGTGGTCGAGCAGGTGCCACTCCCAAACGATCGCCGCGCCACCGTTGCCATCGGGTTCAATCTCAATCACATGATCCGCCCAAAATGCCGTGTTCACCAGGGACGGATTGCGCCCCAAGGCGATCGCGCCAGTCGACCCAATCGACTCCCAGGCAATCATCAACACGTTCCCATTTGGCATCAAAGCGATGTCATGGTGGGAGTGCACCGTGGAACTAGTGTACTGAAAGCTCCAAAGCACCTGACCATCCCATGACACCCGTTCGATGCCACCTCCGAAACCACCTCCGGCACCTGGAGGATTGGCCAAAGCCAAGGATCTAACTAGATCCCCGTTGGGCGCCATGTACGTGGCGAACCCAGGCACCACGGTCCCCGGCCATGAGTGCACCACGTTGCCCGCCAAATCAATCGCATAGGCCGTAGTGGATTGCGAGGGTTGCATGACCGTGACACCAGGCTGTTGGCTGAATCCAGCGGAGGCGATCAAGCAGAAAATCAGGGAGCGAAGGATCATTTTGATAGTGAAGATGATTCTGAGGGCCTGGCTGGGCCCCTGTCGGGTCCCGCGCCGAGGGCCATGGAGCAAGGCCCCGCGAAACCTGCTGTGCGCGCCGAGGTTCCGGAATCTTTGGAATTTGCTCGAAGGGCGGGCTGGAGGGCATCTGGGGACAGCCAGATGACCCGGTGCTCCTGCGCGGCGGACCTGCGCTTCAAGCGCGGTCGCAGCGTGCGGCGGTCGGGGTTGCCTTTGACCGAAATAGGACCGCGCCCCCAATGGTGGCACAACAACATCTGCTCCCTTGGTTGTTGCCGCTAAGTGGCATCCCCCATGGCACACTTGCATATCACAGCGTCGTACGGGGGCCGGTTGCGCTTAGCGCCGTTGAGGGCTCCAAACTTGGATTAGCATGTTGGTTGCCATCGGGTCGAGCATAGAGAATCGACAATTTCGGACGATATGGCGGGAGCGGTTTGTGCACCAACGCCATCCACGGAAGGAACTGACAGGTTGGTGATTGACGTTAGGGTTAGACCGGGCATTTCACGAACACACACCCCAGGCTTTGCAAACGGGCCCCTCTCGGTTCCTGACAGGACTTTCCGAATTTTGCCTTTCTCGACAATGCTACCGCATTGCCTGCGGGGTCAAAATCCACAAAGCCCTGCCAGGAAACGAGTTGCAGTGCCTAGAGTACGTCTTCATGAAACATCCGGGTTAGCGGTGACTTCACTTCGGACAGCGGGCCCCCTTGCTTCCCTCGTCAGGAACTCACCGTTCGAACTGGGACGGGTTTGCGGGCGGACTATTTTCCAAAGACCGGGCGTGGTCCCGTGCTGTTGCGTGGAATCCATGCGGCCCGCATGGTGGCGACACCATGGTTTGGTTGGCTGCAAATTGTCAGCGTAGCGGTCGCTTAAAGCCCTCTTTCCCCGATGCACATCAATGACCTGTTGGAAGGCAATGCTGTTAGGCGTTGCATGGGGGAGGGGCACCCCGGCCTCCAACAGGCATGTTTGCACATGTCCTAGACTGCAAAGCAAGTGTTCGAGCATTGCAGGATTTGTGTATGGTGAATGTCTTTGTGTTTGAGCTCAACCACTCTTGAAAATGCTTGGTACGCTGGGTTGCGTGCCAGCGACGCCATGTGTGGTTGGCAACAGGGCAGGTATCTGTACTCTCTACCCCACACTCAAACAAGCATGAAAAAATCTATCCTCGCGCTCGCTGCAATTGCGGCGACCGTCACGTTTGCTTCCGCGCAATCCCATGTTGTTGGAATCAATTATCGTGGGGCCGACACTATGTTTACCTCGGACACGGCAAATTTTTTGACCAACTGGACAGCCGGTTCTGGAACCTCAGGTAGTCGACTCTTCGCCTTGGATTTTGATGCTACTGCGACTTCGATCTATGCCATCGATTACGACACATCGGAATATGGCATCCTTGATGAGGTGACGGGAATATTTGCCCCGATGGGTGCGACAACGTTCCCTATTACATCAGTCAATGGCCTCACAGCACACCCCAACGGCACCACTTGGTATGCGATGTCGGGCGATGCGCTTTGGGTTGGGGACATGACCACCGGCAATTTCACTATGGTGGGTGTGTCGGGCCCCACGCACCTGATCGACATTGCCTGTGATAGCCAAGGGAACCTGTTTGCCCACAGTCTGACCGATGACAGTCTCCATTCGATCGATTCGATCACTGGAGTCGCAACCTTGCTCGGCCCCATTGGCGTGGACATCAACTACGCCCAGGGCATGGACTTCGATTGGTCGAACGATACGCTCTACGCTACGCTCTACACGGGTGGAGGAACCGGACAATTCGTCTCATTGGATACGACCACGGGAGCGATCCTGTCCTGGGAGGTCACGGATACTCTCGATGCTGAAATGGAGATGACCGTGCAGGTGGGATCAGCCGCGCCCTCTGGTATTGGAACGCCGTTCTGCGATCCGAACAGTCCCAACTCAACCGGCGCTTCCACCCAGCTGACCGGTTCTTGGCTGACCGGCGGAGGTATTGCCGGTGGACTGTCCGATCTGCACCTTGAGTGCTCCAATGGTGTCTCGGGTGAGCTCGGCTACTTCCTGGTCGGCTCCTCATTTGTTGAGCCCGGCCTTACGGTCAGTAACGGTCAACTCTGCATAGCCAGTGGTCCTTTCTTCCGCTACAACGTCTTGGGAACAACCGGCAATTCCGTGGGCCTCTTCAATGCATCCGGTGTGCTGCGCAACTTTGCAGGTACTTCTTCGGTAGGCCCTGCAGGCGCGGAAACCGGATTTGATGTTCCCGAAGCACTTGTTGGAGGCGCCATGACGATCGCGTCTGGATCGACCTGGAATTTCCAAGTGTGGCACCGCGATACTCCTGCGGGCACCGGAACTTCGAACTTCTCGAATGGTCTCAGCGTGACCTTCCCCTAAGCCCTCGTTCGGCTAAACAAGGCCCACAGGTCGCGGCTGTGATCTGTGGGCCTTTCTTGGTGTGCCTGGCATGATGATTGGCTCGAAGATGAAAGTTCTTCCGGGACCTGGCCACAGGGACCGAAGGGAAGCACAAGGGCGGAACCGCGAGGGACCGTCTGAAGGAAGCGTGAAACGAAACTGCGAGTTGACGCACAGAAATCGGATACGAGGCGCTGTGGAACAGGGCGAGCTGGCCAAGAACAGCGAAGCTCTTGTGGTCAAAGCGAATTGGCGTAAATCCGGCGATTGTGCAGTGAAGGTCAATCATCCCGGCATGATGGTAAACGGAATGCGAATCGAGCGCTGGCAAGGAACTCCGCAAGGAGGCCCCCTTTCGCCACTGCTCGCAAACGTGCTACTGGACGAAGTCGATCAAGAACTGGAGCGACGCGGGCACGCGTTTGTGCGCT